>NZ_CP162006.1:4460072-4778649 GCF_040822085.1 Rhodoferax sp. WC2427 | reverse complement strand
GCTGTGGCCTGCGCCGGTGTTGGTGGGGGTTCCCTCTGTCATTGTGGGGGGTGTCTACTTCTGTGGATAAATGAGGGATCGGCGAACCGACCATTGTAGTTTGTCCCGCCCTTATCCACAATTTGCAGCGATTGGTTGGCGGGCTGCCTCGACACGCTTCCCGCCGAACCGTATCTTGCCATGGGCCGAAAAATTTGCCATAATGCCGGGTTTCCCTGACTAAATTCATCTAGACAGTTTCCGGGCCTCGCGTGAGTAACGTGCGTTAAGGCTTTGGGGTATCGAACAGATGGGTTGCCGGGCTTGGTGCCACTGGTGCCAAGCTCCCAGCTTCAGGGTCCATCAAAAGGGCATTCAACCGCCCCCCATTTTTGGCAACGCACCAATAGGCGCTGCCAATCCGAACTCTTCTAGGATGTCATCATGAAACGCACTTACCAACCGTCGAAAATCAAGCGTGCCCGTACCCATGGTTTCATGGTCCGCATGAAAACCCGTGGCGGCCGTGCTGTCATCAACGCCCGCCGCGCCAAAGGCCGCAAGCGTCTGGCTGTCTAAGCTGGCGCACTGACTTCGGTCTGAAACCTGCCGTGCAGCGACTTAAAACGCGGGCGCAGTTTCAGGCCGTTTTAGCGGGTAAAACCGTGGCCCGGACACCGCATTTTGCGTTGCACCGTGCTGCTTTGGATGTGCTCCCCGTGCCGCCCAAAACCACCGCTACATCCGCACCCCCTCCTACAGAGCCCGAGTCCACGCGACCGCAGGCTCTGTTTGGCGTTCAGGACGTGTGGGTGGGGGCCATGGCACCCAAGCGCTGGGCCAAGCGCGCGGTGACCCGCAATGCCATCAAGCGCCAGATTTACCAGGTGGTCCAGGCTTTTGAGCCGCGCTTTCCGCAAGCGGCCCACGTGGTGCGTCTGCGCAGTACGTTTGACCGCAAGGTATTTGTCAGCGCCACGTCCGAGCCGCTCAAGCTGGCGGTGCGCACCGAGCTGGAACAGTTGTTTGGCATGGCTGTCACCAAAGTGGGGTCGGCGCCATGATGCAATCCCTGTTGATGGGCGTGGTGCGCGGCTACCGTTTGCTGCTCAGCCCGTGGCTGGGTTCGGCCTGCCGTTTTGAGCCCACCTGCTCGGTGTACGCGCTGGCGGTGTTGGAGCGGCATGGCGCAGCAGCAGGTTCTTATTTGACGCTGCGCAGGCTGGTGCGCTGCCACCCCTGGTGCGACGGTGGGCTTGACCTGCCGCCGCACGAGCGTCCCCGGCTATTTTCTCCCTTGCTTTCCTCCTCTTCACATAAGAAGTCTTCATGAACGATATTCGCCGAACCATCCTGTGGGTGATTTTTGGTTTTGCTATGGTGCTGCTGTGGGACAAATGGCAAGTTTTCAACGGCCATAAAGCAACCTTCTTCCCCATGCCCGTCGAGCAGGCCGCCGTGGGCAAGCCGGTTGCCGGTGCCTCGTCGGTGCCCGCACCCATAGCCGCACCTGCCGCTGGTGTGGCCCAGGTGCCGGTGGATCCGGCAGCGCCCGCAGCCGCCAAAGAGCAGGTGCTGGTCACCACCGACTTGCTGAAGCTGACCTTTGATACCGAAGGCGGCTCGCTGGTGCGCTCCGAGCTGCTGGGCCAGGTGGATATGGCCGACAAGTCGAAGAACTTCGTCTTGCTCGACGACAGCAAAGACCGCTATTACCAAGCCCAGACCGGCCTGATTGCCGGTGTTGGTTCTGTCGGTGGTGCGGCCTTGCCCAGCCACAAGACGCTGATGACTTTGGTGCCCGGCGAGCGTTCGCTGGCAGAAGGCGCCAAGGAGCTTGTGGTCCGTTTTGAATCGCCCGTGGTCGGCGGCATCAAGCTGGTCAAGACCTACTCGTTGGCCCGTGGCTCGTACGTGATCAATGTGAAGCACGAAGTGCAAAACGTCGGCACCACCGCCGTATCGCCCCAGTTGTACCTGCAATTGGTGCGCGACGGCAACAAGCCGCCGGGCGAGTCCTCGTTCTACTCGACCTTCACTGGCCCTGCGGTCTACACCGATGCCATGAAGTACCAAAAGGTCGAGTTCAAGAAGATCGAAGAAAATAAGGTCGATATCGAAAAGACCTCCGCCACCGGCTATGTGGCCATGGTGCAGCACTACTTTGCCAGCGCCTGGTTGCTGGGCGACGGCATCCAGCGTGACCTGTTCATGCGCAAGGTCGATACCAACCTGTACGCGGTCGGCATGATCACGCCGATGAACGACATCGCCCCCGGTACCAGCAAGTCGGTCGAGGCCCGCATGTTCGTGGGCCCGCAACTTGAAAAGCTGCTGGAGTCCCTGACTCCCGGCCTGGAGCTGGTGAAAGACTACGGCTGGGTCAAGATTCTGGCCGAACCCCTGTACTGGCTGCTCGACAAGATCCACAGCGTGCTCATGAACTGGGGCTGGTCGATCGTGGCCCTGGTGCTGTTGCTGAAAATCGCCTTCTACTGGCTCAACGCCAAGGCCTATTCCAGCATGGCCAAAATGAAGGCCATCAACCCCCGCATCACCGAAATGCGCGAGCGCCTGAAAGACAAGCCTGCCGAAATGCAGCAGGCCATGATGAAGATCTACCGCGAAGAAAAGATCAACCCGATGGGCGGCTGCTTCCCCATCATGATCCAGATCCCGGTGTTCATGGCCCTGTACTGGGTGCTGTTGTCCAGCGTGGAAATGCGCAACGCGCCCTGGGCGTTGTGGATCCATGACCTGTCGTCGCCCGATCCGTTCTTCATCTTGCCGGTGCTGATGGCCTTGACCACCATGCTGCAAACCTCGCTGAACCCCGCGCCGCCGGATCCGCTGCAAGCCAAGATGATGTGGTTCATGCCGCTGGCTTTCTCGGTGATGTTCTTCTTCTTCCCGGCCGGGCTGGTGATGTACTGGATCACCAACAATGCCTTGTCGATTGCCCAGCAGTGGATCATCAACACCCGTATGGGCGTTCCACCGAAGTTCCATTTGCCCTCGTTCAAATAACACCGCCCCTGTGGTGCACCAAAGCCGCTGAACCTCCGGGTTGGGCGGCTTTTTTTCTGGAAGGTTTCCCGCCATGCACAGCCGTAACAACAACCCCATCGCCGCCATCGCCACTGCTCCCGGCCGGGGCGCGGTCGGCATCGTGCGGGTCAGCGGCAAGCATATCGGCGCGGTCATTGAGGCTCTGTGTGGCCGCCCGCTCAAGGCCCGCGAGGCCACCTACCTGCCGTTTCGCGATGCCGCAGGCGGGGCCATCGACCACGGCCTGGCCCTGCACTTTCCCGCCCCGCACTCCTACACCGGCGAAGACGTACTGGAACTGCAGGCCCACGGCGGGCCGGTGGTGCTGCAACTGCTGCTGGCGCGTTGCCTGGAGGCGGGAGCGGCCAGTGGCGTACGGCTGGCCCAGCCGGGCGAATTTACCCAGCGTGCGTTCCTGAACGACAAGATCGACCTGGCCCAGGCCGAAGCCATTGCCGACCTGATCGATGCCAGCACCGAGGCGGCGGCCCGCAGCGCGGCCCGCTCGCTGTCGGGCGAGTTCTCGCACGAGATCCACGCCCTGCGCGACGGCCTGGTGCACTTGCGCATGCTGGTGGAAGCCACCTTGGACTTTCCTGAAGAAGAAATCGACTTCCTGCGCAAGGCAGATGCGCATGGGCAGCTATCAAAACTACAGCAAAAACTATCTACCGTGATGCAACGTACCCGCCAGGGCGCGTTGCTGCGCGAAGGCATCAAGGTGGTGATTGCGGGGCAGCCGAACGCGGGCAAGTCGTCTTTGCTGAACGCCTTGGCCGGGGCCGAGCTGGCCATCGTCACCCCCATCGCCGGCACCACCCGCGACAAGGTGGCCCAGACCATCCAGATCGAGGGGGTGCCCATCCACGTGATCGATACCGCCGGGCTGCGCCGCAGCGAGGATGCCATCGAGGCCATCGGGATCGAGCGCGCCTGGGCCGAGATCGAAGCCGCCGACGCCGTGTTGTTTCTGCACGACCTGACCCGTGCCGACCTGGCCGACTACCGGGCCGCCGATGCCGCCATCGCCGCCGAACTGGCCCAGAAGTTGCCGCACCGCGTGCCGGTGATCGACGTGTGGAACAAGCTCGACTCCCATGCCGCAGCCCCCGGCGCGCTGGCGCTGTCCGCCAAAACCGGTGCCGGGCTCGACAGCCTGCGCCGCAAGTTGCTGGACGTGGCCGGTTGGGAGGCCTCGCCCGAAGGGGTGTTTATTGCCCGGGCCCGCCATGTGCATGCTTTGCAGCGGGTCGAGGCGCACCTGGATGCCGCCGTGGCGCACTTGGCGGCGCAGGCGCAACTGCTGGACCTGCTCGCCGAAGAGCTGCGCCTGGCCCAGAATGCCCTGAACGAGATCACCGGTGCTTTCAGTGCGGACGATTTGCTGGGTGTGATTTTTTCCAGCTTTTGCATTGGGAAGTGAATGCCATAAACTGTGGCCATGACTACCGCAGCGTCCCGTCTCCAAGGCCTGATAGATGCCCTGGTGCTGAACAAGGCCCAGGATGGCCTCAGCCTGAACCTGCTGCCCGCCCAATGGGAGGCGCTGGCGCACTACCTACAGCCCTTGACCCTGGCGCAGGGCGAGGTCTTGTTTAAACAGGGCGCTATGGACCGTACACTCTATTTTGTGGCCAGCGGCAGCCTGAGCGTGCACTTTGAAGATGCTGAGAGCCGCATCCGGCTGGCGATTGTGGGCGCGGGCACCGTGGTGGGCGAAGGCAGCTTTTTCACCGCCATGCCACGCAGTGCCACTGTGCAGGCGGGCAGTACCTGCATCCTGTGGAGCCTGTCTCCGATGCGGTATACCGAGATGACCCACCGCAAGCCCGAACTGGCCCTGGCGGTGGCAATGGGTGCTGGCGCTGTGGTGGCCAAGCGTTTGATGCATAGCCGATACCGTGTCGCGGTGACATGAGTCGGCTGCTCCCTAGGATGGCAAAAACATGTCTTTTTTAAACTGGTTTTCGCGCAAACCTCCGCGCAATGCGGCCCTGCCCCCCGCTGCCAGCCAATTGCGGGATGCCCGGATCGACCGCCGGGAGCGCTTGTATGCGGTGGTGCGTACGTCCCTGGTGCAGGCCGGCGTGCAAACCAGCAGTTTCAAATTCAAGGTGCTGGCGCTGGACGACCAAGGGCACCAGTTTTTGGTAATGGTGGACGTGGCCAATCCCTGGGGTGGGGATGCCGGATGGCGTGCGCGCATCGAAACCCAGGTCATTGAAGCTGCGCAAGCCCAACATGGCCTGGTGATTACCTCGGTGTACTGGCGCAACAATGCCGAGCTGGTGGCCGCCCCACCCAGCGTGCCGGCCACGCTCTCGGGCCCGGAATCCGGCCCGTCTGACCGGGTCACCCTGACCGGTGGCGTGGGCCGCTATGAGCCCTTGCAGGAGGACGAGGTGGTGGCGTTCCAGAAGGCCCTGGAAGCCGCTTCGCGCCTGCCTTCAGTGTCCGGCAAAATCCACTAGCGTAAACAGCGACAAACCGCTTTCACGCAGCTTATTGGAGCCACCCAGCTCGGGCAGATCGACAATCGCCGCACCTTCCACCACGGTGGCGCCGAGTTTTTCGAGCAGCTTTTTACCGGCCATCATGGTGCCGCCGGTGGCAATCAGGTCGTCGATCAGCAGCACCCGGTCGCCCGCCTTGACGGCGTCGGTGTGCAACTCCACCGTGGCGCTGCCGTATTCGAGTTCGTAGGTTTCTTCCACCGTGGTGAACGGCAGCTTGCCTTTTTTGCGGATCGGCACAAAGCCGATATTGAGCTCGTAGGCCACCACCGCACCCAGAATGAAGCCACGTGCATCCAGCCCGGCCACCACGTCGGGGCGCAGGGCCGGGTCCATGTAGCGGTGCACAAAGGCATCGATCATCACGCGGAACACGCGCGGGTTTTGCAGCAGCGGAGTGATGTCCCGAAACTGTACGCCGGGCGCGGGCCAGTCGGACACCGTACGCATATGGGCCTTGAGGTACGCGTTCACGCTGAAGCTTGTCATGGGGATATCACCAAAGGAGAGGGGCTGCTATTGTGCCCTGCGCTATGGCCTCAGCCTTTTAAAAACTTCTCCTCGGCCAGCGCCAGCGTGGCTAGTTCACCCGACAGCACCAGCGTGTCGCCGTCCTGTAGCAGCACGGTGTCGCTGGGTTGTTCGGTTTTTCCATTTTTGCGGCGCAAGCTGATCACACGCACCCCTACGGCGTGCAAGGCCAGTCGACCCAAAGGTTTGCCCAGGCATTTGGCGGCAATCGTCAGGGTCAGGGTGGTCAGGCGTTCGTGGTGCAGCTCGTCCACGCCGTTGTCGTCGGCCCCGTGGAAGTAACCCCGTAGCAGGTTGTAGCGTGCATCCCGTTGGTCCTGCACTACCCGGATCACCCGGCGCATCGGCACGCCTACCAACGCCAGCGCGTGGCTGGCCAACATCAAAGAGCCCTCAATCGCCTCGGGAACCACCTCGGTGGCACCGGCCTGGCGCAGCTTTTCCAGATCGTGGTCGTCCTGGGTGCGCACGATCACCGGCACCTGGGGGGCGTGGGCGCGGGTGTGCACCAGCACCTTGAGCGCGCCTGCCACATCCAGGTAGGTGATCACCACGGCGCTGGCCCGCGCCAGGCCCGCCGCCATCAGCGCCTGCAGCCGGGCCGCATCGCCAAACACCACGGAATCGCCCGCGGCGGCGGCTTGGCGAACCCGATCCGGGTCCAGGTCGAGCGCCATGTAGGGAATGCCTTCGCGCTCCAGCATGCGCGCCAGATTTTGTCCGCAGCGCCCATAGCCGCAAATAATGACGTGCTTGTTGGCGTTGATGGATTTGCGGGCGATGTGGGTCATCTGCAGCGACTGCTGCAGCCACTCGCTGCTGACCAGTTTCATCACGATCTTGTTGCTGAACATGATGATGAAAGGCGTGGCCAGCATCGACAGCACCATGCTGGCCAGAATCGGGTTCAGCAAGGTGGCCGGGACCAGCCGGTTTTCTTGCGCCAGCGTCAGCAGCACAAAGCCGAATTCGCCAGCCTGCGCCAGGTACAGCCCGGTGCGCAGCGACACGCCCATGGTGCCGCCCAGCAGCCGGGCCAGCACCGTCACCATGACCAGCTTGAACAGCACCGGCAGGCTCACCAACAGCAGCACCAGGGGCCAGTGCGCCAGTACCAGCCGCCAGTCCAGCAGCATGCCGATGGTGATGAAAAACAGCCCCAGCAGCACATCGTGGAAGGGGCGGATGTCGGTTTCCACCTGGTGCTTGTATTCGGTCTCCGAGATCAGCATGCCCGCAATAAACGCGCCCAGTGCCAGGCTCAGACCCGCCAGCTCCGTCAGCCAGGCCAGGCCCAGCGTGATCAGCAGCAGGTTCAGTACAAACAGCTCTTCACTTTTGCGCCGCGCCACAATCGTCAGCCACCAGCGCATCACCCGCTGTCCACCGACCAGCAGCACGGTGATCAGGCCGGCCGCCTTGAGCGACGCCAGCCCCAAAGAGGTCAGCAACTCCTCGGGCGACGAGCCCAGCGCCGGTATCAGCACCAGCAAGGGCACCACCGCCAGATCCTGGAACAGCAACACCCCCATTACGCGTTTGCCGTGCTCGGACTCCATCTCCAGCCGCTCGGACATCAGCTTGACCACAATGGCGGTGCTGCTCATGGCCAGCGCCCCTGACAGCGCCAAGGCGGTTTGCCATTCCATGTGCCAGAACCTGGGTGCTGCCATCGCCAAGGCCAGTGAGGCAAACGTGGCCACCAGCATGGTGACCGTCACCTGGAACAGCCCCAGCCCAAACACATGCTGGCGCATGGCCCGCAGCTTGTGCAAATTGAATTCCAGCCCGATGACGAACATCAGAAACACCACGCCAAACTCCCCCAGGTGCTTGATGCCCTCGGAGTTCTGCGCCAGCGCCAGCGCATTCGGCCCAATCACCACGCCCACCACCAGATAACCAAGCATGGGTGGCAGCTTCAGCGACCGGAACGTGACCACCCCCAGCACAGCGGCCAGCAGGTACATCAGCGTCAGTTCAAGTCCGGTCATAGGCCTATGCTAACAAGCGTCAACCTCTCGCTATGCAAACAAGGTGCCAGATGTACGCCGATAGAATCGCCGCATGACATCCGCCCCCCCTTTTGACGCTGCACGGGCTTTGCGCCAGGCGTGTGAGACTTTTGATATTGAAGCTGCGGCCGTCGCGGGCCTGAAAAACCGCCTGACCGAGGCCTTCGCCCGCTCGGTGCAACTGATGCTGACCGTGCGGGGCCGCGTGGTGGTCATGGGCATGGGTAAAAGCGGCCATGTGGGCCGCAAGATCGCCGCCACCCTGGCCTCCACCGGCACCCCGGCCATGTTTGTGCACCCCGGCGAAGCCAGCCATGGCGACCTGGGCATGATCGAGCCCCGCGACATCGTGCTGGCCATCTCCAACAGTGGCGAATCCTCCGAAATCACTATCCTGCTGCCCGTGCTTAAACGCCAGGGGGTGCCCCTGATTGCCATCACCGGTGGCCTGCAATCCACCCTGGCGCGCCACGCCACCGAAGTGCTGGACGGCGGCGTGGACAAGGAAGCCTGCCCACTGAACCTGGCGCCCACCGCCAGCACCACGGCGCAACTGGCGCTGGGCGACGCTCTGGCCGTGGCCTTGCTGGATGCGCGGGGCTTTCAGCCCGAAGACTTTGCCCGCTCGCACCCGGGCGGGGCCCTGGGCCGCAAACTACTCACCCATGTCAGCGACGTGATGCGCTCCGGCGAGGAACTGCCCTGCGTCGGCCCGGACACGCTGTTGGCCGACATGATGCGTGAAATGAGCGCCAAGGGCGGTTTGGCCGCCGTGGTGGACGCACAGCAGCAGGTGCTGGGCATTTTTACCGATGGCGACCTGCGCCGCCTGATTGAAAACGGCGTCGACCTGCGGGCAGCCCGGGCCCAGGAGGTCATGCATTTGCACCCGCGCAGCATCCAGCCCCAGGCGCTGGCGGTGGACGCGGCCGAGCTGATGGAACGCCACCGAATCACCAGCGTGCTGGTGGTCGACCGCAGCAACGTGCTGGTGGGCGTGGTGCATATCGGCGACCTGATGCGGGCAAAGGTCATTTGATGTCCACACCGGCCCTCCAGTTTTCCCCGGAGCTGCTGCTGCGCGCCCAAAACGTGCGTGTCGCATTTTTCGATGTCGACGGTGTACTGACCGACGGCGGGCTGTACTTTTCCGAGTCTGGCGAAACCCTCAAACGCTTCAGCACCCTGGACGGCCATGGCCTCAAGCTGCTGCAAAAAGCCGGCATCACCCCCGCCATCATCACCGGCCGCGACTCTCAGCCGCTGCGCCTGCGCTTGCAGGCCCTGGGCATCGCCCACGCCGTGTTTGGCACCGAAGACAAGCGCCCGGCTGCCGAAAAGATTTTGGCCGAACTGGGGCTGGACTGGTCCCAGGCCGCCGCCATCGGTGACGACTGGCCTGATCTGCCGGTGATGCGTCGCAGCGCCCTGGCCTGCGCGCCCGCCAACGCCCAGGCCGAGGTGCTGGCCGCGGCCCATTTCGTGACCCAGCGCACCGGTGGCCACGGTGCGGCTCGCGAGTTTTGTGATCTGCTGCTGGTGGCCACTGGCCGCTACGCCGCGCTGCTGCAAGCGTACCTGGCGTGATGGCGTTACTGCACTCGGCGTGGAACCGCTTCTCCATCTACCTGCCGGTACTGCTGATGGGTGTGCTGGCCCTGGGAAGTTACTGGCTGGTGCGCAACACACCTATTTTTACCGCGGCCGGTGCCGCCGCCCCGGCGACCCACGAGGCCGACTACTTCATGCGCAGCTTCTCGGTGAAGAATTTTGATGCCCTGGGTCACCTGAAGAGCGAAGTCTTTGGCAGCGAAGCCCACCATTTCCCCGACACCGACACCGTGGAAATCACCCAGGTGCGCATCCGCTCGGTGAATCCACAAGGTCTGGTCACCGTGTCCACCGCCGACCGCGGCCTGAGCAACGCCGACGGCTCCGAGGTGCAGCTATTTGGCAATGCCGTGGTGGTGCGCCAGCCGGTGGTCGACAAGGGCGTGGTGGTGCAGCCCAAAATGGAGTTTCGCAGCGACTTTCTGCACGCCTATCTGGAGACCGAGCGGGTGCGCTCGAACAAGCCCGTTACGTTGGTCCGCGGCAACGACACTTTCACCGCCGACTCCATGGACTACAACAACCTGGACCGCCTGATGCAGCTCGATGGCCGCGTCAAAGGCGTGTTGATACCCCAGTCGGCCAAATAGCTCCGACCAAGGAAGTGCATGTCCAAATTGGTTTTCATCACCGGTGCCTCCAGCGGCATCGGCCAGGCCCTGGCTTTGCGGTATTTCCAGGCAGGCTACCGGCTGGCTTTGGTGGCCCGCCGTGCTTCAATGGTCGAATCATGGGCTAGCGCCCATGGAATAAGCGCAAGCAGCTACCAAATATATAGCGCAGATGTCGCGCTGCCCGAGAGCATTGTGGCGGCGGGCAAAGCCTGCATCGCCCAACAGGGTGTGCCGGACGTGGTGGTGGCCAGCGCAGGTATCAGCGTCGGCATGGACACCGCCATCGAGGCCGATATCGCCGTGATGGCCCAGACCTTTGCCACCAACAACATCGGCATGGCGGCCACCTTCCATCCCTTTATCCAGGCCATGGTGCAGCGCGGCAGTGGCGCCTTGGTAGGCATCGGCAGCGTGGCCGGTATCCGGGGCCTTCCGGGCCATGGGGCCTACTGCGGCAGCAAGGCGGCCGTCATTGGCTACTGTGAGAGTTTGCGCGGCGAGTTGCGCGCCAGCGGGGTCAAGGTGGTGACCATTTGTCCCGGCTATATCGACACCCCGCTCACGCAAAAAAACCGTTACGGCATGCCGTTCCTGATGCGCCCCGAAGCCTTCGCCGACAAGGCGTTCAGGTCTATCGGGGCGGGTGTGACCTACCGCGTCATTCCGTGGCAAATGGGCGTGGTGGCCAAATTGCTGCGGGTGCTGCCCGATGCGGTGTACGACCGACTGCTGCAAGGGCGTCCCCGCAAGGCTCGCCTGGATACGCAGTAGGCCCGGCCCTCTCAGGCCGCCGACTGCAGGCGACTGCGGCGGCGATTCCACAAGGCCAGGCCACCCATCAGGCTCAGCGCCAGAGACGACGGCTCCGGTACGGCATTGGCCGCGGCAGCGGCAGCGCCTGAGGCGTCGCTCAACAACACCATCGACTGGTAGGTGTTGTTCTGGTCATTGAGGAAGGTCAGCGTGTACTGCTTCGAGCGGTAGCCCTGCGCGATGTCGGCTGTCTTCAGGCCGTTCACGATCTCAACATAAGACGGCGTGGTGTAGGCGTAGATGCTCCCGGTAGTGGTGCTCAGACTTGCCTGGGTGCCGTCGTAGTCATGGCGGATCTCCCACAGCGCCGAGTTGAAGCCATAGCCGGCACCGTTGGTATCCCCGTTGGCGGTCAGGAAGATGCGTGCGTAGTAATTGTCAAATACCCAGTTCATGTAGTCCTCGCCCCGGACTGCGCCGCTGAGGTGGTCCATTTGACCGGCCAGTCCGACGACGTCGTAGGCATGGACGGAGTCGCTGGCGGGGAACATTTTGAAGGCGTCGGTGCAGAACAGAATGCCCGTGCCGCCGAAGGCGGTGCCGGTACCCCCCGTGGTGTAAGCCATACCCGTAATGTTGGCCGCGTAAGCGCTTGGGGAGAGGACGTCGTCCGGACCTACTGTGCCAGTGATTGCCGTGGCGTGGGCGGCGGCGGCCGATAGGGCAATGGCCAACGAAAGGCCCAATTGCGAAAGCCGATGGGGTAGATAAGGCATTGTGAATATCCCGAAATAGAAAGTTGTCGAAGCCCACTCCTGAAAAAGGAAATTGGGCGTGCAATTATAAAAAGTTGTATGCAGATATACACGTGACTTAGTTGGCACACAATTTGTAATTGTTGTTTTTCTATCGGTATGGATCCGAGCCTGGGCAGACGGCTAAATTTGGGCAAAAAAAAGACCCTCGAAAGGGTCTTTGGTTGAGCTTGGGAGCTCTTGTCGATCAATAGCCGCCGCGATTGCCGCCACCACCGCCGCCGCCACCGCCACGGGGGCCAGAACCGTAGGGGCTACGGAAACCGCCATCGCCGCCGCCGCCGCCACTGCGACCGCCGCCACCGCCGTAACCACCGCCGCCGCCTTCACCACGGCCACCACCACCGTAACCGCCGCCGCCGCCACCACCACTGCGACCACCACCGCCGCCGCCATAACCGCCGCCACCGCCGCCTTCGCCACCACGGCCACCGCCGCCGTAGCCACCACCACCACCGTAGCCGCCGCCGCCGCCTGTGCGGGGGGGGCGCGCTTCCATGGGGCGGGCTTCATTGACAACGCAGCTACGGCCACCCAGGGGTTGGCCGTTCATGCCGTTGATAGCGGCTTGCGCTTCGGCATCGCTACCCATTTCGACAAAACCAAAGCCTTTGGAGCGACCGGTATCGCGCTCCATCATGACTTTTGCGCTGGTGACGCTACCGAACTGGCTGAATGATTGTTCCAGATCGCTGTCGCGCACCGAGTAAGGCAGATTGCCGACGTACAGTTTGTTGCCCATCAAGGGACTCCTCAAAAACACATTAATAAAGCGATGGAATCCCGAAAACGCAATCTGAAAACTTAGGACGCGAAACCGATCGACACCGCAAACGTGTATGGAAAGTTATCCACACTTTTATATTATGCGGCGACTTCGATGGAATTCAAATAGAAAATACGTGCTGTTTCGGTAACAAATAGCGGGCAATAAAAAAGGGCCACGAGGGCCCTTTTTTGATTTGTGGCTGGGGCGCAAGCCCCAAGCGAACAAATTTTAGTAGCTGTTGCGGCCACCGCCGTAACCGCCGCCACCATTGCCGCCGCCGCCGTAGCCGCCGCCGCCATTGCCACCACCGTAGCCGCCGCCGCCGCCACCGGAGCGGGGAGGACGGGCTTCCATCGGACGTGCTTCGTTGACAACCAGGTTACGGCCGCCCATAGCTTGACCGTTCATGCCCTTGATAGCTGCTTGTGCTTCTGCATCGCTGCCCATTTCGACAAAGCCGAAACCCTTGGAGCGGCCGGTGTCACGTTCCATCATGACCTTGGCGCTAGAGATGGAGCCGAACTGGCTGAAAGCCTGTTGCATGTCTTCATCGCGGAAAGAATAAGGCAGGTTGCCTACGTAAAGTTTGTTGCCCATGAAAGGACTCCTCTAAAAAACGCAAAACGCGATGGAGTCCGATAACCGCAATCAACAAACCATTGAAGACTAAAGCAGACGCGAAACTGACCAATCACCGCAAACTCGTACTGCCACTGGGTGACAGAACTCCATGATTATGCCTGCATCTTGCCAGCGTGGCACAAAAAATTGTGATCTTGTTGCTTTACAGCCCGTTGTCGTCGCCACCACCGCCGTCGTAATTGCGCCATTGCCGCATGGCGTTGCGCATGGTGAGCAGCTGGCGCTCGAACCTCGGGCAGGCCTGGCAGGCCATCAAATGCAGGCGCAGGGCCACCGTGTCGGACAGCGCAATGCGGCGGTCTTCGCGGGCCAGCAGCAGGGCGGCAGCTTGTTTGCAGGTACGCCGTAGCGGGATCACGGGGTCTCCTTCGAGGTACCGAACCAGTTGAGTTCCAGGCATTCGCGCAGGCGCAGGCGCGCACGGTGCAGCTGGACGTACAGGTTGGTCGGTGTCAGGCCCAGTTCCTTACAAATATCGTCGCTGGACAGCTCCAGCCACTCGCGCATCAAGAACACCCGGCCCAGCATGGCGGGCAGTTTTTCGGTGCAGGCTTCCATGGTCTGGAAGAACTGGCGCGAGTTCAAATCCTGCTCGGGGTTGCCCCAGTCGGCGGGGGTCTGCGCGAAATGGCCGTCGGCCTTGAAGACCAGGTTGTCCAGCTCGTCGGCGGACTCACTGTCGGTATCCAGGCACACCTCGCGGGCGTTGCTGCGGAACAGGTCCAGCACCTTGTGCTTGAGGATGCCCACCAGCCAGGTCTTGAGCTGCGAGCGGCTGCCGAACGACTGCGGCTTGCTCAACGCGGCCAGCAGGGTCTCGGACACCGCGTCCTCGGCCCACGCATCGTTGCGCAGTTGCAGGCGCGCAAAGCGCAGCAAATACGTGCGGTGCCCGGCCAGTTCGTCTTGGAAGTCCATGGGGGAAGTATCACGCACGCCGCTTGGCTACCGCAATCGGCGGGGCCCAGCGGGCGTTCTTGGGCTTTTTGCTGGTGATCAGGGTGATCTCGGCGGGCTCGAAGACTTCCAGGTTGTGGGTGATGGGCGTGGTGAGCACGTACTGGGCCTGGGTGGAGCGCAGGAAGTGGCCGACCAACTGGATGTTGCGCACGTCCAGGTGGGCGAAGGGCTCGTCGATGAAGACGAAGCCCCCTGAGGCGGTTTCGTCGTCCTTGAGCAGCGCCACCAGCAGGATCAGCGACTTGATGACCTGCTGGCCGCCCGAGGCCTCGCCGTCGTTCAGGCCGATGCTGCCCTTGCCGTCAAAATTAAAGTGCACCTTGAGCCCGGCCTGGGCCAGCACGGTGTCGTCGTTTTCCAGCACCGGCAGGTCGGCGTTCACCGCCACCCCGGCCAGCTCGCCGAGTTCCTGGATGTTCTTGCGGTAGCGGCGCACGGTGCTGCGCAGCACCTCGATGTAGCTTTCGCGGGCGTTGTGCACGGCGATGGCGGCCTGGGCATTCTTGGCCTGGTGGTCGCCCAGGCTGTAGCCCTGCTCGCGTACCAGCACTTCCATGCGGCGAAAACGTTCTTCCACGGTGGCATCTTTTTCCCAGGTGTCGAGCTGCAGCTCTTCATGCACCGACTGCAGGCGCAGCCGGGCCTGGGTGTCGTTCTGGTAGGTGCGCACCAGGGCCTGCACCACGTGCGGCGCGCGCCAGGCGGCGGGGATCTGGCGGCGGCGGTGGTTCGACGTGTCGATATTCGCCGTGTGCTGCTTGCGGGTGGCCAGCAGCTCGGCGGCCTGGCGGTCGGCTTCCTGGTTTTTTTGGCGCAGGGTGTGTTCGAGCTGGCGGTACTGGGTGTCGGTCTGCTGGTGCCGGGTTTTGGCATCGGCATAAGCGGTGTCCAGGCTTTGCCAGTGTTGGCTGGCTTTGACCCGGGCCTGTTTGGCGGCGGGCAGGGCCTGCTTGGCAGCCGAAAACTCGTCGTTGCGCTCGGCCAGCTCCTGGGCGGCGCTGTGGCCGGCCAGGGATTTTTGGCAGTCCTTGATCTGCAGGCGGATGTCGCGCAGCTCCTGGCCCAGCGGGCCCAGCGCGGCGTCCAGGCTGCGCAGGTCGCGCTCTACCGCGTCGCGCCGGGCGGTGAGCGCTGCCGCGCCGAACTGGTGGTCGCGCGGCTCGACCCATAGCGAGCGGGCACCGCGCCCGTCGAAGCTGTAGGCCTGGGGCGTGATCCAGCTGCCTGCCGTCTTGCGGCCCGCCGCCGGGCTGTCCACGCAGCGCAGGTGCTGCAGCTGTTGGATCAGCCAGCGCGGCACCTTGGCATCGAAGCGGATGTGGGCCAGCAGGGTGTCGGCATCGCCTTTGGGCGCGGTGTCGCCGGGGGCGGTGATGTAGTGGCGGTAGCGGTCGGCGCTGGCGACGGTGTCGGCCGCGTCCATGTCTTCGGTCTTGTCCAGCAGCACCATCCAGCGGGAGGCGCGCAGCACGCCTTCTACGGCGGCGCGCCAGTGCTCATCGCGCACTTCCACCACTTCGGCCAGGAAGCGGTGGCCGATTTTCTGGGCCTGTAGGCGCTGGCGCAGGCGCCGGGCATCGTCGGGGAAAGGTGGGGTGCTTTGACCCTCTAGCGCCGATTGGGTAAGCGCAGACAGCTCTCTTTTTTGTAGTAAGACGCTGTGTTTGCTTTGTAGGGCGGATTCGGTGCTGCGCAGCACATCCAGGTGGGCGGTCAGGGCTTCGGCATCGCTTTCCTTGTCGACCAGGGCTAGCAGCTCGGCTTCGCGCTTGGCCAGGGCTTCCAGCGGGCGCTCCAGGTCGCGGGTGCTGTCGCGCTGGACGGCGGCGCCATCGCGCTCTTGCAGCAGGCGGGTGGCGGCGGCATCGGTGGCGCTGCGGGCTTCCAGCAGCTCCAGCAACTGGGCGTTTTGCCGGGCGCGCTCGGCCACGGCCTGGCGGCTGTGCTGGCGCTGGCGGCGCTGGTCGCGGCTGCGCTCGGTGAGTTTTTGGCGCTGGCCGTGCCATTCCAGCACCGGCACCACCTCGGTGGCCAGGCGCTCCTGCTCCTGCACCTTGTGCTGCCAGGTCTGGTAGTTGCTGACGCGGTTTTGCAGCTCGGCGAGCTGGGCTTTGCTGTGGTCTAGCTCGTGGCTGGCCTGCTCCATTTCACGGGCCAGTTGCTGCTGGTGTTCGCGGGCGGTGTCGTAGTGGCCCAGCACTTCCTGGTCGCCAAACACGTCGAACACCAGGCGCAGCAGCTCGCGCGGGCTGAATTCACACAGGCGGTCGGTCTGGCCCTGCTCCAGGGAGAGCACCTTGGCGATGGCGGGGGACAGCCCAGCGGCGGACAGCACCCGGCCCCAAGCCTCGATGCCCATCAGGCCCAGGTCTTTGTCGGGCATGTCGGTGAGCTGCTCGATGCTGACGTCGCCCTCCAGCACCAGGTAGCGGCGCTGCCAGTCGCCGCCGTTGCGCTCGATGCGGCAGGCCAGGGTGACCTGGTCGCTGTAGAGCAGGCGCTTGGCGAAGGGGCGGCTGCTGGTCTGGCGGGTTTGGGCTTTGTTGTCGACCACGGCGCGCAGCCAGGCCACGTTCGCCCCGGCGTGGCGGGCGTAGGTTTTGAAGTCGCGCGGCTGCGAACATTTGAGGCCCAGCAGGGTGCGCAGCGCGTCCAGCAGCGTGGTTTTGCCCGAGCCGTTGGGCCCGGCGATGGTGATGATGGACGCGTCCAGCGGCAGGCTGACGCGTTGGCAGTAGTCCCAGTGGACCAGCTCTAGGCTTTGCAGGTGGAACATGGGTTTACTTCAAAAATAATAGCTGCTTGCGCTGATGGAATAAGCGCCAGGGGCTTATTTTTCATAAATTTAGGCCGCATGCGCGGCCTCGGCGGCGCGGGCGGCCTGCTCGCGGGCCAGCACGTCGGCCAGGGCCCCGTCGAGGATGCGCGGGGCCAGGATGTCGTAGTCCAGCAGCACGTCGAGCAGCGGGCCCTCAAGGATGTCGTCTTGCCTGCGCAGGATGAAGCCGTGGCGTTCCAGCAGCTTGAGGTTGCCGTCGAGACGGGTTTTTTTGCCGAGCTGGGGGCCGTAGTCTTCCAGCAGGGCCTTGTACGACAGCACCGGGCTCACGTCGCGCACGGCGGGCAGGGGTTTGCTGCTGGCGAACATCTCGTTTTGCGGCTCGGCCACCGGGGCGCGGCTGGTCTGGCGCTCGCGCTTGGGCAGGATGATCAGCGCCCACAGCACCACCAGCAGGGCCACGCCGTCGCGCGGCAGCTCCAGGTTGTTGTTGGCGTTGACCCCGGCCTCGCCCATCACCTGGGCCTGGGCGGCGGGCAGCAGGGCCAGGCTGACGTGGTCGGCGTAGATGTTGTCCATCCAGCGCAGGCCGATGTCGGCCAGGCGCTGGGTGACCTGGGCAAACAACTCGGCGTTGACCAGGGCGCGGCGCACGCGGGCGTGGGTGCGTGGCAGGCTGCGGCGGGCCAGCAGTTCGGCGACCAACAGGGCGGCTTCGTCCATGGTTTACTCGCTTTTTTCTTCGGTAGGGTGCAGGGTGCCCGCGCTGACCCCGGCCAGCGTGGGATGGTCCAGCGTCAGGAAGTCGGTGCTCCATTCGACGCGCCAGGGCTGGCGGGCCAGGTCGCCGGTGGCACCGGGCAGTTGGACGGCCTGGGCATCGCCCAGCAGCGGCAGGAGCTGGGCTTTGTAGGCCACGTGGGCGTATTCGGCATCCAGTGGGGTATCGCCCAGCAGCGCATCGACGGCGCGCCGGGGGCTGGTATCCCAGCTGGCCAGCAGGTCCGACAAATCAGCCAGCGCCTGCGGCAGGGCCACGGCGCTGAGTTCGCCCAGCGGCGCGGCTTGCGACAGCGGCAGGGCATCGGGCAGGCCCAGCGTGGGGCGGTCGCGTTCAAATTCGGCTTCGGTCACATCGAGCAATTCATGGGGAGACAAGGCCACCATGCCCACCGGGCGGGCCAGCGCATCGGCCAGCAGATGTTCGGGCGCGGCCAGGGTTTGCAGCCAGCGTTTCACGTCGGTGCTGGTGATGCCGGTGGTGCCCAGGGTGACGCGCTGGCGGTCTACCTGCTGCAGGGCGCGGTTGAACTGGCTGGCCATGGCCAGCAGGCGGCCCTGGGCCTGGCCCAAGGCGCGGGCGGCGCGCTCCAGGGCCACGTGGCCGTGGGCATTGCCGATGAGGGTGGCGATGGCGCTGCTGGCCTTGTCGATCAGGCGGGCAGCCCGGTCGTAGCGGGTGCGGGCTTCGCGCAGGCGGAACTCCGAGCCGCTGGCGATGGCATCTTCAAATTCAGCGTGCAGGCGGCCCAGCTGGGCTTGCAGCATCTGCACCTGGGCGGCATCCAGGGTGCCGAGCTGGTCGGCGCCCACCACCTGGCTGAGCAGGCTGGCCAGGTCGCCATCGCCATCGGCCCCCTGCGGCGCGGTGTTGAACACGCCCAGCACGCCCGCGAGCTGCTGCGCCAGCGGCGTGAGGCTGGTGCGGCGTTGGGTTTCGTCCCACAGCAGCAGGCCGGTGTCGCGAAAGCGCTTGAACACCGTGTCCAGCGCTTCCGGGCGCACGGCGTGGAAGAGTTCGTTGATCTGGTCGCGGTTGAGGCTGGCCTCGCTCTGGCCCAGCAGGCCCATGAAGACAAACAGCCGCAGCCGTACCAGCCCGGCGGGGCCATGGAACAGGCCGCGCAGCCCGTCCACCAGGCCGCCGTGCTGGTCGATGCGCCAGGCCAACACGGATTCGCTGGCGAAATCGGCGTCGCGGAAGTAATCCGACAGCGTGGTGTCGCTGTCAGCGGGAGTTAACTCATCCATGCTCAGAACTGGAGTTGGGCAAGTGCGGCCAGCGGGGCGGTTTCGGAGCGCAGCACGCGGTTGGCCAGGGTCACCGGGCGGTAGCCGCGGGCGATGGCCGCATCTTCTTCCGAGGGGCTCAGTCCGCCCTCGGGGCCGCTCAAGAAGTGGATTGCGCCGGTGGCGGGCACGGCGTTCAGCATGGGCTGGCTGCCGGGGCGCAGGGACAGCAGCAAACCTGGCTCGGCGCTGGCCACCCAGTCGGCAAAGCTGCGCACCGCATGCACTTCGGGCACGCGGTTGCGGCCCGATTGTTCGCAGGCGGCCACGCCCACGGCATGCCAGTGGGCGCGCTTTTTGTCGGCCCGCTCGCCGTTCAGGCGCAGCACGCTGCGCTCGCACACCAGGGGCTGGATGCTGGTCACGCCCAGCTCGGCGGCTTTTTCCACCAGCCAGTCCATGCGGTCGTTGGCGGGCATGCCCAGCACCAGGTGCACGGCGCGGGCGGCTTCGCGTTCGACCGGGTCGTGCGCGCCCACCACCACGGCCACGTCGCTGCGGCCCATGCGCTCGATGGTGGCCTCGAACTCGCCGCCCTGGCCGTTGAACAAGGTGATGGTCTGGCCGGGCTGCATGCGCAGCACCTGCACATGGCGGGCGGGCCCGGCGGGCAGGTCCAGCGTGGCCCCGGTGGCCAGAGGGGCAGGACAGTAGAAACGGGGCATGGAGGTCGATTGCTATTGTTTGTGTAGCTTGTCACGCTTATGGAATAAGCGCTGGAGCCTTATTTTTTATAAATTTCTACATGCGCCCGTAGGCAAAGCCGGTGGCCGCCTGGGTGCCTTCGATCTTGTCGATCAGGCGCAGCAGCGGGGTCAGCTCGCGGTAGCGGCCTGCGGTGGCGCGGATGTAAGTGATGAAACGGGGCGTGTCGGCCAGGTACTTGGGTTTGCCGTCGCGCAGGGTCAGGCGGGCGAAGATGCCGGCCACTTTGAGGTGGCGCTGCAGGCCCATCCACTCCACGCTGCGGTAGAACGCGCCAAAGTCGTCGCCCACTGGCAGCCCGGCCTTGCGGGCGCGCTCCCAGTAGCGGATGGTGATGTCCAGCACGAAGTCTTCTTCCCAGCTGTGGAACGCGTCGCGCAGCAGGCAGGCGATGTCGTAGGTGATGGGGCCGTAGAGGGCGTCCTGGAAGTCGAGTACGCCGAGCTTGTCGCTGCCGACCATTAAATTGCGGGGCATGAAGTCGCGGTGCACGTAGACGCTGGGGGCTTCCAGGTTGTTGGCCACGATCTGGGCGAACACGTTGTCCAGCGTGGCGCGCTGGGTGGCGTCCAGGGTGATGCCGCGGTGCTGGGCGATGTACCAGTCGGGGAACAGGGCCAGCTCGCGCTGCAGCGTGGCCGCGTCGTAGGCGGGCAGCACGCCGGGCTGGGAGGCGAGCTGCAGGGTGATCAGCGTATCTACCGCCTGGTGGAACAGCGGGGTGGGCGCGGGGTGCGCATCGCTTTGCAGCAGCTCCAGCATGGTTTGCGTGCCCAGGTCGGTCAGCAGCATGAAACCGTGGGCCTCGTCCCAGGCCAGCACCTCGGGCACGCGCAGCCCGGCCTGGGCCATCAGGGCGGCGATGCGGGCGAAGGCTTCGCAGTTCTCCTTGTCGGGCGGGGCATCCATCACGATGCAGCTGCCGGTACCAGGTTCAGTGGATGCCAGCCGGAAATAGCGGCGAAAACCGGCATCGGCGGCGGCCAGGCGCAGGCTGTCAGGCTGCAGCTGGTGCGGCCCGGCGACCGTGTTCAGCCAGGTGTGGAAGGCCTGCGCGCGCAGGGCATCGGCCCAGACGATGGGGGCGGAGGGGGAAGAAGTTGCCGGTGATGGCGGGGGGGAGGTAGGGCTCATGGATAATCCATTCTACAAATCCGGCTTATCTGGATAACCCCTTCGCCTGACCGAGTCCTCCCTTTGATGCCTGAAACCCAGCGCAGTACCCGCCGCCGCCGCTTCACTCTCACGCCCGTGGCCTGGGTTGCTGTGGCCTTGCTGCCTTGTGTCTTGCACGCCGAAGAGGCCGAGGCACCGCTGGTGCTCAAGCCCAGCGCCTTGCTGCAAGAGCAGATTCCGCTGGCCATGCGCGAGCAGATGCCGACCTTTTTCTCGGGGGACCACAGCCTGGGCCGCCCGGACCTGGATACCGTGATCGACGGCCACGCCATGATGCGCAAGGGCGATATGGTGCTGCAGGCCGACCGCGTGGAGTACTACCAGCCCGACGATCTGGTCAAGGCGCGCGGCAATGTGCACATCAACCGCGCGGGCAATATCTACGAAGGCCCGGCGCTGGAGCTCAAGGTCGATGCGTTTGAGGGCTTCTTCAACGAGCCGCGCTACCAGTTCCTGAAAAACGGGGCCTTTGGCCAGGCCGACCGGGCCGACTTCGTGGACGACAGCCGCGTGGTGCTGCACAACGCCACCTACAGCACCTGCCGCCGCGAATCCGGCCCGAGCTGGATGCCCGCCTGGATGCTGCGCGCCACCACCATCAGCATCGACACCGAAGAAGAAGTCGGCACTGCCGAGGGCGCGGTGCTGCGCTTCCAGGATGTGCCCATCCTGGCCTTTCCGACCATGGACTTCCCGCTGACCGACAAGCGCAAGTCCGGCTACCTGCCGCCCACCATCGGGCTGGACAACATCAACGGCGTAGAGCTGACGGTTCCCTATTATTGGAACATCGCGCCCAACCGGGACGCCACCTTTTTCCCCACCGTGATGAGCAAGCGCGGCGTGGACCTGGGCGGCGAATTCCGCTATCTGGAGCCCGACTACCGCGGCACGCTGCGCACCAACTACATGCCCAACGACTCGCTGCGCGACCGTTCGCGTTGGAGTTACGCGCTGCTGCATTCCGGCACCGTCCAGACTGGCCTTGCGGGCGTGGGCGGGCTGGGGCTGAACCTGAATTTGAACCGCGTCAGCGACGACAACTACTGGAGCGATTTTGGCCGCGCCACCACCTCGCTGACCCAGCGCCTGCTGGCCAACGACGCCACTGTGTCGTGGGCGCGCGGCAACTTCTTTACCAGCCTGCGTACGCTGAAATGGCAGACGCTGCAAAGCGTGACGGCACCCATCGTGCCGCCATACGACCGCCTGCCCCAGATCACCGGGCGCTATGCCCGCTATGACCTGCCTGGCGGCTTCGATGCCTCGGTGGACGGCGACTACACCCATTTTTCGGCCGACCGCAGCCTGACCAGGCAGCCCAACGCCAAGCGCAGCTTTGCCCTGGGCCAGATCAGCCGCCCCTGGGTGGCACCGGGCTGGTTCATCACCCCCAAGCTGCAGCTGCATGCCACCCGCTATGAATTCGATGAAGCGCTGGCCAACGGTGCGACCACGGCCGACCGCACCGTGCCCACCTTCAGCCTGGACACCGGGCTGGTTTTTGAGCGCGATGCCAGCTTCTGGGGCAAGGCGCTGCGCCAGACCCTGGAGCCGCGCGCCTTCTACGTCAACACGCCGTACCGCAACCAAAGCCTGTTGCCCAACTACGACTCGGCGCTGAACGACTTCAACTTTGCCACCGTCTTCACCGAAAACGCCTTTGGCGGCAACGACCGCATCGCCGACAACAACCTGCTGACCCTGGGGGTCACCACCCGCTTCCTGGAGCCCGCCACCGGTGCCCAGTTGGCCCAGTTTGGCGTGGCCCAGCGCCTGCGTTTCAAGGACCAGCGGGTTACCCTGCCTGGTGGCACGCCCGCCACCGACCGCCTGAGCGACTTTCTGGTGGGTGCGCAGCTCAACTGGGATCCGCGCTGGACCTTTGACACCACGGTGCAGTACAACCCCGACACCGGCCGCTCCCAGCGCGCCAGCGTCGGTGGGCGCTGGAACCCCGGCAACTACCGGGTCATCAGCGCCGCCTACCGCTACCAGCGCAACTCCAGCGCCACGGCCACCGACGGCAGCGAGCAGATCGACATCGGCTGGCAGTGGCCGCTGAGCGCCCTGTGGGGCGACAAGGGCCAAGACCTGGGTGCCGGGCAAGGCCAGGGCGCGGGCCGCTGGTACAGCGTGGGCCGCCTGAACTACAGCATGCACGACCGCAAGCTAGTGGATGGCGTGGTGGGCTTTGAATATGATGCGGGCTGCTGGCTGGGCCGTATCGTGCTGGACCGCACCCAAACCGGCACCACCACCACCGCCAACCAGAAGATCTCGTTCCAGTTGGAGTTTGTCGGCTTCACCCGCCTGGGTGTGGGCACCAACCCCCTGTCGGTCCTGAAAGAAAATATCCCCCGCTACCAGTACCTGCGCGAGCAGACCACCACCCCTAGCCGCTTTAGCCAGTACGACTAGCCTTCTACGTTCCCCTCTTTTCCCCTATCTGTACCATGAGCAATCGCTTTTTTCGCAAGACGCTGCTGGGCTTGGCGGCGTTGGCGGCCCTGACCGCATCCGCCCAGGGGCTGCGCCCCTCCACGGGCGCAGGCACCGGTCTGACGGGCAACATCCCTGCCCGCACCTCCGATGCGCAGCGCCAGGCGGACTTCATCGTCGCCGTGGTCAATTCCGAGCCGATCACCAACAACGAAGTGCGCGCCCGCGTCATCCGCACCCTGCAGCAGATGGCCCAGCAAGGCACACCGGCCGGTGAAGCCGACCAGGCTGTGGTGGTCCGCCAGGTGCTGGATCGCCTGATCCTGGAAAAAGCCCAGTTGCAGTTGGCCGCCGAAACCGGCTTGAAGATCGATGATGCGACGGTGGATGCTGCCGAGCTGAACGTGGCCCGGCAAAACCAGCTGGACGTGCCCGAACTGCGCCGCCGGATGGTGCAGGACGGCATGGTGCCCGCCCAGTTCCGCGAAGAGCTGCGCAACCAGCTCATCCTGACCCGCTTGCGAGACCGCGAAATCGATGCCCGCCAGCGCGTCAGCGATGCCGATGTCGACCAGTACCTGCGCGACCAGCAGGCCAACACCGACCCCAGCGCCCTGGAGCTCAACCTGGCCATGGTGCTGGTGGCCGTGCCCGAAAACGCTTCCCCCGAGCAAGTCGCCACCCTGCAAGCCAAGGCCGAGAGCCTGCGTGCGCGGGCCGCGGCCGGTGCCGACTTCGCGGGCTTGGCCCGCACATCGTCGGACGCCCCCGACCACGCCCGTGGCGGCGCGATGGGCATGCGCCCGGCCGACCGCTATCCGGATGTCTTTGTGGAGGCCACCCGTGGCCTGGACACGGGCGGTGTCAGTGCCGTGGTCCGATCGGGTGCCGGCTTCCATATCCTGAAGGTGCTGGACAAACGCCAGGGCGGCCTGGCCACCACCGTGGTCCAGCAGCACGCGCGCCACATCCTGCTGCGCACCGGCCCGCGCCTGACCGAGTCCGCCGCCGTGGAGCGCATGAACGACTTCAAGCGCCGCATCCAGAGCGGCCAGGCCGACTTTGCCCAGTTGGCCAAGGAAAACTCGACCGACGGCAGCGCAGCCCAGGGCGGCGACCTGGGCTGGTCCAGCCCCGGCCAGTTTGTGCCCGAATTTGAAGAGGCGCTGGACAAGCTGGAGCCCGGCCAGATTGCGGATCCGCTGGTGTCGCGTTTTGGCGTGCACCTGGTGCAACTGCTGGAGCGCCGCGAGGCCGCCGTGACCCCGAAAGAGCAGCGCGAAATCGCCCGTGGCATCGTGCGCGAGAAGAAGCTGGACGAGGCCTACGCCCGCTGGCTGGAGCAGGTGCGTTCGCGGGCCTACGTCGAATTCCGCGAACCGCCCCAGTGAAACATATCCCCCGCAAACGTTTCGGCCAGCACTTTCTGGCCGACCGCAGCATCATCGACAGCATCGTCGATGCCATCAATCCGCAGCCTGGCGACCACATGGTCGAAATCGGCCCCGGCCTGGCCGCGTTGACGCAGCCACTGGTCGAGCGGCTGGGCCACCTCACCGTGGTCGAGCTGGACCGCGACCTGGCCGTACGCCTGCGCCAGCATCCGCAGCTCACCGTGGTGGAATCGGATGTATTGAAAGTGGACTTCACGCAGTTTCCACAAGCGCAAGCAGCTACAGATTCAGGAGTAACTGCACCGAAGAAGCTGCGGGTGGTGGGCAACCTGCCCTACAACATCTCCACACCCATCCTGTTCCATCTGCTGGACGCGGTGGCGGTGGTGCAAGACCAGCATTTCATGCTGCAAAAGGAAGTCATCGACCGCATGGTGGCCCGCCCGTCCACTGCCGCCTATGGCCGTCTCAGCGTCATGCTGCAGTGGCGCTACGCGATGGAAAACGTGCTGTTCGTGCCGCCCGAGTCGTTTAATCCACCTCCGCGCGTGGACAGCGCCGTGGTGCGCATGGTGCCCCACGCCGACCCGGCAGCCGTGCCGTTGCAACTGCTCAGCGAAATCGTCCAGGTGGCCTTCAGCCAGCGCCGCAAGATCATGCGCCACACCCTGGGCAAATGGCTGACCGAGAAGGCCTACGCAGGCGTTTTCGACACCCAGCGCCGGGCCGAGGAGGTGCCTGTGGCCGAGTACGTGGCGCTGGCCTTGGCGGTCGCAGCCGCATAAAAAAAGCCCGTCAAAGACGGGCTTTTTGCTGTGGGCGCAGCGCCTTTAAGCTGCGGCGAGCCAGTAACCGGCGTTGAACGGGCTGCTCATGCGCAGCGCGAACGGAGACACGTCCACCAATTTGTCGGTGGGCATTTTTTCGCCGGATTCGGTCAACTCGATGCCTGAGACGGCATCGCTGCCTGCCTCATTCGCCCGTTCTGCTTGGCTGGTGTGTGCAGAACGGGCTACAGAAAAGAATAGAAGCATCGGAACGGTATCTTCCGGTCTCCCCAGTAGTCGGCAGCTTCGCGGAAGATGTCCAGCAACTGTTCGCGGGCTTCCTTGTCGAACTTGGCATGGGCCGGGATTTGTTCCAGCACCACCACGAAACCAGGCTGTGGGCCCGATTTATGCAGTGGGTCTGTCATGCAGTCGTACAGTGCGTCAAAGTTCTTGCCGAAATGGGTCGGGAAGGTGAACTGCTGGGCAATCATGTCCAGCACGTCTTGTTTGCTCTGGGCGTTGGCCAGATTGGCATACAGGAAATGCTGGCCCAGGCCCACCGCCGCGTCTTGCAGGTCTTGCACGCGGAAGGCGCGTATCGACTGCACGATGTTGCTTCTTACGTTGCGAAGAGGCATATCCGTCTCCGCTTTCTTTTCATTCATCTTCATGTACCCCGACTTCAAAATTCTATGGAACCAGTACCCACACGCTTATTCGACGATGTGGCGAAAACTCGCGTAGTGGTCGCTGGTATAAAAACAAGCATCTGGTGCTCTAGGCGGGCCACCGCACACAATGCGTTTGGCCCCTCGGTTGCCAGCACCCGCCGTTTTCACGGTGTATTCGCGGTAATACCCGCGATGTTGTGATGGCAAAATTCGTTCTCGGTTCCCAAACACCACGCCATCCTTGTCAAAAGGAAATGGCCCACCTTGCTGGATCAGCTGGTAGGTCACACGGCCTTGAGGGGGAAGCTGGACGAGCTGGATGGTTTCCAGACCGCCGACGGGATTGGGTGCCTTGGCATACCCCAATGTGGTGCATAGAACCGATCCAACCAACATTGCCACGGCGCAAATTCGCTTGCGGGCTGTGTTTTCTATCGCTTGGACCATGGGGGAATGCACCTTTGGAGAACCTCGGGTTAACCCGGTAATTTCAAGGCGCTAGTGTGCCGTATACGCCCCAAAAAAGCAAGGGGCTGCCCAAAATTTGGGCAGCCCCTAGGGGAATAATGCCCACTAAGTGAGCACTTGCTGGCGAATTCGGTGTTATCGCACCACGTTGGCGTCGGCCACCGTCAAGGCGGTCATGTTTACAATTCTTCGCACGGTGGTGCTGGCAGTCAGAATGTGTACAGGTTTTGCGGCGCCCAGCAACACCGGGCCAATCGCAATGTTGCCGCCCGCAGCGGTTTTCAACAGGTTGTAGGCGATATTGGCCGCATCGATGTTGGGGAACACCAGCAGATTCGCATCGCCGACCAGCGGACTGTCGGGCATGGTCAGTGCGCGAGCGGCACCGTCGAGCGCAATGTCGCCATGCATTTCGCCGTCGACTTCCAGCCAGGGCGCTTCGGTTTGCAGCAGTTCCAGCACGCGGCGCATTTTGACGGCGCTGGGCTGGTTGCTTTGGCCGTAGTTGCTGTGCGAGAGCAGCGCCGCCTTCGGCTTGAGGCCAAAGCGCATCATTTCTTCGGCCGCCATGACGGTGATTTCGGTCAGTTCTTCGGCCGTAGGGTCGTAGTTGACGTGGGTATCGACCAGGAAGACCTGGCGACCCGGCAGCATCAGGCCATTCATGCAGGCGTAGATCGGCACGTCTTGCGGCGTGCTGGGGCAGCCGCCCGCGCGTTTGCCGATCACCTGGTCGATGTAGTGCAGGTGGATGGAGGTGTGGCCCCAGGTGCCGCAAATCATGCCGTCGACTTCGCCTTTATGCAGCAACATGCCGCCAATCAGCGTCAAACGGCGGCGCATTTCGATCTTGGCCATCTGAGCCGTAACACCTTTGCGCTCGGTCATGCGGTGGTAGGTCTGCCAGAAATCGCGGTAACGGTGGTCTTGCTCGACGTTGACGACGTCGTAGTCCAGCTCTTCGCGCAGGCGCAGGCCAAACTTCTTGATGCGCTCGGCGATGACGCTGGGGCGGCCGATCAGGGTGGGTCGTGCCAAACCTTCGTCCACCACGATCTGGCAGGCCCGCAGCACGCGTTCTTCTTCGCCTTCGGCGTAGCAGACGCGCTTCTTGGCCGCGTTTTTGGCAGCATCGTAGATCGGCTTCATCGTCGTGCCCGACGCGTAAACGAAGTTTTGCAGACGGGTACGGTAAGCATCCATGTCGGTGATGGGGCGCAGGGCCACGCCGCTGTCGGCGGCGGCCTGGGCCACGGCCGGCGCGATCTTCATCATCAGGCGCGGGTCAAACGGCTTGGGAATGATGTATTCGGGGCCAAATGCAAGTTGCTCACCGGCATAGGCGGCGGCCACCACTTCGCTTTGTTCGGCCTGTGCCAGCTCGGCAATGGCGTGCACCGCGGCAATTTCCATTTCCAGCGTGATGGTGGAGGCGCCCGCATCCAGCGCACCGCGGAAGATGTAGGGGAAGCACAGGACGTTGTTGACCTGGTTCGGGTAGTCGGTGCGACCGGTGGCGATGATGGCATCGCTGCGCACGGACTTCACATCTTCGGGCGAGATCTCGGGGTTGGGATTGGCCAGCGCCATGATCAAGGGCTTGGCGGCCATTTTGGCCACCATCTCTTTTTTCAGCACGCCGCCAGCCGACAGGCCCAGGAACACGTCCGCACCCTCGATGACCTCGCTGAGCGTACGGGCGGTGGTGTTCTGGGCGTAGACGATCTTGTCGGCGTCCATCAGCTCGGTACGGCCTTCATAGACCACGCCGGCCAGATCGGTGACGTAGATGTTTTCGCGCGGTATTCCCAGCTTGACCAAGAGGCCCAGGCAGGCCAGGGCGGCTGCGCCGGCACCGGAGGTGACCAGCTTGACGGTCTTGGGGTCTTTGCCGACGACTTTCAGGCCGTTCAGAATCGCTGCGCCCACGCAGATCGCGGTGCCGTGCTGGTCGTCGTGGAAGACCGGGATCTTCATGCGTTCACGCAGCTTGCGCTCGACGTAGAAGCAGTCGGGGGCCTTGATGTCTTCCAGGTTGATGCCGCCAAAGGTCGGCTCCAGCGAGGCGATGATGTCCACCAGCTTGTCGAGGTCGTGCTTTTCGTCGATTTCCAGGTCGAACACGTCGATGCCTGCAAACTTCTTGAACAGCACGCCCTTGCCTTCCATGACCGGCTTGGAGGCCAGCGGGCCGATGTCGCCCAGGCCCAGCACGGCCGTGCCGTTGGTGATCACCGCGACCAGGTTGCCCCGGCTGGTGTATTTGAAGGCGTTGTTCGGGTCTTTGACGATTTCTTCGCACGGCGCGGCCACACCCGGCGAGTACGCCAGGGCCAGGTCGTGCTGGTTGACCAGCTGTTTGGTCGCCGCGATAGCAATCTTGCCGGGCGTGGGGAACTCGTGGTATTCGAGGGCGGCTTGGCGCAGTTCGGCGCGTTTTTCGTCGGTGTTAGCCGTAGGGTTGCTCATCTGGCGTCTCCTGCCATGGCCGCCGACCTAAATGCGCCGGGCAGTCACTGTGTCAAAGGGACTGCGATTGTAGGGTCCGCCCGAGGGCGATTTCCGTACGGGGTTTTGCTGACGCGTCGATTACGCGAAACGGGTAGACGTTGGCGCCCGGCCTGCAATGTGGCGGAAAGTGATGCGTCCCTTGGACAGGTCGTAAGGCGACAGTTCCAAAGACACATGGTCACCCGCCAGAATGCGGATGTGGTTTTTGCGCATCTTGCCTGCGGTATAGGCGATGAGGACGTGGCCGTTTTCCAGCGTCACGCGAAAACGCGAGTCGGGCAGGACTTCGGACACAAGGCCCTTCATTTCGATCAGTTCTTCTTTTGCCATTCGTTAATTCCTTGAGAGTAGACGGTATGTAAATTACTAACTTTTAAGCGTGTGCAGCGCTCGGATTGGAGTGGCGCGCACGCACCCACTGCAAACCTTGCTCAACCGCGTATTGTGTCGCGGTTGCAGCATCGTCGAACAGACCTATGAAACGCATCACACGGTCATGTGAGCCATTTTGGATAGAAACCGAGGCGCCAAAGCGGCCATCGGCACATTCACGGGTGAGCGGCGACAGAAGATACTTGCCAGCGGCAATGGAATTGTTGTTTTTGTTCATGATGGGAAACCAGGCTCCCTTACTTATGGGTAGCCAAAATGCGTGTTGTCACACTGCGTTATTTTTATGACGCACTTCCGATGAAATTGCACAGGAGGCGGGTCGTGCGCAGCACCCGTTTGGGGTATCTGCGGACCAAGTACTTTGAATCTCTGGCCCGCACAGCGTGACAAAGGTGCGGGCAAACTCGGGGTACTTGGGTGTGGTCAGTGGTACGGTGTGTTGGGATACACCGCACAAGTTTCATGGCGAAACTGTTCTGACCAAGCCACTTATTATAACCCAGGCACGCAAAACGGGCTCAGGCCCGCATCAGTGCCTCGATTTCGTCGGGGTCGACCGGCACGCCCCGGCTGATCAGTTCGCAGCCGCTGGCGGTCACGATGGCATCGTCTTCGATGCGGATGCCGATGTTGTGGAAGGCCACGGGCACGTCTGGGCCGGGGCGCACGTAGATGCCGGGCTCGATGGTCAGCACCATGCCCGGCTGCAGGATGCGGCTGGGGCGGTTGGTGATGGTCTCGCCGCTGAGCGGGTCGCTGCGCTGGCTGCTGTTGCCGATCTCGCTGGCCTCCACGTAGCTGCCGCAGTCGTGCACGTCCATGCCCAGCCAGTGGCCGGTGCGGTGCATGTAGTAGGCGAAGTAGGCCCGGCTGGCGATCACGTCGTCCACGGTGCCCACCTTGTTCTTGTCCAGCAGGCCCACGTCCAGCATGCCCTGCGCCAGCACCTTCACGGTGGCCTCGTGCGGGTCGGTGAAGCGTGCGCCGGGTTTCGTGGCGGCGATGGCGGCCACCTGGCTGGCCAGCACCAGCTCGTACAGGGTGCGTTGCGGGCCGCTGAATGTGCCGTTGGCCGGGAAGGTGCGGGTGATGTCGCTGGCATAACCGTCGAGCTCGCAGCCCGCGTCGATCAGCACCAGCTCGCCATTACGCACCGGGGCCTTGTCGGCGCGGTAATGCAGCACGCAGGCATTGGCCCCGGCGGCCACGATGCTGCCGTAGGCCGGGTACTGCGAGCCGTGGCGGCGAAATTCGTGCAGCAGCTCGGCATCCAGGTGGTACTCAAATACCTCTTCACCGTTGCGCAGCATGCGGGCCGAGAGCTGCATGGCGCGGATGTGGGCCCCGGCGCTGATCTGCGCGGCACGGCGCATGGTGGCCTGCTCGCTTGCATCCTTGAACAGGCGCATCTCGTCGAGCACGCTGCACAAGTCGCGCTGGGTGTCGGGGCACAGCGCGCCAAAGCGTACGCGGGCACGCACCTTGTTCAGCCAGCCATCGACCCGGCCCTCCAGCCCTTTGTGGGTGGCAAACGGGGTCCAGACAGCGCTGCGGTTTTCCAGCAGGCGGGGCAGTTGGGTGTCCAGATCTGCTACGGAATATGCAGCATCCAGCGCAAGCGCGGCGGGCGCTGCGTCCGGGCCGAGCCGGAAACCGTCCCAGATTTCGCGCTCGAGGTCCTTGGGCGCGCAAAACAGCGTGGATTGGCCTTCGCCGGTCACCACCAGCCAGGCGTTGGGCTCGGTGAAGCCGGTCAGGTAGTAGAAGTAGCTGTCGGCGCGGAATTGGAAGTCGCTGTCGCGGTTGCGCTGCTGCTCGGGTGCGGTGGGGACGATGGCGATGCCGCCAGGGCCGATCTTTTGGGCGAGTTGGGCGCGGCGTTGGGCGTAGATCGTGGTGGTCATGGTGTATTCAGTTCGGCGAGTTGTTCGGGGGTGCCCACGTTGTGCCAGGGGCCGTCAAAACGGGATGCGGTGATGCGTTGCTGGCGGATGCCGTCAAACAGCAGCGGGCCCAGCGCGGCCTTTTGGCCCAGGGGCAGGTGATGGCACAGCTCGGCGCGCACCAGGGCCAGGCTGCTGTAGGTGTGGCGCTGGCCGTCCGGGCCGGGGCTGTCCAGCGCCAGGCCGTTGGCCGCAATGCCGAAGTCGCCCTGCGGGTGGTAGGGCGGGTTGGGCACCATCCACAGGTGGGCCAGGGCATCGCTGCGCGCAAAGTCGGCGGCGGCGCTGGCATCGAAGCCAAAGCTGGGGGCGTAGATGTCGCCCGCCACCAGCCAGAAGGTATCGCCCAGCAACGGCAGGGCTTTTTTGACGCCGCCCGCGGTTTCCAGTGCGCCGCCGTGGTCGCGGCCTTCCATCGAATAGCGGATTTGCAGGCCCCAGCGGGCGCCGTCGCCCAGGGCGGCGGGGATTTTTTCTTCCAGCCAGGCGGTGTTGATGACCACCTGGCGCACCCCGGCCGCCGCCAGGGCTTCCAGGTGCCAGACGATCAGCGGTTTGCCGTGGACTGGCAGCAGCGGCTTGGGGGTGTGGTCGGTCAGCGGGCGCATGCGCTCGCCGCGGCCGGCGGCGAGGATCAGGGCGTGTTCAATCGGTGGATGGGCAGGCATGTCTTTGATTATCGGCGTGCACCGTTCCCGCATGCGTGCTACTGAATAAATAGCTGCTCACGCTCATGGTGTAAGCGCTAGAGGCCTAAAAGACCACATTCTCTAAAACGGGTAGTGGCGGGGCGTGGTTTGCACGGTGATCCAGCGCAGGTCGGTAAACGCCTCGATCCCCGCCCGGCCGCCGAAGCTGCCAATGCCACTGCCTTTGACCCCGCCAAACGGCATCTGGGGCTCGTCGTGCACCGTGGGGCCGTTGACGTGGCAGATGCCGGACTGGATGCGCCCGGCCACCTGCAACGCGCGGGCGATGTCGCGGCCAAACACGGCGCTCGACAGGCCGTAGGCGTTGTCATTGGCGCAGGCTACGGCCTCTTCCACACCGTGGACCCGCACGATGCCTTTGACCGGGCCAAAGGATTCGTCGCTGTAGATGCGCATGGCGGGCGTGACGTGGTCCAGCAGGGTGGCGGGCATCAGCGTGCTGTCGGCCTTGCCGCCGCACAGCAAGGTTGCGCCCTTTTCCAGCGCGTCGTCGATCAGCGCGTTGCAGCGGTGCACCGTGGCCATATCCACCACCGAGCCCAGTACCACCGGTCCCTGGCGCGGGTCGCCCAGGGCCAGGCTGGCGGCCTTGGTGGCGAGCAGGGCCACGAAGGCATCGGCCACGCTGGCGTCCACGATGATGCGCTCGGTGGACATGCAGATCTGCCCCGAATTGGCAAAGGCGCCGAAGGCGGCGGCGTTGACGGCGGCTTCCAGATCGGCGTCGTCCAGCACCAGCAGCGGGGCCTTGCCGCCCAGCTCCAGCAGCACCGGCTTGAGGTACCTGGCGCAGGTGGCGGCCATGATCTTGCCCACGTGGGTGGAGCCGGTGAAGTTGACGCGGCGCACCGCCGGGTGGGCCACCATGGCCTCGACCACCGTAGCGGCATCGGCCGGGGCGTTGGTGATGAAGTTGACCACGCCCGGCGGCAGCCCGGCCTCTTGCAGGGCTTCGATGATTAGGCCGTGGGTGGCGGGGCACAGCTCCGAGCCCTTGAGCACCACGGTGTTGCCGCAGGCCAGCGGCACGGCGATGGCGCGTACGCCCAGGATGATGGGCGCGTTCCACGGGGCCATGCCCAGCACCACGCCCGCCGCCTGCCGCACGCCCATGGACAGGTTGCCGGGCACGTCGGACGGAATCACCTCGCCGTTGATCTGCGTGGTCAGTGACGCGGCCTCCAGCAGCGTGCCCGCGGCCAGGTGCACGTTGAACCCGGCCCACATCGCCGAGGCGCCGGTCTCGGCGGCCATGGCGGCGATGAAGGCGGGGGCTTTGGCCTCCAGCGCGTGGGCGGCCTTGGTCAGCAGGGCGCGGCGCTGGCCCGGCCCGGTGGCCGACCAGGCGGGGAAGGCGGCCGCAGCGGCTTCCACGGCGGCAATGGCATCCTGCACCGTGGCGGCGGGGGCTGTGGTGGCGACGGTGCCGTCCAGCGGGTTGCGGCGCTCGAAGGTGGCGCCATTGGATGCGGCGGTGGCCTGGCCGTGGATGAGCAGGGAAATGGTGGGCATGGTGTGTCTCCTGGTTTTTTTTGCTATGCATAGCGTAGCTGCTCACGCTTGTCCTATCAGCGTAAGGGGGCTATTTTGCTTAAATGCCCGCTGGCGGTGGCAGCCGCCGCACCAGACAACCCACCCTAATTCTGAATTAGATTTTCTAATAACCAATAGCTTAATAAATTAGGGCAACTTATATTGCAGCCTGTTACGGTTTTTGAGTCAGGGAGTGGCGCATGAAAGTATTGATCTTGGGCAGCGGGGTGATTGGCACCTGCACGGCGTATTACCTGGCCAAGGCGGGCCACCAGGTGACGGTCATCGACCGCCAACCCGGCCCCGCGCTGGAAACCAGCTTTGGCAATGCGGGCGAGGTGTCGCCCGGCTACTCGTCGCCCTGGGCCGGGCCGGGCGTGCCCCTCAAGGCCATCCAGTGGATGATGATGCACCACAGCCCGCTGGTGATCCGCCCGCTGCTCGATCCCGCCATGTGGCGCTGGGGCGCGCAGATGCTGCGCAACTGCACCGAGGCGCGCTACCAAACCAACAAGGGCCGCATGGTGCGGCTGGCCGAATACAGCCGCGACTGCCTGGTGCAGTTGCGCGCCGACACCGGCATTGCCTACGACGACCGCAGCCAGGGCACGTTGCAGCTGTTCCGCACCCAGAAGCAGCTGGACGGCACGGCCAAAGACATCGACATCCTCAAGCAATACAAGGTGCCGTTCCAGTTGCTCGACCGCGAGGCCTACCTGCAGTACGAGCCCGCGCTGGCGCTGGTGAAAGAGAAGTTTGTGGGTGCGTTGCGCCTGCCGGGCGATGAAACCGGCGACTGCTTCAAGTTCACCAACGCCCTGGCCAAAATGGCCGAGGCGCTGGGCGTGGAGTTCCGCTACGGCGTGCAGATCGACCGTATTGCCGCCAACGGCAAACAGATCACCGGCGTGCACACCAGCGCGGGCCTGCTGACTGCCGACACCTACCTGGTCGCGCTGGGCAGCTATTCGCCCATCCTGCTCAAGCCGCTGGGCGTGCACCTGCCGGTGTACCCGGTCAAGGGCTATTCGATCACCGTGCCCATTACCAACGCCGCCGGTGCGCCCGAATCCACCGTGATGGACGAAACCCACAAGGTGGCCGTCACGCGCCTGGGCGACCGCATCCGCGTGGGTGGCACGGCCGAGCTGGCGGGCTACAGCATGGAATTGCATGAGGAGCGCCGCAACACCCTCAACCACGTGGTCACCGACCTGTTCCCCCAGGGCGGCGACACCTCCCAAGCCACGTTCTGGACCGGCCTGCGCCCCATGACCCCCGACGGCACTCCCGTGCTGGGTGGCACGCCCTACCCCAACCTGCACCTGTCCACCGGCCACGGCACGCTGGGCTGGACCATGGCCGCCGGGACCGGCCGGGTGATGGCCGACGTGCTGTCCAAACGCACGCCGGAGATCAGCATGGAAGGGCTCACGCTGGCCCGTTATGGCAACGGATTCAGCGGACTCAAGAATACCGGCTGAGGCGCGGGGGGCGGCCACCGGGGTGTGGGTTAAATTCGGGCCATGAGCACCTTTGATCCCGACGCCCTCGAATGCCTGGCCGCCATCGTTGAAGAGGGCGGCTTCGAGAGGGCCGCGCAGCGGCTCAACATCACCCAGTCGGCGGTGTCGCAGCGGCTGCGCTCGCTGGAGGCGCAGGCCGGCACGGTGCTGGTGGTGCGCAGCCGCCCGCTCAAGCCCACGGCGGCGGGGCATTTGCTGATCAAGCACACCAAGCAGCTGCGCCTGCTGCGCGCCGACCTGGAACGCGACATGCAGGAGCTGGCCCCCAGCGCCATGGGCGGCGCACGCGACGAAGAGCGGGTGTCGATTGCCATCAACGCCGACAGCATCGCCACCTGGGCCATGGGCGCACTGCAGGCCGTGGTGGCCCAGGGCCTGCCGCTGGAGATCATCACCGACGACCAGGACTTCACCCAGGAATGGCTGCGCGAAGGCCAGGTGATGGGCTGCGTCACCACCCTGAAGCAGGCCCTGCGCGGCTGCAAGGTGGTGCCGCTGGGCGCGATGCGCTACGTGGCCGTGGCCCAGGCCGCCTACGCCCGCCAGCACCTGCCCCAGGGCCTGACGGCGCACAACTTTCGCAGCGTGCCGTTTGTGGCCTTCAACCGCAAGGACGACATGCAGCGCGAATTCGTCAGCCAGGCCTTTGGCCTGAAGCGGGTGTCGCTGCGCCAGCTGTTTGTGCCCAGCTCCGAAGGCCAGGTGCGCGCCGTGCTGGCCGGTTGGGGGGTCAGCGTGGTGCCCGAGCTGCTGGCCCGCAGCCTGATCGACAGCGGCGCCCTGGTGCAGCTGGCACCCAGCCAGGCGCTGCACATCCAGCTGTTCTGGCACTGCTGGAACCTGCAGTCCGAGGTGCTAGACACCCTGAGCGCCGCCCTCACCCAGGCCGCCATGGCCGCGCTGAGCGAATAGCGCCGATCACCAAAAACTCAGGCTCTTGGCCAGGATGCGCTGGATCCACGAGCGCGAGGCCGTGTCGCTCATATCGCCCTTGCCCACCAGCTCCAGCCGCGCGTCCACCACGTCGCCCGAGGCCACCACATTGCCCGAGGTGATGTCGATCGGGTTCACCACACCCGAGAAGCGCAGGGTGCTGATGCCGTTGTTGAAGGCCATGCTGCGCTCGCCCGCCACCACCAGGTAGCCGTTGGACAGCACATTGATCACCGACGCCGCCAGGCGGCCCTGGAACTTGTTGCTGCTGTCGGTGCTGCCCTTTCCCTTGTAGGTGTCGCTGCCCGAAGCGCTGGCATCCACGTTCATGATGCCTTTCAAAATGCTGCCCAGCGAGTTGGATTCCGAGCCCGGCCCCTTGGAGGCCAGGGTGCTGGCGCGGCTGAGGTCGCTGTTGGTCACGCTGCTGGCGTTCATGCTCTCTGCTATATCGACCTTCAGGGCATCGCCGATCTTGCGCGGCTTGCGGCGGTCGGAAAACAGCGAGCCGGTGGTCATGTTCTGCCGGAAGATCGCGCCGGTGGCCACGGGCTCGATGTCGGTGGGCGGGGTCAGCGGGTTGGCCCGCACGGGGGGCGGGATGATGCTGTCGCTGGCGCAAGCCGCCAGGGTGGCCAACAGCAGCAGCCACAGGCCGCGTACAAAGGGGGATGCCATAGGTACTTTCATGTTCAGTTTTCAAAACCCGTGACGATGGCGGTCACCACCGGGGCGATCTTGCTGCGGGTCGACGACCACTTGCCCATGCCGTAGACCGGGTCCAGCGCGTAGCTGCTGCGCGACAGCACCTGCCCGGTGGCGGTGCGCAGGGTCAGGGTGGCGGTGGTGAGGTAGGTTTTGTATTCGTTGGTGAAGGGCGGAATGGCCCATTCAATACCCGCCACATAATGCAGCCACACATCGCAGGTATTCAAACCGGTGCCAGGTTCGTAAATACGGCTTTCAATCTGGTGCAGCCGCAATTCAGATTGCATGGCCGGCAGTATTTCTTGGGCCTGGGATTCCGGATTCAATGCAATACAGACTTTGTGGAAAGTCGGGTGGATATGGTAGACCGTATCGCGGGATTTGCTGGGCCCCACCGCAATGACCGAGCTGGCCGCAATTCCCGAAGCCTTGACCAGTTCCAATATCGGCACCGGGGAGAACAGGGAGCACGCCGTTTGCAGACTGCACAGCGTGGTGATTGCCAGTATCCGGTAATAGTTTTCCATATGGTGGGATTATTTTTAAACCAGGGCGTTGATCGCCTGGGCGGCGGCAGACACGCCGGTCGACGCGTAGTTGGCCGCCGCCGAGGCCGCCGTGCCCACGCCGTTGGCAACGCTGTTGTAGGCGGCTTTCAGCCCGTTGGCACCCGTGGTGGCCAGGGCCACGGTGTGGGTGGCAACGTCTTTTATTTCGTTTTCCACCCCGTCTACCACCTTGGCCAGGCTGCTGCTGGCTTGGACTGCGCCACTGGCCAAACCCATCGCCGATGCGGCCACCGGGCCAAACTCTTTGGCGTTCTTTTCAAAGCTGCCCAGCGTGGTTTGTTTAGCCGCCGCAGCGGCCTGTTGTGCCGCCAATGCGCTGGAAGAAGCACTGTTGATTTTCATGAAAATCCTTTCAGGGTAAAGAGGTAAATAAGGCGATGGATAAATTCTGCCATGTAAATAAACGGTTTATTTTGAATAAACACCATGAATACCCGGCTGTTTACAATGCTTGACATTGCACAACCGGACGCTACACCGCCGATATATATCAACATATAAAGAGCCGATTTATCCCGGAATGGGTGAATAGAGGGCGTACGATTAATAACCCGTTGAACCGATATCTTCGCAGTGCCGTGGCGGCAGGCAAAGGCGTGCGAAGCGAGGGGTATACCCGGCCTGTATTTTGTGACTTACTGGTAGCAAAATAGTCGGGTACTGTTTTTGGAAAACGATGGGGGCTAAAATCGACCGCATGAAATCCCCCGCCCCCGCCAAAGCCCCCAAGGTCTCCTTCAAGCAGCAGATGCTGGCCGCGCGCGAAGAGGCCATCGTGCAGACCGTCAACCGCCTGCTGGCCGAAAAAGGCTTTGAGGCCATGACGGTGGACGAAGTCGCCCAGGGTGTGGGCATTGCCAAGGCCAGCCTGTACAAGCACTTTCCCAGCAAGGAAGACCTGGCCGCCGCCGCCATGGTGCGCGTGCTGCACCGCACCCAGGCCTACCTGGACACCCTGCCCGCCGAGGCCCCGCCGCTGGACAACCTCAAAGCCATGGTGCGCTGGGCGATGGAGGTGCAACTGGCGGGCGAAATGCCCTCGCTGCCCAGCCAGAACTCCACCCTGCGGGCCAATCTGATGGCCAACGGGGCCTACCTGGATGCACTGGTGGGCGTGAGCGACCAGCTGGGCGGCTGGATCCAGGCGGCGCAAAAGGCCGGGCAGATCAACCCGCAGATCCCGGCGATTGCCGTGCTCTACACCCTGTTTGCCCGCGCCTGCGACCCGGTGCTGGGCTTTTTGCAGGCCAGCGGCCAGTACAGCGATGCCCAGGTGATCGACTGGGTGCTGGGTACCTGTTTTGAGGGCTTAAATGCCCGCTAGCGCTTATTCTATAAGCGTGAGAAGCTATTAATAATATAGCTTAAGAGGTATGCAGCCAGACCGCCGTGTCGGCAGGCACCCGGCCCTGCGCGTCCAGCGTGCCGCTGTTGAGTAGCAGTTTGGCCCCCGCAGGCAGCGCCAGCGGTTCGGCCGACACATTCACCATGCAGACAAAGCCCGAGCCGCGGGTGAACACCAGCGCGCCCTCGGGCGACGGCAGCCACTGCAGGCCGAAGCCGCCCAGGCCGATGTCGCTGCGCCGCAGTTGCAGGGCCTTGCGGTACAGGTCCAGGGTCGAGCCCTTGACACGGCTTTGCGCCGACACACTCAAGGCCGCCCAGGAAGTCGGCTGCGGCAGCCACGGCGGCGCGCTGGTGGGTGGGCTGAAGCCGAAGTGCGGCTGCGCGCCCTCCCACGGAATCGGCACGCGGCAGCCGTCGCGGCCGCGGCTTTTGCGGCCCGTTTGCTCGAACATCGGGTCTTGCAGCACGGCATCGGGCAGGTCTTCCACCTCGGGCAGGCCGAGTTCTTCGCCCTGGTACATGTAGGCCCCGCCGGGCAGCGCCAGCATCAGCAGGGCGGCGGCGCGGGCGCGCTGCAGGCCCAGGGCAAAGTCGGCGGGCTGGGCCAGCAGGTCGTCCAGCCAGCGCAGCGGGGCGCTGGTTTGGGGCCGGGCGTAGCGCGATACCTCGCGGGCCACGTCGTGGTTGCTCAGCACCCAGGTGGGTGGCGCGCCCACCTCGGCATGCGCGGCCAGCGTGCCGACGATGCTGGCGCGCAGCTGCTCGGCCCGCCACGGGGCCACCAGGTAGTCGAAATTGAAGGCGGTGTGCAGCTCGTCGCTGCGCACATAGCGGGCCAGCCGGTCGCCGGGGTGCACCCAGGCCTCGGCCACGAAGATGCGCGGGTCGTCGTAGCTGTCGGCCACCTTGCGCCAGGCGCGGTAGATGGCGTGCACGCCGGGCAGGTCCCAGTGCGGGTGGTTGGCGTCTTCGTGGGCGGGCAGGCTGCGCTGGCCTACGTCCGGCAAGCCAGCGGCTTTGACCAGGCCGTGGGCCACGTCGATGCGGAAGCCGTCCACACCCCGGTCGAACCAGAAGCGCAGGGTCTTTTCAAATTCGGCCAGCACTTCCGGGTTGTCCCAGTTGAAATCGGGCTGCTCGGGGGCAAAGATGCGCAAATACCAGTCGCCAGGTTGGCCGTCGGGGCTGGTGGTGCGGCTCCAGGCCGGGCCGCCGAACTCGCTGACCCAGTCGTTGGGCGGGCTGTCGCCGTTCGCACCCTTGCCGGGGCGGAAGATGAAGCGGTCGCGCTCGGGCGAGCCGGGCGCGGCTTTCAGGGCCTGCTGGAACCACACATGCTGGTCGGAGCAGTGGTTGGGCACGATGTCCAGCAGCACCCGCAGCCCCAGGGCGTGGGCTTCCTGCAGCAGCGCCTCGGCTTCGGCCAGGGTGCCAAACAGCGGCTCGATGTCGCGGTAGTCGGCCACGTCATAGCCCGCGTCCTTCATGGGCGAGGGGTACCAGGGGTTGATCCACACCGCGTCGATGCCCAGGTCTGCCAGGTAGGGCAGGCGTGCACGCAGCCCGGCAATATCGCCAATCCCGTCGCCATTGCCATCGGCAAAGCTGCGCGGATAAACCTGGTAGACCACGGCGCTGCGCCACCATGGGTAGGGGGTACGGGGGGGTGACATGGGCGGACTCCTGTTGTGCAAAGCTGGGCGACTGTTGCAAATTTTGCCACCTGCCAGCGGGTACAGGACGGTTACAGCGCGCGGAATTTGATCCAGCGCAAATGCAGGGATTGGTCCTGATTTGATAGCTGCTTGTGCTGATGCAGTAAGCGCTAGAGGGTGATTTGGCCTAAATCTCGGGTTTCTGCCAGCGTGATGCACTGGTTGGCGAAAAAGCCCACCTGCTCGTTTTTGCGCGCATAGCCCAGCGGGTTGGCCACCACCCGGCAGCCCTGGTGGGTGTAGTCGCTGGGGGCGTGCAGGTGGCCGTGCAGCCAGAGCTGGGCGTGGGGCAGCAGGTCGTCCAGCGCGTTGCAGAACCCGGCGGTGCCGGGGGTGCGGCCATAGCGCGGGTCGGCGCTGTGCAGGCTGGGGGCGAAGTGGGTCACCACCACGGTGTTACCACTAAACGGCACGGCCAGGGCCTTGCGCAGCCACTCTTGGCAGACCAGGGCCTGTTCGCGGATGCCGTCGGCCAGCATGGGCAGGCCCTGGCGGGTGGCGCTGTTCTTTTGGAGGTAGTAGTTGGCGGCGCGAAAGGCCTTGTCGCGCGCCTTGAGCTGTTGGCCCAGGGTGGCGGCGCTGTCGTCGGCCGGTGGGCCAAGGGCATCGAAGTCGCTCCACAGCGTGGTGCCGATGAAGCGTGTGCCACCCAGTTCCACCACCTCGCGCTCCAGCCAGATGAGGCCCAGGCGCGCGCAGGTGGCGCGCAGGCGATGGTGAGCTTCCTCGAAATCCTGCCCGTCGTATTCATGGTTGCCGGGCACAAACAGCACCGGCGTGGGCCAGCCCGCACCCCCTGCGGAGGGCGGCAGGGGCGAGAAGCGGGCCAGGCCAAAGTCGGCATCGACCAACTGCGACCCCGCCTGGTAGGAGCCGATATCGCCCGCCAGCACCAGCACGTCGGCCCCGGGCGCGGGGGTGGGTACGAAGTGGGGGTGCACTTCCAGGTGCAGGTCAGACAGGAGTTGGATTCGCATGGTGCGCACAGTGAAAGATCTAAAACGCCCCATTTTGGGCAGGAGTGCACGACTTTATGCAGTACGTGCATGGTTTTGGGCTTGAAGACCTAGGGAAAACCCTTATGCTAACCCTATTGCAACTTTTCACCGTGTAGACGGTGGTGCCACCATGTTCAGCTTGTTGACCCAATATATCCTGTTCCCCTCCTCCAAACCTGCCGCCCCGGCCCCCGAAAAGGGCAGTGTCGCCCAGGGTTTGATGGAATCCGCCGATGCCCAGGCCGGGCGCGATCCGCGGCATGCCGCCGAATTGCGCTACGCCGCCCTGGCGGCCCTGCGCACCACCCGCTGACCTACAGCGGCGGCGCATAGGCCTTCACGGCCACGCGCGCCACGGCCTGCCGCAGCCACAGGTGGGCCGGGCTGGATTCCATGCGGCGGTGCCACAGCGCGTCGACCAGCACCGCAGGCACTTCAAACGGCAGCGGGCGCTGCTCCAGGACATGGGTGCTACCGATGGCCTTGGCAAAATGCTGCGGCAGAACGGTCAGCAGATCGGTCTGGGCGGCGATATGGCCTGCAGTGAAAAACTGGTTCACGGTCAAGGCCACCTGGCGTTTGCGCTGGATCAGGGCCAGCGCCTCGTCGATAAATCCAAAAGAACGTCCTGAAAAGCTGACCAGCAGGTGCCGCGCCGCACAGAACTGGTCCAGCGTCAGCGTGCCTTCGGCCAGTGGATGGCCGCGCCGCATGGCGCATACATAGTGGCCGTCGTACAGCCGCAGGTGCGCATACGGTATGCCCTTGCCCACCTGGGCGCGGGCAGCCAGGTCGGCCAGCACGGCCGGGAAAAATCCCACCGCCAGGTCCAGCGTTTCGTCTTCCAGCAGCTTGCGCGGGTCGCGTGAGGCCAGCGGCAGCACGTGCAGCGACACGTGGGGGGCTTCGGCTTCCAGAATGCGCATCAGGCCCGGCAGCAGCTCGGCGGCGGTGGCGTCGGCCATGGCCAGCACAAAACTGTCGTCGGCTTCGGCCGGGGCAAAGGTGCTGGGGGCTAGCGAGCCCTGCAGCTGCCGTAACGACTCGCGCACCGTGGGCCACAGGGCCAGCGCGCGGGGTGTGGGTTCCATGTGGGCCCCGTTGCGCCGCACCAGCTCGTCACCCAGGCTGTCGCGCAGGCGGCGCAGGGCGTTGCTGACGGCGGGCTGGGTGATGGACAGATTTTGCGCGGCCCGGGTCAGGCTGCGCTCGGCCATGACTTCGTCAAACACGCGCAGCAGATTCAGGTCGAAAGTGCGAAAGTTAGGTGGGTTCATGGCGGGGTGGGCAAGTCATTTGCAGATCTAAAACCCAATCTGTTGCAAAAAAGATACGTAGAGCCAACACTCTAAACCGGCCCATGGGCAATACCAAGGGTAAACCCGATGCCTATATGGATCAAATCGGTTTAGTTAATTTGCCAACTAGTTCCGCTATATTTTAAATAGCTGCTTGCGCTTGTCTACAGGGCGGTAGGTGCTGATTTTCCGCTTTTATTTGGGCAAAAAATAGCTTTTTATGGACTGCACGGTCGTGCTATTTCAAGCACCCATGGGACTCGCCGCATCACGCATCTGAATGTAGATCATCACAAAGATAAATTTAGAAAATACTAGTGCAAACCCTAAGATTCGTTTGCGTTCAAGGCGATCCAGTCCAGAACGCTTTGTAAAAGGAACACACCATGACCAGCTTTATCAACCCCAGCTTCCGTACCGAACACCCCGGCGTAGCACGCGCTGAATCGGTTGCCGCAGCCGCACGGGGGCTGTACCAGAATTTTGACTCTTCCCGTGGCCTGGCAGCCGTGTTGCTCGCCGCCGTGGTCTCCGCCCTGGTGGTCGCCGCCGACCAATTGGTCGACAGCTGGGCCGAAGGCCACTTGCTGATGGCCTGGGTGGTCATCTGGGCCGTAGGTTTTGCCGCCATGGCCTTGTTTGCCGGCAGCGCCCGCAACCTGGCTGGCCGCGTCGTCAAGGCACTCGATGCCTGGTCGCTGCGCGAAGCCCGTGCCCGTGCCGACAAACGCCTGTGGGCCACCGCCCTGAGCGACCCGCGCATCATGGCCGACCTGCAAGTCGCCATGGGCCGCGCCGAGCAGGCCGACATCGCTGCGGCCGCCGTGGCCGAAAAGCCAAAGTCCAACCGCATTGGCCGCGCCATGCTGCGGGCCTTTGACCTGCTGGATGCCCAGGCTTACAACGCCGCCAACTACCGCGTGAGCTCGCACATCTAACTCCGGCACCCGCCAAGCAAAAGCCCCGCCCGTCTTGCCGACGGGCGGGGCTTTTTCAATGGGCGTGCAGGTGGCTTAGGTCGCTAGGCGCTTTTCGAGGGCGTTCTTGGTATCCACCAGGGCCTGGGGCAGGTGGTGGGCCAGTTGGGTGAACAGCTCGGTGTGCAGCACCAGCTCTTGGCGCCAGGCGGCGGTGTCGATGTGGGTGACGGTGTCGAACTGCGCAGGCGTGAAGTCCAGCCCGGTCCAGTTCAGCTCGCCGTAGGTGGGGCTGATGCCGAAGATGTTTTCCTGGCCAGCGGCTTCGCCTTCCAGGCGGTCGATCATCCACTTCAGCACGCGCATGTTTTCGCCGTAGCCGGGCCAGACGAACTGGCCGTCGGCACCCTTGCGGAACCAGTTGGTGCAGAAGATGGCGGGTGGGCGGGTGCCCGCATGGGCCATTTTCTGGCCCATGTCGAGCCAGTGCTGGAAGTAGTCGCTCATGTTGTAGCCCATGAAGGGCAGCATGGCGAACGGGTCGCGGCGCACCACGCCCATCTGGCCCGCAGCGGCAGCGGTGGTTTCGCTGCCCATGGTGGCGGCCATGTACACGCCTTCGGTCCAGTTACGGGCTTCGGTGACCAGGGGCACGGTGGTGGAGCGGCGGCCGCCGAAGATGAAGGCGTCGATCGGCACACCGGCGGCGTCGTCCCAGGCGTCGTCCAGCGCCGGGTTGTTGGTGGCGGCCACGGTGAAGCGGGAATTGGGGTGGGCGGCCTTGGCACCGGTGGCCTTGGCAATGGCCGGGGTCCAGTCGTTGCCTTGCCAGTCGATCAGGTGGTCGGGCAGCTTGCCGGTGTCTTTTTCCATGCCTTCCCACCACACGTCGCCGTCGTCGGTCAGCGCGACGTTGGTGAAGATCACGTCCTTGTCCAGGCTGGCCATGCAGTTGGGGTTGGTGTGGTAGTTGGTGCCGGGGGCTACGCCAAAGTATCCGGCCTCGGGGTTGATGGCGTACAGGCGGCCATCGGCACCGGGCTTGATCCAGGCGATGTCGTCACCGATGGTGGTGACCTTCCAGCCGTGGAAGCCCGCGGGCGGCACCAGCATGGAGAAGTTGGTCTTGCCACAGGCGCTGGGGAAGGCGGCGGCCACGTGGTATTTTTTGCCTTGCGGGTTGGTCACGCCCAGGATCAGCATGTGCTCGGCCAGCCAGCCCTCGTCGCGGCCCATATTGGAGGCGATGCGCAGCGCAAAGCACTTCTTGCCCAGCAGCGCGTTGCCGCCGTAGCCGGAGCCGTAAGACCAGATTTCGCGGGTCTTGGGGAAGTGCACGATGTACTTGGTCTTGTTGCACGGCCATTTCACGTCGGCCTGGCCTTCTGTCAGCGGCATGCCCACGGTGTGCACGCAGGGCACGAAGGGGCCGTCAATGTCCAGCAACTCCACCACGGCCCGGCCCATGCGGGTCATGGTGCGCATGTTGACGGCCACGTAGGGGCTGTCGGACAACTCGACACCGATGTGGGCGATGGGCGAACCCAGCGGGCCCATGCTGAACGGCACCACATACATGGTGCGGCCGCGCATGCAACCGGCGAACAGCGGGTTCAGCGTGGCGCGCATCTCGGCGGGTTCCATCCAGTTGTTGGTGGGGCCGGCGTCTTCTTTTTTGTCGGAGCAGATGTAGGTGCGGTCTTCCACGCGGGCCACGTCGCTCGGGTCGCTGCAGGCCAGGAAGGAGTTGGGGCGCTTGGCCGGGTTGAGCTGCTTGAACGTGCCTGCCGCCACCAGTTGTTGGCACAGTAGGGCGTATTCCTCCTGGCTGCCGTCACACCAATAGATGGAGTCGGGCTGGGTGAGTGCGGCCATGTCGGCCACCCAGGCCAGCAGCCGGGTGTTTTTGACATAGGCGGGCGCGGTCTGGGCCAGGCCTTGCAAAGTGCGTGCGTTCATTGGGAAGCTCCTAAGTTGAAAATCGTTTTTTCAAAAGAGGGCTTCGTGCGCTGGGCACTGCGAGCGGCCTTTTCAGAAAACGGCTTTACAACCTCGGGGGCTGGGAAGCCGATTTTAGAGACACCCAGCCAAGTTACAGAGCGATTACAGGGAAATGATATGCAAACGTTGCATGAGGTTATGTGCGTTGGTATTGGGGCCAACCGATTCCCGCTCCTGGCCGGAAAAACCAATAAAAATAGCCGCCAGCGCCCGTGGATAGGGCGTGACAAGCTATCTAAAGCATAGCTAGCGAATTAGGAGACGAAGGGGGAAGGGGGGCTGATAAGAACGTCGGCTCTGCGTTGCGCAGAACCTGGGCACCCGCCCTGCAAAGGGGCTTGGTGCTATTGGATCAATAGCTGCCAGTCCATGCCGGACCGGCGCCAGGGGCTGATCAGGCCATGGAAACGGCGATAAATGCCAGCAAGAAAATCAGTACACCGCCCACGATTGGCAGCACCATGGGGATCAGGGGCACGATGGCTTCCACGGCATCGGCTGGGACGTGTGCGGGGGTGCTGTGGTCGTCGGTGGGCTGGGACATGGGGTTTCCTTGGATTTCGGTTCTCGCCGATTCTAAGCGGAGACCCGTGCATATCCCATGCAGACAGGGGCTATGTGTGTTCTGGGAATATTAGGTGCCCGGGTCTTCCCATGCCCTGGCCGCTGCGTTATGGTGCGGCAACGAATCCCGTTGCGAGGAGCCTGTTTTATGGTGAAGCGTCTGGTTTTTGATCCTGCGAATCCGCAGCTGGTGGCCTCACCCGGCCTGAAAACCGCGCCCGTGCTGGATCTGATGTGCTCGCATTTCGTACTCACCCTGGTGGCCCGCCAAGGCCCCAAGTTCAATGTGCGCCGCGACCTCAACAGCCTGCTGGCCATGGCCGGGCGGCACCTGGTGTGGCCCCAGCCGGTGCTGCTGCGGCTGCGCGAGTTCCTCACCCGGCGCTGCAAGGACAACGAATTCTGGCGCGGCCACGCCACCCTGGGCACCACCGAATTTCTGGAGCGCCACGGCGTGTGGCGCGGCCCCTACGAAGAAGGCACGCTCTTCTTTTACCTGGACGAGTACGCCAAGGACCAGCCCAAGGATTTGCTCTCCGCTCTGGCCGTCACCGGTGAATGGCTGACCCACGCGCTAAAAAAGCAGTCCACCCTGGTGGAAAAGAACATCGACGCGCTGTCGGGCCTGCTGCAGCTCAACAAGGCCGAGCGCGCCCTGCTGCTGTACGGCACGCTGGCCCGCTACCAGCGCGACCTGCGCACCATCCTGGTCGAGGTCAAGGTGAACAACGCGCCCGAGGCCTATGCCGCGATTGCCGAGGTCGCCGGGGTCAGCCCGTCCGAAGTGGGCGAGGCTCTGCGCGCCGGGTCGCGGCTGGAACGCATCGGCCTGGTGGAAAACCTGATCTCCGAGCACAACATCACCGACCTGGCCGACCTGATGAAGGTCAGCGAAAAGCTGCCCCCGGTGCTGATGCGCGAATACCGCGACCAGAGCGAGCTGATGGCCGTGTTCACCCGCCCGGCCACCAAGAGCACCCTCGCCCTGAACGACTTCACCTACGTGCTGGACGACGCGCAGGTGCTGGTGTCCCTGCTGCGCAACGCGGTGGCGCGCAAGGAGCCGGGCGTGAACGTACTGCTCTACGGCCCGCCCGGCACCGGCAAGACCGAACTGGCCCGCGTGGTGGCCCAGGCCGCCGGGCTGGACTTGTTCGAGGTGGAATACGCCGACCGCGACGGCAACTCCCTCAGTGGCCGCGACCGCTACCGCTCGCTGCAGATCGCCCAGGTGTTCCTCAAGGGCAGCGTGCAGGCCGCGCTGCTGTTTGACGAGGTGGAAGACGTGTTTCCGCCCATCAGCACCGAGGCCGCCCAGCTCATGGCCCGCGCCGAGCAGGTGGCGGCGCCCAGCAGCGCATCGGTCAGCGGCAAGGCCTGGGTGAACCAGATTCTGGAGTCCAACAGCGTGCCCACCCTGTGGGTGACCAACCGCATCGAGCAGATCGACCCGGCCTTCCGCCGCCGCTTTGCCTACCACCTGGAGCTGAAGTCGCCCCCGCCCGGTGCCCGCGAGGGCCTGGTGCGCAAGACGCTGGAGGGCGTGGCGGTGAGCGATGCCTTTGTGGCCAAACTCACCGAGCGCAAGGGCCTGACCCCGGCGCAAATCCGCACCGCGGTGCGCTTTGCCGGTCTGGTCACCCCGGCCACCGACAGCAGCTTTGAAAACCTGATCGACCGCCAGCTCCAGAACGCCGACCGGGCCCTGGGCAACAGCGCCAGCGACCACGCCCGTCGCCCCAGCGCCACCACCTACAGCCTGGACATGCTCAACGTGGAAAGCCGCTTCGAGATCCCCCGCATCGTGCAGGCCCTGAAGGCGCGTGGCCACGGCACCCTGTGCTTTTTTGGCGCCCCCGGCACCGGAAAAACCGCACTGGCCGAGCACATCGCCAAGGCGCTGGACAAGCCGCTGCTGATCAAGCAGGCCAGCGACCTGATGAGCAAATACGTCGGCGAAACCGAGCAGAAGATGGCCGCCATGTTCAAAGAGGCCGAGGCCGAAAAAGCCGTGCTGCTGCTGGACGAGGCCGACAGCTTTCTGCAAGACCGGCGCGGCGCGCAGCGCACCTACGAGGTTACCGAGGTGAACGAAATGCTGCAGGGCATGGAGCGTTACCGCGGCATCTTTGTGTGCACCACCAACCTGCTGGACCGCATCGACCAGGCGGCGCTGCGCCGCTTCACCTTCAAGATCCAGTTCAAGCCCCTGCTGCGCGGCCAGCGCGAGGCCATGTTTGTGCAGGAAGCGCTGGGTGGCGACGCGGCTCTGCTCACCGACGCGCTGGGCACCCGTTTGGGCAAGCTGGAGCAACTCTGCCCTGGCGATTTTGCGGCGGTGAAGCGCCAAGCCGAGATTCTGGATGCCGCCCTGAGCGCCATCGAGTTCATGGAGCAGCTGGAAGCCGAGCACCGCATCAAACCCGAGGTGCGTGAGGCGCGGGGCATGGGATTCATGCTCTAGCCACCCCGCATGCCCACATTCGACTACAAGGTGTGGGTTCATCCGCCAGGCGCGGAAAGCAAGCACGGCATGCGCATGCGGCGCGCGCTGCTGGTCTGGAGTGCGGTGATGGCCCTGGGCATGCTGTGCTGGGGCGTGTATTTCGGCCTGCGCGGAACATGGTCTATTGCGGTGTGCAACATCCTGCTGGCCGCCATTGCGGCCATGAGTGCGGTCCTCACCCAACGGGGCCACACCCGTAGCGCCACCTTGTTGATGGTGGGCAGCCTGTACGTCGCGCTGTGCCTGCTCTGCCTGGTGCAAGACATTCCCAATGCCCAGGCACCCCGCTCTGCCCACCACTTCTTTTTGGTCATGGGCATGGGCACTTTTTTGGTCTTCAAGCGCGAACGACCCTGGCTGCGGCATGGCATCTCACTGGCCTGTTTTGCCACGTTTTTTGTGTTTGCCAGCACCCAGTGGGGCTTCGATACGCCCTATGTGTTGCCCGATGCGGTGCGCATTCCTGGCACCTGGTTCAACAACGCATTGGCCCTGCTGGGGCTGTACGCCCTGCTGCACGTGATGCAGTCGGAAATAACGGCCTACAACGCCATGGCTTCCGACCTGCGCAAAGCCCTGCCTGGCAACCAGTTTGCGCTGTACTACCAGCCCCAGACGGACGAGCAGGGCCACATCGCGGGCGTGGAGGCGCTGGTGCGCTGGATCCATCCGGTCAACGGCATGGTGTCCCCGGCAGAGTTCATTCCCGTGGCGGAGGAAACCGGTTTGATCCTGCCCCTGGGCCACTGGGTGCTGGGCACGGCCTGCGCCCAGCTGGTGCGCTGGTCGCAGGACCCGGCCACGGCAGAGCTGTCGATCGCCGTGAATGTCAGTGCCCAGCAGTTCAAGCAGCCCGACTACGTGCAGCAGGTGCTGTCGGTGCTGGCGCGCTCGGGGGCAGACGCTTCGCGGCTGAAGCTGGAGCTGACCGAGAGCATGCTGGTCAACGATGTGGACGACATCATCGCCAAGATGACGGCCTTGCGCGCCCATGGCGTGCGCCTGTCGCTGGACGACTTTGGCACCGGCTACTCGTCGCTGAGCTACCTGAAAAAGCTGCCACTGGACCAGATCAAGATCGACAAGTCGTTTGTGCGCGATGTGCTCACCGACCCCAACGACGCCGCCATCGCCCGCACCGTGGTCACGCTGGCGCACAACATGGGCTTGCAGGTGATTGCCGAGGGCGTGGAAACCGAGGGCCAGCGCCAGTTTCTGGCCGACATTGGCTGCGCGGCCATCCAGGGCTACCTGGTCAGTCGGCCCATACCGATTGGCGAGTTTGCAGCGTTTTTAGCCGCCTACGCCGCCACGCACACCCCCAGCACCGCCTCGCCATAGGCCTCCAGCTTCTTCGCGCCAATGCCGCTCACGCCCTCCAGGTCGCCCAGGCTGCGCGGGTCGATGGCGGCAATCGCGGCCAGGGTGGCGTCGTGGAAGATCACGTAGGCGGGCAGGTTGTGCTCGCGGGCCACTTCGGCGCGCCAGGCTTTCAGGGCGGTGAAGCGGGTTTGGGCGCTGTCGTCCAGCGCCGCCACCACGGCCGATTTGGCGGCGGACCTGGCGGTGGATTTCTCGCGTTTGGGTTTGCCCTGCGCCGGGCCGGAGACAGACGCGCGCAGCATCAGCGGCACCTCGCCCTTGAGCACCGCGCGCGAGCCCTCGGTCAGGCCCAGGGTGTTGTATTCGCCTTGCACGGCCACCGCGCCGATGGCGATCAGCTGGCGCAGCACGCCGCGCAATTGCAACTCGCTGTAGTCCGTGCCCAGGCCAAAGGTGCTGAGGCTGCTGTGGTTGAACTGGTTCACCTTGTCGGTGGTTTTGCCCCGCAAAATGTCCATGATGTGGCCCGCACCAAAGGTGATGCCGCTCATCTGCTGGATGCGGTAGATGGTGGACAGCAGCTTGCGCGCCGCCTCGGTGCCGTCCCACACCTGCGGCGGCTCCAGGCAGTTGTCGCAATTCCCGCAGGGGGCGGACTTTTCACCAAAGTACGCCAGCAGCCGCACCCGGCGGCAGTCGGTCGCCTCGGCCAGGCCCAGCAGCGCGTCCAGCTTGCCGCGCATGACCTGCTTGAACTCTTCGCTTGCCGGGCTTTCATCGATCATGCGGCGCTGGTTCACCACGTCCTGCAGGCCGTAGACCATCCACGCTTCGGCGGGCAGGCCGTCGCGCCCGGCGCGGCCCGTCTCCTGGTAGTAGCCTTCGATGTTTTTCGGCATGTCCAGGTGGGCCACAAAACGCACATCCGGCTTGTCGATGCCCATGCCGAAGGCGATGGTGGCCACCATCACAATGCCCTCTTCGCGCAGAAAGCGGTCCTGGTGCGTCTGGCGCAGCTTGGTGTCCAGCCCGGCGTGGTACGGCAGGGCGTTGATGCCGTGTTCGCACAGCGTCTGCGCCACCTCTTCCACCCGCTTGCGCGACTGGCAGTACACCACCCCGGCATCTTGAAAATCCGCCCCCGCATGCTCGCGCTGGATGAAGCGCAGCAGCTGCTGGGTGGCATCCTTCTTCTCCACGATGGTGTAGCGGATGTTGGGCCGGTCAAAGCTGCTGACGAAATGCTGGGCATCTTCCAGCTGCAGCCGCTCCACGATGTCGGCCCGCGTCAGCGCGTCGGCCGTGGCCGTGAGCGCAATCCGCGGCACGCTGGCGTAGCGCTGGTGCAGCACCGTCAGCGCCCGGTATTCGGGCCGGAAGTCGTGGCCCCACTGGCTCACGCAGTGCACTTCGTCAATCGCAAACAGACTCAGCTGGCCGCGCGCCATCAGTTCGTCCAGCTGGTCCAGAAAGCGCGGCGTGGTGATGCGCTCGGGCGCGGCGTACAGCATGGTGATGTCGCCCCGCATCAGGCGGCGCTCCACGTCCAGCGCCTCGGCAAAGCTCAGCGTGGAGTTCAAAAACGCCGCCGACACCCCCGCCTCGTGCAGCGCCCCCACCTGGTCGTGCATCAGCGCAATCAGCGGCGAAATCACGATGGTCACCCCCTGCCCCGCCATTTGGCGCGCAATCGCCGGAATCTGGTAACACAGCGACTTGCCGCCGCCCGTGGGCATCAGCACCAGCGCATCGCCCCCGGCCACCACATGCTCCACGATGGCTTGTTGCGGCCCACGAAACTGCTCGTAGCCAAAGGTTTCACGCAGGATGGCGAGGGGAGTCGAAGACAATGCGGTTGCTCTGCAATTTATAGCTGCTTGCGCTGATGGAATGGGCACTAGGAGCTGATTTTGTATGTAAACCAACGTTGGGCTGGTCGGAGGTGGGTATTGTGCCCGGCTCCTGGGGTGTCCCATCCAGTCCTGCGTTGGTCCGTGCCCGATCAAGCCAAGGCGGGACGGAATATCGCCAAGTTCTTTGGTAAAACTGCAATTGCTCTGCAATTGATAGCTGCCAACGCCCACCAGATAAGCGCAGGCAACCGATTTTCCTTAAAACTTCCCATCCGTCGCCACCGACACCCCCCGCCAAGCCTCCAGCTCCCCCCGCAGCGCGTCGATCTTCGCCCCAATGATCTCCACCGCATCACTCCCCGCCGCCAGGCGCAGCGGCGGCGCGGGGTGGGCCGCCAGTTGCAGCAGCACGGCAGCCAGCCGCGCCGGGTCGCCTGGCTGCTGGTGGTTGCGGGCGCTAAGGCCTTCGGCCACCTGGGCGGATTGCGCGGTGTAATCAGCAAAGGGGGCGGCCAGGGACTGGCTGCCGGTGCGCATCGACTGGCCGTCCAGAAAGTCGGTGCGAAACGCGCCGGGCTGCACGATGGTGACAAAGATGCCGAAGGCGGCCACCTCCTGCGCCAGGGCCTCGGAGAAGCCTTCCACCGCAAACTTGCTGGCGCTGTACAGGGCGGTGCCGGTGCGGCCCCGCATCCCGGCGATGGACGAGAGGTTCAGCACCCGGCCTGCGCGCTGCTGGCGCATCACCGGCAGTACCGCGCGGGTCACATGGAACAGGCCGAACACATTGGTGTCGAACTGCGCCTGGGCATCCGCCGCGGTGCTTTCTTCGAACAGGCCGAGCTGGCCGTAGCCCGCGTTGTTGACCAGCACGTCGATGCGGCCAAAGCGGGCCACGGCGGCCTGCACGGCGGCGTGGGCCTGGGCTTCGATGGTCACGTCCAGGTCCAGCGCCAGCAGACGGTCGTGGACAGTGGCGATGCTGTGGCGGCTGCGGGCGGTGGCCACCACGTTGTGGCCTGCGGCCAGGGCGGCTTGCACGGTGTGCGCGCCAATGCCGCGCGCGGCACCGGTGATGAACCAGGTGGTGGGTTGGAAAGTCATGGGGGCTCCTTGGGTTGAAAGAGCTTGACTATCCCCGTGCTGGCCCCTGCGGCGGTAGCGCGATGCTGCCGGGCTCTTGCATAATCCTCGCATGTTGCCATCCACGCCCATCGAACCCTCCAAGGAACTTTGCGATGTGATTGCACGGCACTGGCAGGGTAACCAAGTCGCCACGGCCCTGCCGCGCGTGCGGCTGGTGCGGGCGGACGCACCCACCTTGCCGGTGGCGGTGGTCTACCAGCCCATTCTGTACATCGTGGCGCAGGGGGCCAAGCGGCTGCTGCTGGGCGGGTCGGTGGTGGAATACCGCGCCGGACAGTGCCTGCTGGTGTCGGTGGACCTGCCGGTGACCGGGGCGGTGGTGCAGGCCAGGCCGGAGCAGCCCTACCTGGCCTTTGCCCTGGCCCTGGACACGGCGGTGCTGGCCGACATGCTGCTGGCCTTGCCGAGCCAGCCCACGGGCACCCCGTCGCCCGGCCTGGCCGTCAGCCCGGCCACGCCCGACCTGCTGGATGCCGCCCTGCGCCTGCTGCGGCTGCTGGACACCCCGGCCCACATCCCCATGCTGGCACCGCTGATTGAAAGGGAAATCCTGTACCGCCTGCTCACCGGCGCACAGGCCCCCATGCTGCGCCAGATCGCCCTGGCCCACAGCCAGCTGGCGCACATCGGCCGCGCGATAGCCTGGATCCGTGGCCATTTCGCCGAGCCGCTGCGCATTGATACGGTGGCACAGCAAGTGCACATGACGGCCTCTACCTTCCACCGCCATTTCAAGGCCGTCACCGCCATGAGCCCGCTGCAGTACCAAAAGCAGATCCGCCTGCAGGAAGCCCGCCGCCTGCTGCTGGCGGGCCAGGCCGACGCGGCCAGCATCGGCTTTGCCGTGGGCTACGAGAGCCCGTCCCAGTTCAGCCGCGAATACGCCCGCCTGTTCGGCCAGCCGCCGCTGCGCGATGCTGTACGCCTGCGCAGCCTGGGGCCGTTGCAGGAGGCATGAACGGTGTACGGCCAGGTTTCCTACAATCGACCCCTCATGAAAACGCCTACCTACACCCGCGCCCAGCAACTCCCCGCCATTCTGGCGCAACGCATCGCCATCCTCGACGGCGCGATGGGCACCATGATCCAGCGCTTCAAGCTGACCGAAGAACAATACCGCGGTGAGCGCTTCAAGGACTTCCACAAGGACGTGAAGGGCAACAACGAGCTGCTCAGCCTGACGCGCCCGGACGTGATCCGCGACATCCACGAGGGCTACCTGGCCGCCGGGGCCGACCTGATCGAGACCAACACCTTTGGCGCGACCACCGTGGCCCAGGCCGACTACGACATGGCCGACCTCGCCATCGAGATGAACCTGGCGTCGGCCCGCATCGCCCGCGCCGCCTGCGACAAGTACAGCACGCCCGACAAGCCGCGCTTTGTCTGCGGCGCGCTCGGCCCCACGCCCAAGACCGCCAGCATCAGCCCCGACGTGAACGACCCCGGCGCGCGCAATGTGACCTTTGAAGAGCTGCGCGCCGCCTACTACGACCAGACCAAGGCGCTGGCGGAGGGCGGCAGCGACGTGATCCTGGTGGAAACCATCTTCGACACCCTGAATGCCAAGGCCGCGCTGTTTGCGGTGGACGAGTACTTTGCCGACTCGGGCCAGCGCCTGCCGCTGATCATCAGCGGCACGGTGACCGACGCCTCGGGCCGCATCCTCAGCGGCCAGACCGTCACCGCCTTCTGGCACAGCGTACGCCACGCCCAGCCGCTGGCCGTGGGCCTGAACTGCGCCCTGGGCGCGGCGCTGATGCGCCCCTACATCCAGGAGCTGCACCGCGTGGCCCCGGACACCTTCATCAGCTGCTACCCCAACGCCGGTCTGCCCAACCCGATGAGCGACACCGGTTTCGACGAAACCCCGGATGTCACCTCGGCCCTGGTGCGCGAGTTCGCCGCCGAGGGGCTGGTCAACATCGTGGGCGGCTGCTGCGGCACCACGCCGGAGCACATTGCCGCCATCCACGGTGCGGTGACACCCCTGCCGGGCCGCGTGCTGCGCCCGTATTTCCACCGCGACGAATCCACCGAAACCGAACAAGAGGCTGCCTGACATGCAAAAAGTACGCTGGGGTGTGTTGAGTACCGCCAAGATTGGCATGGAAAAAGTCACCCCGGCGCTGATGCGCAGCCAGTGGTGCGATGTGCAGGCGATTGCCTCGCGCGCCCTGCCGTCCGCCCGCGCCGCGGCGGACAAGTTGGGCATTCCCACCGCCTACGGCTCCTACGAAGAGCTGCTGGCCGACCCGAACATCGAGGCCATCTACAACCCCCTGCCCAACGACCTGCACGTGCCCATGACCCTGGCGGCGGCGCGTGCGGGCAAGCATGTGCTGTGCGAAAAGCCGATCGCCCTGAACGCCAATGAAGCGGCGCAGCTGCGCGAAGTGGCGGGCAAAGTCCACATCATGGAAGCCTTCATGGTGCGTTTCCACCCGCAGTGGCTGCGCACCCGGGAGCTGGTGCAAAGCGGTGCCTTGGGCGAGCGCTGCACGGTGCAGGCCTGGTTCTCGTACTTCAACCGCAACCCCGACAACATCCGCAACGATGCCAGCAAGGGCGGCGGCGCACTGTTTGACATTGGCTGCTACCCCATCGTGGCCGGGCGCTTTCTGTTCGGTGCCGAGCCGCTGCGCGTGATGGCGCTGGCCGATATGGACCCCGAGTTTGGCGTAGACCGCATGTTCAGCGCGCTGCTGGACTTTGGCGGTGGCCGCCAGCTCAATTTCACCGTGTCCACCCAGTCCACGCCCTACCAGCGCGTGCAGGTGGTGGGCACGCAGCAGCGGGTAGAGATCGAGATCCCGTTCAACGCGCCGCAAGGGGAAGCCACCCGCATCTTCATCGACAACGGCAAGGCCCTGGGCGGTGCCAGCGCCACGGTGGAAACCTTTGCGCCCTGCGACCAGTACAGCCTGGAAGGCGACGCCTTCTCGCTGGCCATCCGCGGCCAAGCCCCGCTGCAGTACGGCGTGGAAGACGCGATCCAGAACATGTTGATCATCGACGCGCTGTTTGCCTCGCAGCGCAGCGGCCAGTGGGTAGCGCTCTAGTTGCTATTTAATTAGTAGCTTATCATGCTGATGGAATAAGCGCTAGAGGCCGATTTCTTATAAATTCTCTGCCGCCTTGCGGGCCGCGCGCCCGGCGCTCACCAGGGCGATGAAGCGCTGCGCGGCCAGGCCCAGCGGCCTTTCTTTGGACCAGACCACGTCCACCCACAGCTCCAGCCGGTTGGTCAGGTTGTCGAACGGCATCTGCACCAGCGTGCCCGCGGCGATCTGGCTGCGCACAAACGACTGCGGCAGCCAGCCCCAGCCGATGCCGGCCTCGATCAGGCCCAGCGCGGCGATGTGGTTGTCGGTGCGCCAGCAGTGGCGGGCGTAGGCAAAGCGGGTGTCAATGGCGGCCAGGTCGCGGCTGGCCACCACGATCTGGCGGGTGTTGGTGAGCTGCTCCTCGCGCAGGCCCGCACCCGCCTGCAGGGTTTGGGCTAGCAGGGTGGGGGCCATCACGGCGACCAAGATTTCGCTGCTTACTTCCTGGAAGCCCTCGCGCCCATCCAGGCTGGGCCGCTCGAACACCAGCGCCAGATTGGCCCGGCCCGCGTGCAGCAGGGCCAGTGCATCGGTCTGCGGCGCGGCCAGCACCTCCACTTCGAGCAAGGGGTGTTCCTGTGCCAGCGTGGCCAGCGGGCTGCGCCACTCGGCGGCCAGCAGCTCGGGGGCGATGGCCAGGGTCAGGCGGCTCTCCAGCCCCTGGGTCAGGGCCAGCGCCTGGGCTTTCAGTTGCTGCAGCTGGGCGGCCAGCAGCCGGGCCTGCGGCTCCAGGGAGCGGGCCGCCGCCGTGGGCTGGGGCTCGCGGCCACGGCGGTCGAACAGCGGCAGGTTCAGCTCGGCCTCCAGGTGGGCGATGGCCATGCTCACCGCCGAGGGCACCCGCCCCAGTGCCCGCGCGGCGGCCGAGAACGAGCCCCGGTCCAGCACGGCCAGAAACACCTGCACGTTCTCGGAGGTAAATGCCATGGTTGTCTATCAGTAAGGTTGATATAAGCTGACTTTATGTATCAGAGTTTAAGACATACAGTCGCCGCATCCCCACCCGCCAGGACCCGCGCCATGCAAGGAATGAAACGAAAATTCGTCTACGTCAGCCTCTACGAGGGCTTTGCCATCGTGGCCGCCACGCTGGGGCTGGCCGGGATGTCGGGCCAGGGCATGCACGCGGCGGGCATTCTGGCGGTGGCGACCTCGGCGATTGCGATTGTCTGGAACCTGGTGTTCAACACCCTGTTCGAGCGCTGGGAGGCGCGCCAGGCCGTGCGCGGCCGCAGCCTGGCGCGCCGGGTGGCGCATGCTGTGGGTTTTGAGGGCGGCTTGACGGTGATTTTTGTGCCGCTGATGGCCTGGTGGCTGGACACCACCTGGTGGCAGGCCCTGGCCATGGACCTGGGGCTGCTGCTGTTCTTTCTGGTCTACACCTTTGCCTTCAACTGGGCGTTTGACCGGGTGTTTGGCCTGCCCGCGTCGGCCCTGCAAGCGGCCTGAGGGCGGTCGTTCAGGTCGGCATCAGGTGGTCGATTTCCTGCTGCATCGCCTGCACCAGCTGGCTGTAGCGCTTGACCTTTTCGGTGGTGTCGCGCAGCCGTTCGGCAATGCGCAGCGACACCGCCAGCAGCAGCTTGGCGGCGGTGTGCGGGTCGTCCTGGCTGAGCTTTTCCAGCGCGGCGCGCGACAGGATGGCGGCGGTGACGGCGGTGGTGGCGGTGCACGAGGCCAGCCGGGCCTGGCCGTCGATCAGGCCCATTTCGCCAATCAGGCTGCCCGGGCCGAGCACGCTGACCGTGACCGGGTTGCGCCGGCTCACCACGATGTTCTCCACCGTGACCTCGCCCTCCAGCAGTAGCAGCATGTAGCCGGTTTCGGTCTTGTCGCCTTCGTGGATGAAGGTGGTGTCCATGGGAATGCGGCGCGGGGTCATGTAGCTCACCACCGTCAGCGCCTCGGTGGGGCTGAGCTGCATCAGCGCGGTGGGCGCAATCAGCAGCTCGGCGGCGCGGCTGGCCGAATCCGAGTGCTGGACCGAACGCATGCGTGCCCGGGGTTTGCGCATTTCTGGCGCACGCGACAACTGGGTCTTGATGCCATCCATCAGGTTTTTGAACATGGTTGGGTCCGTGGTGAAGCCTGTTCCGCTTGTAGCACATCCCCTTGGCGCGCAGGCATGGTGCGGTATGTGAATGCTACAAAATAAATAGCTTGTCACGCTCATTCCATCAGCGCAAGGGCCGTATTTCTTATAAATATTCGCCCGCCCTTAAAATTGCAGCCTCCCAAGGAGCGTTGCAGCGGGTTTGTTCCCCGTCAGGCTTGGGTTGTGCCAACGACGCTCACCTGAACCCTTTCCCTCCACAGGTGAGTCGCATGCTTGAGTCCGTCGTTCCTTCCGTTCCCCCCATGCTGTTGTCTGGCCTGGAGCCCGTGCTCATCGGGCCGGGCACGCTTTTCGTCAACATCGGCGAGCGCACCAACGTCACCGGCTCCAAGGCCTTCGCCCGGATGATCCTGAACGGCGAGTTCGACCAGGCCTTGTCGGTGGCCCGCCAGCAGGTGGAAAACGGCGCGCAGGTGATCGACATCAACATGGACGAGGCCATGCTCGACAGCAAGGCTGCCATGGTGCGCTTTTTGAACCTGATTGCCTCCGAGCCCGACATCGCCCGCGTGCCGATCATGGTGGACAGCTCCAAGTGGGAAGTGATCGAGGCCGGGCTGCGCTGCATCCAGGGCAAGCCCATCGTCAACTCCATCAGCATGAAAGAGGGCGTGGACGCCTTCAAGCACCACGCCCGGCTGGTGCGGCGCTACGGTGCGGCGGCGGTGGTGATGGCGTTTGATGAGAAGGGCCAGGCCGACACCTACGCCCGCAAGATCGAGATTTGCGAGCGCGCCTACCGCATCCTGGTGGACGAGGTGGGCTTTCCGCCCGAAGACATCATCTTCGACCCCAACATCTTCGCCGTGGCCACGGGCATCGAAGAGCACAACAACTACGCGGTGGACTTCATCGAGGCCACGCGCTGGATCAAGCAGAACCTGCCGGGGGCCAAGGTCTCGGGCGGGGTGAGCAACGTGAGTTTCAGCTTCCGCGGCAACGACCCGGTGCGCGAGGCCATCCACACCGTGTTTCTGTACCACGCCATCCAGGCGGGCATGGACATGGGCATCGTCAACGCGGGCATGGTCGGCGTGTACGACGACCTGGAGCCGGTGCTGCGCGAGCGCGTGGAAGACGTGGTGCTGAACCGCCGCGAGGATGCGGGCGAGCGGCTGGTGGAGATTGCCGAAACCGCCAAGAGCGGCGCCAAGGACGAGAGCAAGCGCCTGGACTGGCGCGGCACGCCGGGCCATTTTGTGACGGTGGAGCAGCGCCTGAGTCACGCCATGGTGCACGGCATCACCGACTTCATCGTGCCCGACACCGAAGAGGCCTACCAGGCCATCCTGGCCAAGGGTGGCCGCCCGCTGCACGTGATCGAAGGCCCGCTGATGGCCGGTATGAACATCGTCGGCGACCTGTTTGGCCAGGGCAAGATGTTCCTGCCGCAGGTGGTCAAGTCGGCGCGGGTGATGAAGTCCGCCGTGGCGCACCTGATCCCCTACATCGAGGAAGAAAAGCGCCTGGACGAAGCCGCCGGCCGCGACGTGCGCACCAAGGGCAAGATCATCATCGCCACGGTGAAGGGCGACGTGCACGACATCGGCAAGAACATCGTCACCGTGGTCTTGCAGTGCAACAACTTCGAGGTCATCAACATGGGCGTGATGGTGCCCTGCCACGAGATTTTGGCCCGCGCCAAGGTGGAAGGCGCCGACATCGTGGGCCTGAGCGGCCTGATCACCCCCAGCCTGGAAGAAATGCAGTACGTGGCGGGCGAGATGCAGAAGGACGACCACTTCCGCATCAAGAAGATCCCGCTGATGATTGGCGGCGCCACCACCAGCCGCGTGCACACCGCTGTCAAGATCGCCCACCACTACGACGGCCCGGTGGTCTACGTGCCCGACGCCTCGCGCAGCGTGGGCGTGGCGCAAAGCCTGCTGGGCGACGGCGCGGGCGCGTTCATCGACGAACTGAATGCCGACTACGACAAGGTTCGCCTGCAGCACGCCAACAAGAAGCAAACCCCGCTGTGGCCGCTGGCCAAGTGCCGGGCCAACAAAACGCCGATGGACTGGAGCGGCTACACCCCCAAGGTGCCCAAATTCATTGGGCGCCGGGTGTTCAAGAACTTTGATTTGACCGAGCTGGCCCGCTACATCGACTGGGGCCCGTTCTTCCAGACCTGGGACCTGGCCGGGCCGTACCCCGCCATCCTGACCGACGAAGTGGTGGGCGTGGAGGCCAGCCGCGTGTTCAAGGACGCGCAGGCCATGCTCAAGCGGGCCATCGAGGGCCGCTGGCTCACCGCCAACGGCGTGGTCGCCCTGTACCCGGCCAACAGCGTGGACGACGACGACATCGCCTTCTACACCGACGAATCCCGCACCGAGGTGGCCTTGACCTGGCACGGCCTGCGCCAGCAAGCCGAGAAGCAGGCCATCGATGGGGTGATGCGCCCCAGCCGCTGCCTGGCCGACTTTGTGGCCCCGCGCAGCAGCGGTGTCAAAGACTACGCGGGCCTGTTTGCCGTGACCGCCGGGTTGGGTGCCGAGAAGAAAGAGGCGCAGTTCCAGGCCGAGCTGGACGACTACTCCAGCATCATGCTCAAAGCCATCGCCGACCGCCTGGCCGAAGCCTTTGCCGAATGCCTGCACCACCGAGTGCGTACCGACCTGTGGGGTTACGCGCCGCAGGAGTCGCTGAGCATCGACGAGATGATTGGCGAAAAGTACACCGGCATCCGCCCCGCGCCCGGCTACCCGGCCTGCCCGGACCACAGCGTCAAGAAAGACATGTTTGCGCTGCTGCAATGCCATGAGATCGGCATGGAACTGACGGAAAGCCTGGCCATGATGCCCGCGGCCAGCGTCAGCGGCTTCCAGCTGGGCCACCCGGACAGTGTGTACTTCAACGTCGGCAAGATCGGCGAAGACCAGCTCAAAGACCTGGCCCAGCGCCGGGGTGTACCCGAGGCGGATTTGCGGCGTTTTCTGGCACCCAATTTGTAAGAACACGTTGCAGACCGGGGTTTTCCCTATTGCAGTGGCTCGTGGGGCTATGCACTTGTTGTTTGCTACATTTTGTAAGAGACTGGGCCTCTACTTTTCAAGGTGCGCTTGCCGCCCTATAGGCCATGGATGACGAAGATCTGCTTGAGTTCATAGACGGGGCTGTGCCTGCGACCACGGCCAGCCTGCGAGAGCCGTGGCGGATTCTGGTGGTGGACGACGATCCCGATGTGCACGAGAGCACCGCCTACGGCCTGCGCGGCCTGGAAATCGAAGGCCGCAGCCTGCAACTCCTCCACGCGAACTCTGCCGCCGAGGCCTTGGGAGTGTTGCGGCGTGAGCGCGATGTGGCCGTGGTGCTGCTGGACGTGGTGATGGAAACCGACAACGCGGGGCTGGTCACGGTGGTGGCCATCCGCAACGAGCTGGGTTTGGCCCATGTGCGCATCATTTTGCGCACCGGCCAGCCGGGCCAGGCCCCGGAGATCGACACCATCCGCCGCTATGACATCAACGACTACAAGACCAAAAGCGAGCTCACCCGCACCAAGCTCTACACCACGCTGACCGCGGCCATCCGTTCTTATGACCAACTGCGCCGCATCGATGCCAGCCGCCGGGGGCTGGAGAAAATTGTGGCGGCCAGCAACCAGTTCATTGCCGAGCCGGGCCTGCAAAGCTTTGCCGAAGGGGTGATCACGCAGATTGCCGGTTTAGTGGGGGTGGAGCCCGAAGGGGTGGTGTGTGCATGCACGCCCAGGACCGAGGCCGGATCGCATTGCGTGGTGGTCGCTGCCGCCGGGCGGTTGGCCCACCTGATGCAGCACCGCATTACCGATATCGACGACCCGTACATCGTGGCCAGCCTGACCCAGTGCCTGGCTGAGCGCCGCAACCTGCTGGCCGAGCGCAGCGTGACCCTGTTTTTTGCGGGCCGCGAGGGCGGGGATTTCGTGGCATTTGTCTACGCTTCGGCCCCGTTGCGCGATGTGGACGCGCATTTGCTGGAAGTGTTTTGCACCAATATTGCCCTGTGCGCGGCCAATGTGGAGCTGGTGACCCGGCTGCGCAACCATGCGTTTGTGGACCGCATGCTGGGCCTACCCAACCGCACCGCCTTCCTCCAGCACCTGGACGACGCGGTTGCCGCGGGGGGTGCGGCCGGACATGCCATTGGCCTGATGGATGTGGACCAATTTGCCGAAACCAACGACATGTTTGGCCATGGCTATGGCGACCAGTTGCTGGCCGCCATCGCCCAACGGCTGGGCGCGGTACAGGACGGAGCGGGCTTTCTGGCCCGGGTGGCGGGCGATACCTTTGGCCTGTTTGGCCTGGAGTCCAGCGTCAACCCCGAGCGGCTGCGCAGCGTGTTCGAGCAGCCGTTCGAGATCGAGAACGTGCTGCGCCCGGTGTCGGTCTGCATGGGCTTTGTGCGCTGCGACGACACCAACGGCAGCGGCCTGGAGCTGCTGAAAGACGCCTCCATCGCCCTCAAGCGCGCCAAGGAGCTGGGCCAGGGCCGCAGCGCCTACTACTCGGCCGAGGTCGGCACCGTCACCCGCGAGCGCACCCGCATGCTGCATGGCTTGCAGCGCGCGTTTGACCACGAGCACCTGTTCGTGGTGTACCAGCCCCAGGTGAACCTGGCCGATGGCCGTCCCATTGGTGTGGAGGCCCTGCTGCGCTGGCGTACCGACGATGGCAAGTTTGTGCCGCCCGACCGTTTCATCCCCGTGGCCGAGCAGTCCGGGCTGATCGTCACCATGGGAGCCTGGGTGCTGCGTTCGGCCCTGCACGCACTGGCCGCGCTGCGCAGCGTGGGCCCCCAAGGGGGTGCGTTGGGCATCCGGGTGGCGGTCAACGTGTCGTCGGTGCAGTTTGCCCAGCCCCAGTTTCTAGAGTTGGTGGACGAGGCCCTGCGCGACTCTGGCGTGCCGCCCGAATGTCTGGAGCTGGAGATCACCGAGTCGGTGGCGGTGATGGGCATGGAGCGCGTGGCGGCCCTGCTGCGCCAGATCAAGGCGCGTGGCATCGCGGTGGCGATCGACGACTTTGGCACCGGGTTTTCATCGCTCTCCTACCTGGACCGCCTGCCCGCCGACCGCCTGAAGATCGACCGGGCCTTTGTGATGTCGCTGGACTCGGGCCGCCTGGGCGCGCGCATCGCCGAAATGATTGTTCCGCTGGGCCACCAACTGGGCATGCAGGTGTTGGCCGAGGGGGTGGAAACCGAGGCCCAGGCGGATATCTTGCGGGCGCTGGGTTGCGACGAGGCGCAGGGCTACCTGTATGCAAAGCCCATGGTGATCGGAGACCTGGGGCCCTGGCTGGCCCAGCGCCTCGGAGCCCCGCCATGACGCTGCGCCCTTGGTGGGGCGCGCTGCTGGTTAGCCTGCTGCTGGGATGTACGCCCGACAAGCCCATCCGCATCGGCTTCATTGGCGGCCTGTCGGACCGGGCCTCCGACACCGGAGAGGCCGGACGCAACGGCATGGCCCTGGCCGTGGAGCAGCGCAACCAGGCCGGTGGCATCCATGGCCGCCGCATCGAGATCGTGGTGCAGGACGACGCCCAGGACCCCGCCAAAGCCCTGGCTGCCATCCACGCCCTGGTGGCTGCCCAGGTGGACGCGGTGGTGGGGCCGTTCACCAGTTCGGTGGCCGCCGTGGTGGTGCCCGTGCTCAACCAGGCACGCCTCACCACCATCAGCCCCACCGTCACTTCCGGTGATTTTGTAGGCCAGGATGACTACTTCATACGCGTGAACCGCACCACCCGCGACAACGCCATCGACTACGCCCGTTTGCTGTACCAGCGCGGCCAGCGCCGGGTGGCCGCGGCCTATGACGCACGCAATGCCAGCTACTCTGACTCGTGGCGCAAGGAGTTTCGGGCCGCCTTTACGGCCCAGGGCGGGCAATTGGTGGCCGAGGTGGCGTTTGCTTCGCAGGCCGACACCGGCTTCGGCGACATCGTGGAAAAGATGCTGGCGGCCCAGCCCGACGGTCTGCTGTTCATTGCCAGCGCCATCGACGTGGGCCGCCTGGCCCAGCAGGCCGAAAAACGCGCCCCCCATATGCCCGCCAGCGCCTCGGAGTGGGCCGCCAGCGAGTCGCTGATCGAACTGGGCGGCCAGGCGGTGGAAGACCTGCTGATTGCCCAGTCGTATAACCGGGACGACACCTCGGCGCGCTACCTGGGCTTCCACAAGGCCTATCTGGCCCGGTTCGCGCGCGAGCCGGGCTTCAGCACGATTGCCGCCTATGACGCTACCACCGTGCTGCTGCAGGCCATGGAGCGTCAGGAGCGTGGCGAGTCGGTCCAGCAGGCGATCCTGAAATATGGGCCGTTTCAGGGCTTGCAGCAAAGCATCCAGTTCGACCGCTATGGCGACACCCCGCGCAAGGTGTATTTCACCGAGGTGCATGGTGGCCAATTTGTGCTGCTGAAATGACGATTCTGCGGATCTGGCGCCTGCGCAGCTATCTGGCTGGACTGCTGGTGGTCACGATTCTGGTCACCTTTGCCATCGTCGGTTCCGGCATCCTGCTGCTGCGGATTCCGAAGATCGAGGCCGACAACAAGGTGGAGGTGGAACGCGACACCCAAGAAATCGCTGACCGGGTAGAAATTTTGCTGGGCTCGCTGGAGGCCCGCATGGCGCTGCTGAGCGAGGCGTTGGAAGGCATGGATCTGGTGCAGGCGACGGCCATGTTGGAGCGTGCTGCCTGGGATGGCAAGGCCATCCGCGCCATTTATCTGGTGTCCAACGATGGCCTGGTGGAGGCTGCTGGCCTGGTGCCTGCGCTGCGGGTGCGGCGCACCGATGTGCTGGGCAGCGACCTGTCGGCCAGCCCGCTGTTCCGCGCCGTGCTGGAATCGCGCCAGATGGTCTGGGGCGATAAATTCTTGTCGGCGCTTTCGGGGGCCGTTACGGTGGGTCTGGCTTATCCGGTGGGGCGTGACCGCTTGCTGCTGGCCGAGGTGCCGCTATCGTATTTACTGGACACGTTCCAGCTTGCGGCAGGCCAGCGCACCGCGTCCATCTGGCTGGTGGACCGCAGCGGTGAAATCGTGGCCGACACCGACGGCGGGCAGCATGTGGGCACGGTGAATGTGCTGAACTGGCCCTTGATGCAGGCCGCGCTGAGTTTTCAAACCCTGCCCGAGGTGTTCCGCTTCGAGGGCCACACCTTTCACCCGGCAGTCGCGCATTCCACGGCTCTGGACTGGTATTTTGTGGGTGGCATGCCCGCCGGACTGGAGAACGAGGACATCCGGGGGCTGGTGGTGTTGGTGGTGGCCGGTTTTGCGGGTGCCTTGCTGGTGGGTTTTGTGTTGGCCCCGTTCTGGGCCTCGTGGCTGACCCGGCCATTGCGCCGCATCGTCGCGCGCGCCGGGCAGATCACCCAGGGGGCTGCAGGCGGCTCCTGGCCACGGGGGGCCATCCTGGAGTTCAACTACCTGTCGGCCGACCTGGAAAAAATGGCGCTAACCCTGCAGGAGCGTGAGCTAAAGTCGCAAGCGATCTTCAACGCCTCACCCGTGCCCATGTCGGTCACCAGTACCCAGTCTCCGTATGCGCTGCAAGATGTGAACGAAGCCTGGTGCCGGGGCTTTGGGCGCACGCGCGAGGCGGTGTTGGGCCGTACTGCGACCGAGATCGGCATGTGGCGGTCGCAAGAGGAGCGTGCTGCAATGCTGGCCGGCCTCCAGCAGGGCCAGACGGTGGTGGAGGCCTGGATGGTGCGGGGCGACGGGGTGGCGGTGCTGTTCCAGCTGTCCCGGCGGCAGGTGCAGGTGGGGTCTTCGTTCCTGATGGTCTGGGCGGCGGTGGAGATGACCGATATCCGCCGCATCAGCAATGAACTGCGCGAACTCAACACCGAACTCGAAGCCCGGGTGCAGCGCCGTACCCAGGCCCTGGCTGCCGCCAACGAAGATCTGTCGGGTGCGGTGGCCCATTTGCGCGATACCCAGGGCGAGTTGGTGCGGGCCGAAAAAATGGCCGCCCTGGGCGCGCTGGTGGCCGGTGTCGCCCACGAACTCAACACCCCGCTGGGCAATAGCCTGATGGCGGTCAGCGCGCTCACGGACGAGGTGCGCCAGTTCCGCACGGCCATGCACGCAGGCCTGCGCCGCAGCGCGTTGGACAGCCTGCTCGACAGCGTGGACCAGGCCACCGACATCGCCGCCCGCAACCTGCACCGCGCGGCCGACCTGGTCACCAGCTTCAAGCAGGTGGCGGTGGACCAAACCAGCGCGCAACGCCGTCTTTTCGAGTTGCGCGAGGTGGTGGATGAAATGGTGGTCAGCCTGCGCCCCACTTTCGCCCGCACACCCTACAAGATCCGGGTGGATGTGCCTACCGGCTTGCGGCTCGACAGCTACCCCGGTGCCTTGGGCCAGGCGATCGGCAACCTGATCCATAACGCCGTGCTGCACGGCTTCGAGGGCCGGGACCACGGCACTGTGCACATCAGCGGCGGGCGCGACCAGGGTGTGGTCGTGCTGCGGGTGGAAGACGATGGTTGCGGCATATCTCCCGATCTGCTGGACCGCATCTTCGACCCCTTCTTCACCACCAAAATGGGCCGCGGCGGCACCGGCCTGGGCCTGCACATCACCTACAACATGGTGACCAATGTGCTCGGTGGTGGGCTCAGTGTTCACAGCGCGTTGGGTACTGGAACCTGCTTTGAAATGCGCCTACCAGATATGGCACCGCGCACCAGTGGGCCTTCTTCGCTGGACTGATTTCTTGGAATAGGCCGCTCACGCCTATCCAAACTGTGTTTTTAGCTATGTAAAAGATAGCTAATTGCCACGTCGAATTTATATTTCATACAATTCTTACAATGTATTGCATACACTGTATTTGATGATTTATTAAAGATTTTTGCATGCACAATATTTTTATTACAAAATATTGTGCACATTTGAGCTACCAGACAGTAAACTTCCTGTGAACTGTGTAAGAAAAAAACTTTTTCTTACTTTTGTGACTTTTGTCATTTAGTCAATTAGCTTGATTTAAGAGCGGATGGCGGGCATGCCGGATGTCATGGCCATGCGATCCGCGTTGCATGGCAGACCCGCCTGTCCTGGCAGGGTTGCAGCGCTGTTTTAACCACTTCTTTTTTGTATGACCCCTCTTTCCATGACGTGCTTGTGGCGCTTTGCAGTCGGCGCGTTGGCGCTCTGCGCAGTGCCAGCCCTGTTCGGCGCGCAGACCGCACCGGGTACCGCGGTGGGCTATGCGCTGGCCAGTCCGTTGGGAGCCAGGTGGGCCTGGGCCTTGGTGGGCATGATGGGTGTGGTGATGCTGCTGCTGACGGTCTACACCCTGCGGCACTACGTGTTTTCTCTGAACCGGCTGTTTGGCAAGCAACGCCACCCATACGCCAGCATCGTCAGCGCCGACTGGCCACGGGTGACGATCTTTGTGGCCGCCCATAACGAAGAAGACGTGATCCAGGATTGCCTGGAGAACCTGATGCGGGTGGACTATCCGGCAGACCGCTTGGTCGTCATGCCGGTGAACGACCGTTCCAGCGACCGCACCCGCGAGATCGTTGATGCCGTGGTGGCGCGCTTTCCGGGCCGCATCACGCCGTTCCACCGGGTCAGCGGCAAGCCTGGCAAGGCGGCTGCCCTGAAAGATGCCACGGCGCTGATCGACACCGACTTCATCATCGTCTTTGATGCCGACTACATGCCCTCGCGCGGCCTCATCCGGCGGCTGATGGCCCCGTTCTTCGACCCCGAGGTGGGTGCGGTGATGGGCCGCGTGGTGCCGCACAACGTTGGCGCCAACCTGTTGACCCGGCTGTTGGATCTGGAGCGCTCCGGTGGCTACCAGGTGGACCAGCAAGCCCGCATGAACCTGGGCCTGGTGCCGCAATACGGCGGGACGGTGGGCGGCATCCGCATCAGCGCGCTGGAATCGGTGGGTGGCTGGCACGACGACGTGCTGGCCGAAGACACCGACCTCACCTACCGCCTGCTGCTGGGGGGCTGGCTCACGGTCTACCACAACCGGGCCGAATGCTACGAAGAAGTGCCGCAGAACTGGGCCGTGCGCATGCGCCAGATCAAGCGCTGGTCCAAAGGCCACAACCAGGCGCTGGTGCGCCACAGCGGCGCCTTGCTGCGCAACCCGGCACTCAGCCTGATCGAGCGGGTGGACGGATTTTTGCTGCTGGGCGTCTACATGATGTCGCCCATCCTGCTGTTTGGCTGGGTGCTGAGTTTGCTGATGTACTTTACGGTGTCGATGCAGGTGCTGGCCCCGGCATTGCTGCTGATCGCCTTCATGGCGCACAGCGCGCTGGGCAACTTTGCGGCGTTTTTCGAGATCGCCACGGCGGTGCACCTGGACCGATCGCGCCAGCGCATCCACCTGCTGGCGTTTACCTTCATGGGCTTCATTGTCAGTGCGGTGGCGATTGCCCAGTCGGTGCTGGAGCAGTTGCTCTGGGATCGGCTGCCTGGCAAGGGCTTTCACTGGGACAAGACAGTGCGTTACCGCCGTGCGGCGGTGCCGGTCGCCGCTGCGTCTGGCGCCCTGTCCGGGGCTGCCCGTACCACGGTAACCGCAGAGATACGCCCATGATGCTGGCGGTGTTGCTCCTGCTCACGGTGTCGGTCCTGGTCGTGCCGCTGTTGCCTGCGTTGCGCGAGTGGCGGCGGCCTAGGGATGTGGTGCCGCTGCCGATTGACGAGGCCGATGCCCTCGATCCGCCACACCTGGCGCATAGTTTTTCGGCCCTGCTGGCCGATGCGGTTGGCACAGGTGCTACCCACCTGGGGGGCTCTTCAATTACCTATCTGGTCCTGGGCGAAGGCAGTGTCGGCTTGCCTTTGCGGCCTGCAGAGATCCAGTCGGGACGCAGCGACCGGCTCTGGCATATCGACGGTGGTGTCCAGCTGCCGGAGAACATCCATTTCTACGCGGAAGTGTCTGCCTCGGGTGGGCTGCGCACCGCCGCCGACGGTGTCTACCGCGCCTTGTGGGCGGGTGCCACGGCCACGTTGGAGCCCGGCACGACCGTGTTGCGCTGGGCCCATGGGCAGGAGGTGCACATCGGCAACGGTTGTCACGCCACGGGGCGGGTGACGGCCGAAAAGACCGTCACCGTTGCGCAGGGTGTGGACTTCATGCTGTTGCATGCGCCCCAGGTGCTGTTTGTCGGGCATGACGGGCGTTTCCCTGGTCGGCCCCAGGTGGGTGCTGCCCTATGCCTTGCCATCACCGAGTGGCCCACCGGTGTGGTGTGGGATGGCTTGGTGCGCAGGGCCTTTGCCCGCCTTGCCCTGCGAGTGGATGCCTACCGATCGTGGCGGGCCGACATCGTCTGCCTGGCGGATCTGGTGCTGGGTGAATACTGCCAGGCCACCGGCAGCCTGAAGGCCCGCGGTGCCTTGCACGTGGGAGCGGGTAGCCATATCAGCGGCAGTGTGGTGGCTGGCGGGGCGATCCACCTGGGTGCAGGATGCAACGTGCATGGCTCGTTGGTCTCCGAAACCGCCATCGTGGTGGGCCCTGGCTGCACCATCGGCACGCCGCACCAATCGGCGACGGTGGCAGCACCCTGGGTCCGGATTTCCGCGGGAACAACGGTGTACGGCACCATCTGGGCCGAAGAAAAAGGCGAGACCACCCAGCCCGCTGGCGCCGACGCGGACGGCATCGCCCGGGCAGACTTGTCCACATACGGGGCGGTGGTATGACGGCCCCCGAGGTGTGGCGCTGGGTGCGCGGTAGCGTGGTTGCAGGCCTGCTGGCTTGGCTGGCGCTGTGGGCCTGGCCGTACTGGGGTGGGCCACAGACCATGCCTTTGACGCATCTGGCGCTGCTGGTACCCGATGACGTGGCCAGAGACGACCCCACGGTGCAGGCCTGGCTGGATGCGGCCGCAGAAACCGGCTTCCCCATGGAGCTGGTACGGGCCTCGGCGCTGCTGCGCCCGGGCGGCTATCCGCTGGATGCCGCCCTGGTGGTGCCCGACACCGTGCACCGCCATATGAACAGCGCCCTGGTGGCCCACCTGGAGGCCCGGGTGCGGGCCGGTGCGCAGCTCATGCTGGTCCACGACGCTGGCGTCTCCGACATGGACGGCAACTACCACCCTGTGCAGTCGCGTCTGTCCACCTTGGCCGGGGTCCGGTATGCGCTGTATGAAAAGCTGGGGCCGGGCATGCTCAGCGAGCAGGTCGCGTGGGTGGATGGCGTGGCGGTGCCCTGGTTGCGCCTGCCCCCGGGCAAGCTGATGCGCGAGGGCGGCGAGAGCCCCTTGGTCAGCACGCAGCCTGCCCCCCAGGCCGACGAAGAGCTGGCGGTGGTGAGCTACAACTACGGGCGTTTGCGCTACCCGGTGTTTGCGACGTCTGGCAGCTATGACGGCCAGCGCTTGATGCACTTTGAAGGCGGCGGCCTGCTGGCCGGAGTGCGTACGCTGGGCGAGGGCAAGGTGCTGTTCGTCAATTTGCCGCTGGGCTATCTGAAGCTGCGCACCGACGGCTTCTTCCTGCACAGCTTTTTGCGCTACTTTGCGCAAGATGTTGCGCAGTTGCCGCAGCTCTCGGCCATGCCCGAAGCGCAGGGCGCGCTCATCATGAACTGGCACATCGACTCGGCCAAAGCCGAACCCGCGATGGAGAAGCTGCAAGCCCTGGGCATTTTCGAGCAAGGCCCGTACTCCGTGGACCTGACCGCCGGGCCCGATGTGGACACCGTCGGCGACGGCGCGGGCATGGACCTGGACCACAACCCCCGCATGCAGGCCTGGTTACGGCGCTTTGTCGGGCGTGGCGACGAAGTCGGCAGCCACGGTGGCTGGATCCACAACGCTTTTGGTCTGGTGGTCGACAAACAGCCTGCTGCGCAGTCGATTCCGTTGATCGAAAAAAATCTGGCCAGCGTACAGGCCGCTAGCGGCAAGCCGGTACGCGAATACTCCGCCCCGGTGGGCAACCACCCGGCGTGGGTCACGCAGTGGCTGCACGACCATGGCATCCACGCTTATTACTCCACCGGTGATATCGGCATGGCGCCAACCCGCAGCTACCAGGACGAAAAACGCGGACCTGCCGACACCTGGGCCTTTCCGGTACTGAGCTACGGCACCTACGGCACCTTCGAAGATGCCCAGGCCGCGCACCAGTCCGAGCGCGATATTGCCGCCTGGCTCAAAGATGTGGCCGACTACTGCGCCCAGTACCGCACGGTGCGCCTGGTGTATTTCCACCCCCCTGGCATTGCCATGTTTCCGGCGGCCTTCAAGGCCTGGATGCAGCACACGGCCAACCTGCTGCGCAACCAGACCTTGCGCTGGATCACCATGGCCCAGTACGCCGACTTTGCCAACCAGCGGCTGCAGGTGCAATGGACCACCGTCCCGGATGCCCAGCTCCAGGGTGCCCAGCTGCTCAGTGCCAGCCACCCGCATTCGCTGGCCCATATGGCTTGGCTGCTGCCGATGCAGCGCTACGCCGAGCCCGTCGTGCTCGAAGGCACGGCACAGATCGACCACGACGGCCACTACTGGCGTGTGGTGGCGGGCCCGTCCGCCACCTTGCGCCTGCGCCTGCCCGCATTGACAACCCAGCCCCTCCCTGCTTCCGCCACGGTGAAACAACCATGAATACCCCCGTCCTCCAACGCCCCATCCTCATCTCGGTCGGTACCCGCCCGGAAATCATCAAGATGGCCCCGGTCTACGCCGAACTGCGCCGCCGCGGCATGCCCGTGGCCTGGGTCCACACCGGCCAGCACCGAGAAATGGCCGACACGCTGTACACGTTCTTTGACATCCAGCCCGAACACGAAGTGGTGCTGCAGCGGCGCAACGCCAGTCTGGCCCACCTGAACGCCTTGCTGCTGGAAGGCCTGGCCGATGTGTATGAGCGGGTGCAGCCCCGGGCGGTGCTGGTGCACGGCGACACCACCAGCACCCTGGCCTCGGCCCAAGCTGCCTTCTACCTGGATGTACCCATTGGCCACGTGGAAGCCGGCCTGCGCACCGGCAACCCCCGCGAGCCTTTTCCCGAAGAAAAGAACCGCGAACTTACCGCCCGGCTGGCCCGCTGGCATTTCGCCCCCACCGCCGGTGCAGCGGCCAACCTGGACAAGGAAGGTGTACCGGGCCACGCGGTACATACCGTGGGCAATTCGGCCGTGGACGCCGCACTGTCCGGTACCGCCCGCCTGGAGCAACTGCTGGCCGATGGCACGCTGGCCTTGCCCCTTGAGCTGCGAGCCCTGCAGCCACACTTGGCGCACTGCAAGCTCATGACCGTTACCGCCCACCGCCGCGAAAACTGGGGTGCGGGCATCACCCATATCGCCCGCGCCGTGGGCCAGTTGCTCACCCAGCACCCCGACCTGGCCGTGGTCTGGCCAGTGCATGGCAACCCAGCGGTGCGCGACACCGTGTATGCCGAGCTGGGCGGTCTGGCCGCTCGTCTGGGCGGGCGGCTCACGCTGTGCCCGCCGCTGGACTACCCAGCGCTGCTGTGGTGCCTGCAGCGCAGTGCGCTGGCCCTGACCGACTCGGGCGGCATCCAGGAAGAAGGGGCGGCCCTGTCCTGCCCGGTGCTGGTGCTGCGCGACACCACCGAGCGCCCCGAGCTGATCGAGGCCGGTGCCGGCATGATTGTGGGCACCGATACCGACCGCATTGTGCGCACCGTAGCCCAGCTGCTGGACGACGGCCGGTTGCTGCAGTGCATGCGCCAGGCGGTGAACCCGTTTGGCGATGGCCGCACCGCCGCCCGTATCGCCGACGTACTGGCCCGTGATCTCGAAAGCTCTCCATGCGCGTGAACCTGAAGCTCCACACACTCCAGGCCGCGACCGGCTTGGCCCTTGCCGTGGCCGCAGGGACCGTGCGGGCGCAAGACCTGCCGCCGGTCACCTGGGACGTGCAGGCCAACCACAGCCAATTGTCCGCGGGGCTACCGGACGGTGAATCCCTCTCGGTCCGTGCCAGCGTGCCTTTGCCGCAAGGCAACAGCATGACTGCCGAGCTGATGCAGGAGCGCAAATTCGGTGCCAAAGGCGGTGTCTTGGCACTGGCCTATACCCGAGTTCTCAACCCGGACTGGTTTGCCACGGGCACACTGGTGGTGGGCAACGGCGGGCCTAATTGGGCCAAATGGCGCACCGATATGCAAATCTCTGCCAAATGGCTGGAGCAGCGCCAACTGGTGACCTCGGGCGCGCTATACCACGCGGTGTTTGACGGTGGGCGCAGTGACTCCGGGCTGCGCCTGTCGGCCGCCCTGTACCTGGCCGACCCGGCTGTGCTGGAGGCCGGGGTGACCTTCAACCTGAGCCAGCCCGGCAGCGTCAACTCGGACATGCCGTATGTGGCCCTCACGCTGGGGCGCGAGGGCCAGCAGTACCTCAGCTTGCGTGTTTCCAATGGCACCGAGGCCTACCAGGCGCTGGGCACGGGCGTGCAGTTGGTCAACTTCCACAGCCGCACCGTGGGTGCCACCTGGCGGCGCTGGGTCGGTCCGCAGTGGGGTTTCACCGCCCAGGCCGAACACTACCGCAATCCCACCTACCAGCGCCAGACACTGGGCCTGGGTCTGTTTGCGCAGTGGTAGCACCCGCCATGTCCCGGCCCAAGCCTTCTATGCCCCCGGAATCGATGCTGGGCCTGCGCCTGCGTGGTCACCTGGGCGGAGCAATTCCCCCGCACCGGGCGATATCCCGCCTGCACCTGCCACGCCGACGCCTTTGGGTCGGGCTGACCCTGGCTGTGGTGTTGACCGTGCTGCTGGTGCTGCTGCGCCCCTGGGTGGCGCAGGCCTGGGCGCTGGAAATCGTGTGGTGGATGCAGGCACTGGAGCTGCCTGGCCATTTTGACGTGCAGGGCCGTGGCGGCGATGGCGTGCTGGCGCTGGCCGTGCCGTTCATCGACGTGCAAATGGGGGCCCCTGACGGCTGGGCACCGGTATGGCACGGGCTGGCGGCCTTGTGCCTGTGGTGGGCCGCAGGCCGGATGTCCGATGCGGCCAAGCCTGTGGCCTATTTGCTGCGCTTTGCGGTGTTGATCCACGGTGCATCGGTTCTGTTCTTCATCTTCTGGCCTGCCAGCTTTCCGCACTCGGTGGATTTGCACACTGGCAGTGGCTTGCGCCAGGCCTGGCACTTGATGCTGCTGGCACCGTGGATTCACCTAGCCACCTACTACCTGTTTCCGTTCGCGCTGTGGCAGCGCGCGCTGGTGACGGCCTTGAGCTGGCTGTTCCTGTTGGTGCTGACCCCGCTGCAATATGCCCTGCATGTGGCGCTGATCCAGCATCTGGGGCTGGTGGTCATGCCGCTGTTGCATCTGCTGTTTGGCGTGATGCTGGACATCATCGGTTTTGTGGCCCTGTACGGTTGGGCCATGGGCTGGACCCTGCAGGAAGATGCGCATGCGCAGGAGTGACATTGCCGCCGTGCTGGCGACCAGCATCGCTTTGTGGACCGGCGCTGCGGGCGCACAAGGCGTGGCCGCAGGCCCGCTGGCCTGTCGACCGGGTGGTCTGGTGGATGCCGAGTTCCGCGACGCGGCCTTGCAGGCACTCGACCGGCTGGTGGTGCGTGCGCCCGGCCATAGCGCCGACGGTGCCATCAAGGTACACCACTCGCCCGGCCATCTGGACCCGCAAGGAGCCGTATGGCATTACGTCTCGGCCTACCAGGTCAACCTCGCTCTGGTGGGTGCCCTCCGGGTCGCGCCGCACTGGGCCCCTACCGCCGCCCAGTGGCTGCGCTGGCAGGCAGGGCATACCACCCGGACCGGTCCGTCCGAGAGTGTGGTGTTCGACCACTGGGTACGGGCCAGTGATTTGCAGGAATCCACCTGTCCGCCCGGCAAGAGTGCACGCGCCTGCCCACAGGTGGATGCCTATGACAGCACCGCCGCGTCGCTGTTGCTGATGGCCTATGCGTATGCCCAGGCCACGGCAGACAGCACTGTGCTGCGTGAACCGCCCGTGCGCCGCGCCCTGGAAGAGGCTGCTGCGACCTTGGTCCGGCTGACCCAGCCCAACGGCTTGCCCTGGGCCAAGCCCGACCACCAGGTGGCCTATCTGATGGATGCGGTCGAGGTCTCGGCCGGCTGGCGTGCCTGGGCCCAGCTCCAGCGCGATGTCTACGGCGTTCCACAGGCCGCCAAAAACAGCCTTGCGATGGCGCAGCGTACGGATGCTGCGGTGCAAAAAAACCTGTGGCACGCGCCTAGCCAGACCTGGCGGGTGAGTCTGGACGCCGGCCAGCCCCAGTTCACGCATTGGTATCCCGATAGCGTGGCCCAGGCCTGGCCGCTGCTGTGGATGGACGGTGCGCACGCCGAGGGCAGTGCAGCCGTGGCACGGGCGCAAAGCGTATGGCGCCAGACCGCGGCCCACTGGCAAGGGCGTGCCGGTTGGTCCCAGCGCAATGTCGATCCCGAAGGCTTCTGGTGGCCCGCCGTCGCGGTAGCTGCGCGCTGCGTGGGCGATGACACCGCCGCTGCCGCCTGGGTGGCTCGCGCCCGTAGTGCCTGGCTGCGTCCTGACGCACTGTTTGCCTGGCCGTTCCAGGTGGCTGACTTGCAATGGCTGTTGTGGTTGGCCGAACCGGTGCCTCCGCCGGGCGCGCCTGCTTTTTAGGTGGTTTCTGTGTTGGTTCTTGGTTTCGTCGTTTAATTTTTGGAGGTTTTTATGAAACAGTTTTCTCTTGCACGGCGGCATTTCGTTGCCGTGTCACTCGCACTGGTGACCCTGTCGGCCGCCAGCGTGTCTGCCTGGGCGGGGCCGTCGCGCGACAGCCTGACCCTGCTGATCCCTGACAACGCAGCCCTCACTAGCTGGCAAGTCAAGGTGTGGATCGATGCCGCTGCCGAAGAGGGCATCCAGGTCAAGACCATCACCGACTCGGCGTTCCTGGCACTGGGTAGCACGGCTGCTGGCAAGATTGCTGGTCTGGTCATGCCCGATAGCGCGCATATCCAGGCCAGCAACGCATTGGTGGCCGCGGTCAAGCAGTACGTGTCAAACGGCGGCAAACTGATGCTGACCTACGATGCGGGTGCATTGAACGACTTGGGGTTCTACGATGCGTCTGGCAAGTCCCGCTTTTCCGACATGGTTGGGGTGGACTACGTGCAGTACGAAACCCTGCGCGAGCGCGTGGTGGGCTTTGGCCCGGTCGTCGGTAGCAAGGCCCGGTTGACCAATCTGCTGGTGCCGCCTGGCAAATACCTGCCCTACGTCGCCCCGACGGTGGCTCCGGCGACCACGGCCTTCGTGCCCACCAGCCGGTTGGATCCGGGTGGTGCAGACGTGATGCGACCCATGGTAGAAGCACGGACCCGCAGAAACTGGTCTCAGCCATTCAATCCGCTGCGTTACGACCAGCGCGTGGCGGCGGCCACCCGCTCTTTGTACCTGCCCAGCAGTTACCCGTACCGCTACTCCGACGATGTCGGTGCCACGGTCGATAGCACGGGCAGCTACTGGCAAGAAAAGCCCATTGGCTGGGTTTCGACCCAGTTGACGCCGGACGATATGTCCTTGCAAACCATCAGCGGCTATGGCTTTCCAGCGCTGAGCTATTACTACTACGTGACCACCGGCACCTTCCCCGGCAATGTGTTCCTGTCATCGCCTGAACACGGTTTGGTGGCGGGCGAGCGCACCTATGGCAACGGCAAGGTCTTGTTTGTGAACATCCCGTTGGGCTACTTCACCGCCATCGGCACCGACGGCATGCTGTTGCACGGCTTCTTGAACCATTTCGCCCGTGACCAAGTGGTCATGCCACAGATATCCGTGCAGCCCAAGGGCGTGGGCGGCCTGATTTACGACTGGCACGTCGACGATGGACAAGCCCTGATTCCTGACTACGGCTACGTCATGGGGCAGTGGTTCATGCAGGGCAAAGGGCCGTTCTCGGTGCAGTTCACCGCAGGCCCGGATGTGAGTGTGATTGGCGACGGCCTGGGCATGAACCTGGCCAACAGCCCCGCAGGACAAGCGGTGGTGCGGGCGGCAGGGGCCTACCGCGGCAGCCTCACCAATGAGGTCGGTGCCCATGGCGGCTGGATCCACAACATCTTTGGCATCAACGCCAACGAAACCAATGCCGACACCTACTTGCCCTGGGTACAGGCCAATGTCGGCGTGGTGCAGAACGTGATGGGTAAGAAGAGCCGGGAATACTCGGCCCCCCAGGGCAACAACCCGCTATGGGCCACCAAATGGCTGGAAACCTACGGCATCGTCGGCATGTACACGGTCAGCAATACCGGTACTGCGGCCACGCGCGAATGGCGCGGCGGTGCGCGCGTGACCAACAAAATGTGGGCTATGCCGATAGCCCCCTTGGGGACATCTGCCACGTTTGAAGAGTTTGAAGAAAATGGCATCACCAACGGCGCTTCGGCCCAGTGGTTGCTGGACTTGCAAAGCTTTGTGGTCAACAACCGCACCAACCGCCTGTTCTACAACCATCCCCCGGGTGCCCGCGACCATTTGAATGTGGTGAAAACCTTCGTCAATCGGGCTGAAAATCTGAAGAACTGGGGCCGTTTCAACTGGTACACCATGGCCCAGATTGCAGACTTTTCCCAGCGCCGTATCCAGACCACCTGGAGCAGCAGCAACAGCTATGGCTATGCCCAGTTTACCGCCAGCAACCCCCAGTCTCTGACCGATGTCACCTGGCTACTGCCCCGCAGCCGCTACGGCTATCCCTACGTGACCAGTGGCTGGGCCACGGTCGACGCCTATGACGATACCAACTGGATCGTTACTGCCCGCGGGGGCAACAACCTGTCGTTCAAGGCCTACGAGCGCTAAGCGCAACACGCCCCCGCCACGCCCGCCGTGGCGGGGGATTTATAAAAAATCGGCACTTCGTGCTTATTTGGTAAGCGTGAGTAGCTATGTAAACAATAGCATTTAGTGCGCGCAGGGGAGAAATCCTGTTCCGCGCCCAAGTTTCTAGCCCGCGATGCCCCCGCCCCGCAGTACCCGCCGGTACTGCATCGCCTCCGCCACATGGTGTACCTGTGTCGTGGCTGCACCCTCTAAATCTGCAATCGTGCGGGCCACCTTCAGTGCCCGGTGGATACCCCGGGCCGACCAGCCGAGTTTGGCCGCCGCACCGTGCAGGAAGCGGGCGGCGGCGGGCTCCAGGGCCACGGCCTGGTCGATGGCTTTGCCTTGCAGCGCCTGGTTGGTGCTGCCTTGGCGGTCCATGGCGCGCTGGCGGGCTGTGGAGCAGCGTTCGCGGATGGCGGCGGTGGATTCGCCGGGCGGGGCGTGCAGCAGGTCTTCGGCGGGCAGGGCGGGCACTTCGAGATGCAGGTCGATACGGTCGATCAGCGGGCCGCTGAGCTTGCCCTGGTAACGCGCCACCTGGTCGGGGCTGCAGCGGCAGGCCCTTTGGTGCGAGCCCAGATAGCCGCAGGGGCAGGGGTTCATCGCCGCGATGAGCTGGAAGCGCGCCGGAAACTGGGCCCGCCGGGCTGCGCGGGCGATGGTGATGTGGCCGGTTTCCAAAGGCTCACGCAAGGCCTCCAACGCGGCGCGGGGGAATTCGGGCATTTCGTCCAGGAACAGCACGCCATGGTGGGCCAGCGAGATTTCGCCCGGGCGTGGCGGCGATCCACCGCCCACCAGGGCCACGGCGCTGGCCGTGTGGTGCGGGCTGCAGGTGGGCCGGGTGGCCCAGCGCTCCAGCGCAAAGCTGCCGCCCAGGCTGGCGATGGCGGCGCTTTGCAGGGCCTCAATGACCGTCATCGGCGGTAACAATCCGGCAAAACGCTGCGCCAGCATGGACTTGCCCGAACCTGGCGGGCCGACCAAAAGCAGGCTGTGGCTCCCAGCAGCCGCGATTTCCAGCGCCCGCTTGGCCCCGGCCTGGCCTTTCACGTCGGCCAGGTCGGCATAGCCCTGGAGGTGGGCGGTGTCGGGCAGGGCGGTGTTGGCCAGGCGCGCCCAACCGTCGCCAGGGGCGGCTTCGCCGTCGCCACCATCGCCAAGCGGGAGGAACTGTTGCACCACATCGAGCAGGTGGTGGGCGCAAAACACCTGGGCATCGGGCACCAAGGCGGCCTCTTCGGCACTGCCAGGGGGCAGCACCAGGCGGGTTTGCACCTGTTGGGTGTGCAGGGCCAGGCTCATGGCCAGCGCGCCGCGCACCGGACGCAACGCCCCGGACAGTGACAACTCCCCGGCAAAAACATGCCCGGCCAGGCGTTCGCTGTCGATCTGGCCGCTGGCGGCCAGGATGCCCAGCGCGATGGGCAGGTCAAACCGGCCCGAGTCCTTGGGCAGGTCGGCGGGGGCCAGGTTGACGGTGATGCGTTTGTTGTGCGGAAACTCCAGTCCGGCGTTCTGGATGGCCGAGCGCACCCGTTCGCGGGCCTCTTTGACCTCGACATCGGCCAAACCCACCAGGGTGAAGCTGGGCAGGCCATTGGTTAAATGCACCTCGACGGTGACCGCGGGGGCATCCAAGCCCAGCAAAGCCCGGCTTTGCACCAAACATAAGCCCATAGCAACAAGACTCCCCATATCGGTGCAGAAAATGGACTCCACCGCGGAATCCACCCGCATGCACCATTTGTGTGCGATAAATGTGTGCCCAAACCTGTGCACCGTGAAAACAGGGCGTGCCCCATGGTGTTACCAAAGTAACAACAATTTGGCACGTTATCTGCTTAAACCTGTTTGCCGTTCCCCTTTTCATTTTGGAGAAGCACATGACACAGCCCGTGCCCAAGGCCGCCCGCCTTGCCGCCCCATCTTGCGACAGCCTACTGAAAGAGCAGCCATGAAACTAGTCACCGCCATCATCAAACCCTTCAAGCTGGACGAAGTGCGCGAAGCCCTGTCCAGCATTGGTGTGCAGGGTATCACCGTGACGGAAGTCAAAGGTTTTGGTCGCCAAAAGGGCCACACCGAGCTGTACCGTGGTGCCGAGTATGTGGTCGATTTCTTGCCCAAGGTCAAGATTGAAGCCGCCATCGCCGACGAACTGGTCGACCGCGTGATCGAAGCCGTGGAAGGCGCAGCGCGCACCGGCAAGATCGGCGACGGCAAGATTTTTGTTTACAACTTGGAGCAAGTTGTACGCATCCGCACGGGTGAAACCGGCAAAGAAGCGCTGTAAGCCGCATCCTCTTTCCTCTGAAAGTAAGTAAAAATGAAAAAACTACTAGCATCCCTGGCTCTCGGCTTGGGGTTAATGTGGGGCGGATCTTTCGCCCAGGCACAAGCTCCTGCCGCCGATGCTGCCAGCGCTCCGGCGATGGCGGTGTCTGCCGAGGCCAAACCTGCCGATGCGGCCCCAGCACCTGCTGCTGCGCCTGCACCGGCAGCTGCCGAAGCCGCCGCGTCTGCTCCCGCAGATGCCGCTTCGGCACCTCCCGCTCCCGTACCCAACAAGGGCGACACCGCCTGGATGATGCTGTCCACGCTGTTGGTCATCTTGATGACCGTGCCCGGCCTGGCCCTGTTCTACGGCGGCCTGGTGCGCAGCAAGAACATGCTGTCGGTGCTGATGCAGGTGATGGTCACGTTCTCGATGATCATCGTGCTGTGGTTCATTTACGGCTACAGCCTGGCGTTCACCGAAGGCAACGCCTATGTGGGTGGCTTTGACCGCCTGTTCATGAAGGGCATCTGGGACAACGCTGCGGGCACATTCGCCAACGCCGCCACGTTCAGCAAGGGTGTCTACATACCTGAAATCGTGTTTGCCGCCTTCCAGGCGACATTCGCCGGTATCACCTGCTGCCTGATCGTCGGTGCCTTCGCAGAACGCATCAAGTTCTCCGCCGTGCTGCTGTTCTCGGCCCTCTGGTTCACCTTCAGCTACGCCCCGATCGCCCACATGGTGTGGTTCTGGATGGGCCCTGACGCTTACTCCAGCAAGGAAGTGGTCGATGCGATGAACCTCAAGGCCGGTCTGATCTGGCAATGGGGCGCGCTGGACTTTGCAGGCGGTACCGTGGTGCACATCAACGCCGCTGTGGCCGGTCTGGTCGGTGCATTCATGATCGGCAAGCGCGTCGGTTACGGCAAGGAATCCATGGCACCCCACAGCCTGACGCTGACCATGGTTGGTGCTTCCCTGCTGTGGGTGGGCTGGTTCGGCTTCAATGCCGGTTCCGCTCTGGAAGCCAACGGCTTTGCCGCCCTGGCCTTCATCAACACCCTGGGCGCTACCGCGGCTGCGGTGCTGGCATGGTGCGTCGGCGAAGCGCTGATGAAGGGCAAGGCTTCGATGCTGGGTGCCGCATCCGGTGCCGTGGCTGGTTTGGTGGCCATTACGCCAGCGGCCGGTAACGTCGGCATCGGCGGTGGCCTGGTGATTGGTTTCCTGGCTGGTTTCGCCTGCCTGTGGGGTGTCCATGGCCTGAAGAAAATCCTGGGCGCAGACGACACACTGGACGTGTTCGGCGTGCACGGCGTGGGCGGTATCCTGGGTGCGCTGTTGACCGGCGTGTTCAACTCGCCTAGCCTGGGTGGCCCGTCCACCGTGGCCGACTGGGTCTCGGTAGGCATGACCCCCGCAGACGCTTACTCGGTAGGTGCACAGGTCTGGATCCAGCTGAAGGCTGTGTTGCTGACCATCTGCTGGTCCGGTGTTGTGGCAGCCGTCTCTTACAAGATCGTGGACCTGACCGTCGGTCTGCGTGTCACGGAAGAAGAAGAGCGCGAAGGCCTGGACATCAGCTCCCACGGCGAAACCGCGTACAACCGCTAATGTGATTTTCTGCGGCCTCCGCGCCGCAGCTTCTCTACGACAGAATCCTCCAAAGAGATTCGGCCCACTCGCAGCAATGCCGGTGGGCCTTTTTTTGGCCCGTTCACAATACGGGCATCGCAACCTCCTTCACAGAATTCCCATGACCTGGACCACCGTTACCACCGAACCCAACGCCCTGGGCGAATCGCCGTTCTGGCACCCGCAGGAAAAGCGCCTGTACTGGGTCGATGTGCCCGGCAAGCTGCTGCAGCGGCTGGACATAGCCAGCGGCGTGGTGGAGCGCTGGGCCATGCCCAGCGAGCCCGGCTGCATCGCCCCGGCCACCGGCGGCGGCCTGGTGGTGGCGCTGCGCGACGGGATTTACCGCGCGCCGGTCTGGGGCGGCGAGATGGCCCTGCTGGCCGCCGCGCCCTACGACCCGGCCACCACCCGCTTCAACGACGGCAAATGCGACCCGCAGGGCCGTTTCTGGGCCAGCACCATCTACGAGCCGCGCGATGCCCGCAAGGCCGAGCTGTACTGCCTGGAAGGCAGCACGCTGCGCAGCATGGCGGGCAATGCCATCACCGGCAACGGCCTGGCCTGGTCGCCTGACGGCAAGACGCTGTACTGGTCGGACACGCCGCACCACATCGTCCACGCCTGGGACTGGGATGCCGTGCCCAATGTGCTGTCGCACTACCGCGAATTTCTGCACATGGCGCCCAAGCCCGCGGGCTGGCAACCCGGCATGCCCGGCTACGGTGGACGCCCGGATGGCGCGGCGGTGGACGTGCAGGGTAACTACTATTCCGCCCAGTTTGAAGGCCAGCGCCTGTGCAAGTTCTCGCCCGACGGCGACCTGCTCAACGCCTATGCGCTGCCGGTGCGCTGCCCCACCATGCCCTGCTTTGGCGGCGACGATCTGCAAACCCTGTACCTCACCACCGGCCGCCATGGTCGCCCCGCCGCCGAGCTGGAGGCGATGCCCGCATCCGGCTGCGTACTGTCCATGCGGGTGGAAGTGCCGGGCCTGCCCGTCAACTTCTTCCACGCCTGAGGGTTGCCCTGCGTTGCTACTTTTTTAGTAGCTTCTTACGCTTATGGAATAAGCGCTGGGGGCCATTTTCATTATAAAAATCATCCGTTTGCAATGGGCTCCGCTGAGACAACGGCGGTTGGCGACCAGGTGGTGACGCGGTTGCGGCCGTTCTTTTTGGAGTGGTAGAGGGCCTGGTCGGCCAGGTCGATCAGTGTGGCCGGGTCGGGCACGTGTGGGCCGATCTCGGCCACGCCGAAGCTCATCGTGACCTTCACGCCGACGTGGTCGCGCAGCGCGCTACCCAGGTTTGCGTCGATGTCTTCGCGCAACCGCTCGGCTATTTCCACGGCCTGGGCCGCCGTGCCACCGGGCAATATGATGCAAAACTCTTCGCCGCCATAGCGGCCCACAAAATCGCCCAGCCGCAGTCCGCGCGACAGGGCTTTTGCCGCACCCTGGATCACCTGGTCGCCGCCTGCGTGGCCGAATTTGTCGTTGACCTGTTTGAAGTGGTCGATGTCGCACATGATGCAACTGATGGGTGTGGCCGCTGCCCCGGCCTCGGCAAAGCGCTGTTCGGCCTGTTGCATCAGGGAGCGGCGGTTGAAGATGCCGGTCAGTGCGTCGCGTGTGGCCAGCAGCGTGAGCTCTTCATTCTTGCGTTCAATCTCGCGCTGCGAGGCGCTGAGCTCGCCCATGGCCACCTGGAGCCGTTCGGTGCGTTCGTGCAGTTCGGTCACGTCGGAAAACGTGGCCAGGCAACCGCGCACCTGGTTGGCACCTTCGGTGATGGGGGCGCAGTTCATCACCAGTTCGCGGCGCGGCAGCCCTTCAAGCTCCAGCGTCAGTGGCACCCCGAGCACTGCCTTCTTCTGCTGCACCGCCTGGCGCCAGGGTGGGGCCTGGGCGTCTGGCGGCAGGGCGGCCAGCATCCAGGTCAGCTTGTTGGCATCGACTCCGGTCAGCGCCTGCGCATTTTCGTTGCATAGTTCGCAGAAGGCTTGGTTGGCCAGCATGATGCGGCCGGTCAGGTCGAGCACCAGCACGCCCTCGGTGAGGGTATCGAAGGCATTGCGTACGCGCTCGGGCACCGCGGCGTTCGGGTCCAGGTGCCGCAACACGCGCCGCAGGTACAACGCGAACGCCACGAAGCCCACACCCGCGATGAACACCAGCCATTGGGCCAGCGGATCGTGCAGCCAGCCGCGCAGCGTGGTCGGTAGCGCGGGCTCGAAAACGAGTTGCACCTCGCCCCAGGCATTGCCGTTGGAGATCAGCGGCACGCGGATGTTGTCGGCATTCGACAGCTCCCCGGGCTCCAGCCGCCAGCCACGCGCATGCTCGCCCACCTGGGCCAGTGGCTGGCCGCTTGCACCGATAACCCGCACCGACAGCAATTTCGGCTCGCGCAGCTGGGCATCCTTCAGTACGCGCTGCACGGTGGAGTCGGGAGCAGGCAGATCGGCCACGCCCGTGCGTAGCGCCACCACCACCTCGCCGCCCACGATGCGTGCCACCTGGCCACGGTGGCGACGCGCGCTTGCCTCGCGGTCGGGCGGATAGCCGGTGAACACCTCGCCGATCAGCACCAGTGTGACCATCAGCGACACCAGTCCCAGTGCGATGCGCACCGCGGGGGTCAACATCTTTTGCAGCCAGCCTGTCACGGTGATGCCCCCCAACCGGTGCCGGATGCCGTATCGTCCCTGCGCTGCGTTATGTCGGGTTCCTCTTCCTGTGTAGCTGCCACGTCGTCCGGGCTGGCCACGCTGTCCTCGGTCGTTTGCCCGTTCTGCGCGCCATCGCCCTGGCGACCGGCAATGCCGCGGTTGGGCTTCGGGCGGCTCAGCACCGGCACCGGATCGAAGTTCTGCCAGGCCGGCGTGGTGGCCAGCATGCTGGTCAGCAGTGCGCCACCGCGTGTGGCCCAGATGGCTACGCCGAGCGACAGTGCCGTGCCGCCGATCAAGACAGCGTCGATCACGGGTTCGCCGCTGGGCAGATCGGTATCGGTTTTGCCGCTGCCGACCTCTAGGGAGGGCTCTGCCGCGTGGCGTATGCCGGTCGATGAAGATGCACGCAGACGCTCTTCTTCCTCCAGCAGCAGTTCCACCTGAGACAACGCGATGGTGCGACGCTCCGACAGGCCGGTAATGGGCATGGGCAGCAGCAGGTTCTGACGGCTGATTTCAAAAGACAAAAGGCGACCCGGTGCGGCAGTGGCCACCGCGTCCGCACCCGGCGCCGACAGGCCGTTTGGAAGCACGGTCGCCCGCGTGGGCGCGGGCTCCCTGGCTATTGCCCCAGGGTTGCCAGCAGCCGTTGCCGCGGCGTTTGGCGAGCCCGGCTGGGCGGGTGGCAGGGCGACCGGTGGTAATGCGGCTGTGTCGGCTTCGCCCAGCCGGACCGTAAAGAGGGCGGTACGCACCGCGCCTTCGGCGCTTTGGACCTGGACCGTGATGCCATACGCGTCACCCGGCACGCCCGTGGCTATCAGCGCGCTGTTGGCGACGGTCACCACGCCGGTGGCCGGGTTGATGGCAAACCGGCCACCGGCATCATCGACCAGGGAATAAGACACGGGCGTGCTGGCAGCCTCGGCAAAGGCCTGCACGGTGATGCCCACCGCCGTGCCATCGACCGTGCGGACGGCCACCCGATTCGGCCCGGGATTGGTGTCAATGGGTTCGGACAGACCGACGCTGCTGGCGTTCGTCACCGCCAGGGTGAAGCTTTCGGTGCGGGTGCTGCCGTCGGAGCTGGTGGCACGCACCGTGATGTTGTGGCGGGTCGCGGTTTTGAAGTCGAGCAGTGCGCCGTGGGCGACCGTCACCGCGCCGCTGGTCGCATCGATGGCGAAGCGCCCGCCCGCGTCGTCCGCCAGGCTGTAGCTGACGGTGTCGGTGCGGTCGGGGTCGGTGGCCCGTGCAGTGATGCCGACCAGGGTGCCGGTGGCCGCGTTTTCGGCCACCCGGTTGGGTGTTGCATCGGCGTCGATGACCAGGCCAACGCCACCTTCGTTGACATCGACTACCGCTACCGTGACAGCCTGCGTGCGGCTCAGCCGCCCGTCGGACACCTGCACGACGACCTCGTAGATATTGTTGCCGTCGGCATCGTGCGCAGCCTCAAAGTTGGGTGCTGCAGTGAAGCGCAGCGCGCCCGAGCTGCTGTCGATGGTAAACAGCCCTGCATCGGCTCCGCCCACAATCCCGTAGCCCAGCAGGTCGCCATCCGCATCCACGCCTGTCACCGTGGTGATGGCCGTGCTATTTTCCGCGACCGACAGGGTGGCGGTAGCGGCACCTCCGTTGCTGGTGATGACCGGCGCCCGGTTCGGCTGCGAAAGCGCCACGTCGCGCGTGGCCGGAACGCTGGCGGCGTTGCCGTCGTCCACCGTGAACAGCACCGTGCGAGTGGTCATATCCGGCGATGCGCTACCGTTTGAGAAGGTCACGCTGCGCAGCGCGGCCTGGTAATCGGCCACTGTGGCGCTGCCGACCAGCGTGAGCACGCCAGTGGTGGCATTCCAGCTGCCCGAGATGCCGTTCTGGTCGACAAAGCCCAGCGCGTCCTGGCCGACGGCGTAGTGGGCGCTGATGGCTACGCTGGCGCCGCCCAGGCTGGCGCTGTCCCCATCCGACACCAGCAGGCCGCTGTCGACGGCAACGGCCGCACCACCCAATGCATAGCTGGCGGCGCCGCTACTGGCGATCACCACCGGTGCCTGGTTCAGGGCAGCTACTCTCAGGGCAAAGCTGGCATTGGCCACGCCGCCATGGCCGTCGCTGGCCGTGACCTGGATGACCAGGCTACCAACATCGGCATGGGCAGGTGTGCCCGAGAACGTGCGCGTGGCAGCATCGAAACCTAACCAGGCAGGCAGGGCGCCGCCGCCTGCCAGTTGCGCGGTGTAGGCCAAGGTGTCAGCCGGGTCCGGGTCGGCGAACGTATTGGCCACGAACTGGAACTGAAAGGCCGCATTTTCGGTGGCAATCTGGTCCGCGATGGGCACGGCGGCGGTTGGCACATCGTTGGCATTGGTGAGGTGGACCGTGATCGCCTGGCTGGCGCTCAGCACGCCGTCGCTGGCGCTGACGATGAGCTGGTAGACATTGTTGGCGGCAGCATCTTGCGGGCTTTCGTAGTCTGGCGCGCTGACGAAGCGCAACGCGCCGGAGCTGGCATCGATGCTGAAGAGCGCCGCATCGACCCCACCGTTGATCGCATAGCTCAGGGTGGGGCCATCCACGTCGGTGGCGGTGACGGTCAGCACGGCAGTGCTGTTCTCGGGCACATTCGCGGTGGCGGCGCTGGTGACCACGGGGGCTTCGTTCACGTTGGTCACGGAGACCGCGATGGCCTGGGTGTCGGCCATCGCCCCATCGCTGGCCTGCACCACCAGGTCGTAGACGTTGTCGGCACCCACATCCTGCGGAGCCTCGAAGTTGGGGGCGTTCAGGAAGCCCAGAGCGCCGGTCAGGGGGTCGATGCTAAAAAGCGCAGCGTCCGCACCGCCCGTGATCGCATAGCCCAAGGCCGGGCCGTCCAGGTCCGTGGCCACGACCGTCGTGATGGCGTTGGTGTTTTCGGCCACGCTGACCGCAGCCGTCGCCGCGCCGCCATTGCTGGTGATGGCGGGCGCGTTGTCGTTGACGTCGGTCACCGTGACGGCCATCATTTGCGTGTCGGTGAAGCTGCCGTCGCTGACTTGCACCGTCACCTGGTAAACGTTGTTGGCAGCCGCGTTCTGCGGATTTTCGAAATCTGGTGGACTGGCGAAGGCCAAGGCACCGGTGACGCTGTCGATCTGGAAGCGCGCTGCGTCGGTACCGCCGACGATGCTGTAGGCACGTGACGGCCCGTCTGCGTCGCTGGCGGTCACCACGGTTACCGCTGTGGTGTTCTCCGCCACGCTGACCGACGCCGCGGCACCACCGCCGTTGCTGGTAATGGAAGGTGCGTTGTCGTTCAGATCCGTCACCGCCACGGTGATGGCCTGGGTGTCAGTGAAGTTGCCATCGCTTACCCGCACCTGCACGCCGTAGAGATTGTTGGCCAGGGTGTCCTGCGGGCTCTCGAAGTCCGGCGGATTCACGAAATGCAGGGCGCCAGTGCTGGCATCAATCTGGAACAGCGCCGCGTCCGCGCCACCGACAATGCTGTAAGTCAGTGCAGAGCCGTCCGCGTCGGTTGCCACAACGGTGGTCACCGCCGTACCGTTTTCGGCCAGGCTGGTGGAGGCCGTGGCACCGCCGCCATTGCTGGTGATCACGGGCGCGTTGTCGTTGAGGTTGGTTACTGTGATGGCGATGGTTTGGGTATCGGCCAGCAGGCCGTCGCTGGCCTGTACTGTCACCTCGTAGATGTGGTTCAAGTCGGCGTCCTGCGGGTTTTCGAAGTCTGGCGCGTTCACGAAACGCAAGGCTCCCGAGCTGGGATCGATCTGGAACAACGCTGCGTCGGCGCCACCCACGATGCTGTAGGTGGCGGTTGGCCCGTCGACGTCGGTAGCCACCACGGTTGTGATGGCGGTGCTGTTTTCAGCCAGGGCGACACTGGCTGCAGGCCCGCCGCCACCGCTGGCGATGACCGGTGCGTTGTCGTTGGTGTCCACCACCGCCACGGCCAGGGCCTGCGTGTCGGTCAGGCTGCCGTCGCTGACCTGGACTGTGACGTCGTACACGTTGTCGGCGTTGGCATCCTGCGGGTTCTCGAAATCGCGTGTGGCCACGAAGCGCAGGGCGCCCGTGCTGGCATTGACCGTGAATTGCGCCGCATCGGCGCCGCCGGCGATGCTGTAGACCAGTGCGGAGCTGTCAGCATCGGTTGCGGTGACAAGGGTTACGAACGAGGCGTTTTCGGCCACGTTGACTGCGGCTGTGGCGCCACCGCCGTCGCTGGTGACGACTGGCGCGTTGTCATTGAGGTTGGTCACCGTGACCGCAAGGGCCTGGGAGTCGACCGTGCTGCCGTCGCTGACCTGGACCGTCACGTCATAGACGTTGTCGCCCCCGGCATCCTGCGGGGCCTCGAAATCCGGTGCCAATACAAATTGCAGGGCACCGGTGTTGCTGTCGATCTGGAACTGCGCCGCATCAACGCCGCCCACGATGCTGTAGCTGAGTGAGGGACCGTCCACATCGGTGGCCGTGACCGTGGTCACCGCCGTGCTGTTTTCGGCGATGGACAGGCTGGCCGTGGCGGCGCCACCGTTGCTGGTAAGCACCGGTGCGTTGTCGTTCAGGTCGGTCACGGTCACGGCCAGGTTCTGTGTGTCCGTCAATGTGCCGTCGCTGACCCGTACCTGCACGTCGTAGACGTTGTCCAGGTTGGCGTCATCCGGGCTCTCGAAGTCCGGTGCCACCTGGAAGCTCAGCACGCCGGTCGACGCATTGATCTGGAACAGCGCCGCGTCGGCACCACCGACGATGCCGTAGCTCAGCGTGGATCCGTCGGCATCGGTTGCCGTCACGGTGGCGACGGAGGTGCCGTTCTCTGCCATGTTGGTCGCTGCCGCGGCCCCGCCGCCATTGCTGGTGATGGTCGGGGTGTTGTCGTTGAGGTTGGTCACCGTGATGGCGATGGCCTGGCTGTCGGTCAAGGTACCGTCGCTGGTCTGCACGGTCACGTCGTAAACATTGTTGGCGCCGATATCTGCAGGGCTCTCGAAGTCCGGTGCGGTCACGAAGCTCAGCGCCCCGGTGCTGGCGTTGATCTGGAACCGTGCCGCATCAACACCGCCCACGATGCTGTAGCTGAGTGACGGACCGTCCACATCGGTGGCCGTGACCGTGGTCACCGCCGTGCTGTTTTCGGCGATGGACACGCTGGCTGTGGCGCCGCCGCCGTTGCTGGTGATGACCGGCGCGTTGTCGTTCAGGTCGGTCACGGTAACGGCCAGGTTCTGTGTGTCCGTCAAAGTGCCGTCGCTCGCCCGCACGGTCACGTTGTAGACGTTGTCGGCGTCTGCGTCCGCCGGGTTCTCGAAGTCGGGTGCGGTCACGAAGTTTAAAGCGCCGGTGCTGGCGTTGATCTGGAACAGCGCCGCGTCGACCCCTCCACTGATGGTGTAGGCCAGCGAGGGGCCATCCACATCGGTGGCCGTCACCGTGGTGACCGAGGTACCGTTCTCGGCCATGGAGATGGTGGCTGTGGAGCTTCCGCCGTTGCTGGTGATGATAGGCACGACATCGTTCACATCGGTCACCGTGACGGTGAGAGCCTGGGTGTCACTTGCATTGCCGTCGCTCACCTGCACGGTCAGGTCATAGACATTGTCAGTACCTGCGTCTTGCGGGGCCTCGAAGTCGGGTGCCCCAACGAAGCGCAAACTGCCCGTGCTGCTGTCGATCTGGAACAGCGCCGCGTCCGCACCGCCGCTGATCGAATAGGTCACGGCGGAGCCGTCCAAGTCGGTGGCCGCCACGGTGGTGACGGCCGTGCTGTCCTCGGCGATGGAGACGCTGGCCGTGCCACTACCACCATTGCTGGTGATCAGCGGTGCGTTGTCGTTGGCATTGGTCACCGTCACGGCGATGGCCTGCGTGTCGGTGAAACCGCCGTCGCTCGCCTGCACCTGCACCTCGTACACGTGGTCAAAGCCCACGTCCTGCGGGGTCTCGTAGTCTGGTGCGGCGAGAAAGGTCAGCACGCCGGTATTGGCATCGATGGCGAAACGGGCTGCGTCCGCGCCGCCGGTGACGCTGAAGGTCAGGGTGGGGCTGTCCGAATCGATGGCCGTCACCGTGGTCACAGCGGTGGTGTTCTCTGCCACGCTGATGGCCGCCGTGGCGCCTCCGCCATTACTGGTGATGTTCGGTGCGCTGTCGTTCAGGTCGGTCACCGTGACGGCGATGGATTGCGTGTCCACGAACGTGCCGTCGCTGGCCTGTACCTGCACGTCGTAGACGTTGTTGGCACCCGCGTCCTGCGGGTTCTCGAAATCAGGCCCCAGCACGAACCCCAAGGCTCCCGAACTGGCGTTGATGGTGAACAGCGCTGCGTCGGCACCGCCGACGATGCCGTAGGTCAGCGTGGAGCCATCGGCGTCAAAGGCCACCACCGTGGTCACGGCCGTGGAGAGTTCGGACACGCTGGCGGTGGCCGATGGGCCACCGCCATTGCTGGTGATGGCGGGGGTGTTGTCGTTGAGGTTGGTCACCGTGATGGTGACCACCTGGCCGTCGGTCAAGGTACCGTCGCTGGCCTGCACCGTCACGTCGTAGACGTTGTTGGCACCCGCATCCGTCGGGTTCTCGAAGTCGGGCGCAGATAGGAAGCTCAGCGCCCCGGTGCTGGCGTTGATCTGGAACAGCGCCGCGTCCGCCCCGCCACTGATGGCGAAGGTCAGCGAAGGGCCGTCCACATCGATAGCTGCCACCGTGGTCACCGCCGCGCCGTTCTCGGCCATGGAGACACTGGCCGTGGCACCGCCGCCATTGCTCGTGATGACCGGCGCGTTGTCGTTCAAGTCGGTCACGGTCACGGCCAGATTCTGTGTGTCCGTCAAGGTGCCGTCGCTCGCCCGCACGGTCACGTTGTAGACGTTGTTGGCACCTGCGTCCGCCGGGTTCTCGAAGTCGGGCGCGCTCACAAAACTTAAAGCCCCGGTGCTGGCGTTGATCTGGAACAGCGCCGCGTCGGCCCCGCCGCTGATGGAATAGGTCAGGGCTGAGCCGTCCGCATCGGTTGCCGTTACCGTGGTGACGGAGGTGCCGTTCTCGGCCATGTTGGTCACTGCCGAGGCACCGGCGCCATTGCTGGTGATGGCCGGTGCGTTGTCATTGAGGTTGGTCACCGTGATGGTGATCACCTGGCTGTCGGTCAAGGTACCGTCGCTGGCCTGCACCGTCACGTCGTAGACGTTGTTGGCACCCGCATCCGTCGGGTTCTCGAAGTCGGGCGCAGATAGGAAGGTCAGCGCCCCGGTGCTGGCGTTGATCTGAAACCGTGCCGCATCAACACCGCCCACGATGCTGTAGCTGAGTGAGGGGCCGTCCAGGTCGGTGGCCGTGACCGTGGTCACCGCCGCGCCGTTCTCGGCCATGGAGACACTGGCCGTGGCACTGCCGCCATTGCTCGTGATGACCGGCGCGTTGTCGTTCAGGTCGGTCACGGTCACGGCCAGATTCTGTGTGTCCGTCAAGGTGCCGTCGCTCGCCCGCACGGTCACGTTGTAGACGTTGTTGGCGCCTGCGTCCGCCGGGTTCTCGAAGTCGGGCGCGCTCACAAAGCTTAGTGCGCCGGTGCTGGCGTTGATCTGGAACAGCGCCGCGTCGGCACCACCGCTGATGGAATAGGTCAGGGCTGAGCCGTCCGCATCGGTCGCCGTCACCGTGGTGACGGAGGTGCCGTTCTCGGCCATGTTGGTCGCTGCCGAGGCACCGGCGCCATTGCTGGTGATCGCCGGTGCGTTGTCATTGAGGTTGGTCACCGTGACCGCGAGGGCCTGGCTGTCGGTCAAGGTACCGTCGCTGGCCTGCACCGTCACGTCGTAGACGTTGTTGGCGCCGACATCTGCAGGGCTCTCGAAGTCCGGCGCGGTCACGAAGCTCAGCGCCCCCGTGCTGGCGTTGATCTGAAAACGCGCCGCGTCGGCACCCCCGACGATGCTGTAGGCCACAGTGGGGCCGTCCACATCGGTGGCCGTGACCGTGGTCACCGCCGTGTCGTTCTCGGCGATGGAGATGCTGGCCGTGGCGCCGCCGCCATTGCTCGTAATGACGGGCGCGTTGTCGTTCACGTCGGTCACGGTGACACCCAGGGACTGGGTGTCGGTGAAGGTGCCGTCGCTGACCCGCACGGTCACGTTGTAGACGTTGTTGGCGCCTGCGTCCGCCGGGTTCTCGAAGTCGGGCGCGCTCACAAAGCTTAGTGCGCCGGTGCTGGCGTTGATCTGGAACAGCGCCGCGTCGGCACCACCGCTGATGGAGTAGATCAGGGCTGAACCATCTGCGTCGGAGGCCGCCACCGTGGTGACCGCCGTGCCGTTTTCGGCCAGGTTCAACGATCCTGTCGCGCCGCCGCTGTTGCTGGTGATCACCGGTGCGTTGTCGTTGGCATTGCTCAGCGTGACAGCGATGGCCTGGGTGTCCGTCAGGCTACCGTCGCTGGCCTGCACCGTCACGTCGTAAACATTGTTGCTCCCGACATCTGCAGGGCTCTCGAAGTCGGGTGCGGTCACGAAGCTCAAAGTCCCAGTGCTGCTGTTGATCTGGAAACGTGCTGCATCTGCGCCGCCCACGATGCTGTAGCTAAGGGGGGGGCCGTCTGCGTCGGTGGCCGTCACCGTGGTGACCGCCGTGCCGTTCTCGGCGATGGAGATGCTGGCCGTGGCGCCAGCGCCGTTGCTGGTGATCACTGGGGGAGTGTCGTTCACATCGGTCACGGTCACGGCAATGGCCTGGGTGTCTGCCAGGCTACCGTCACTGACCCGGACCGTCACGTCGTAGACGTTGTTGCTGCCCGCGTCCGTCGGGTTTTCGAAATCGGGTGCACTCAAGAAGCTCAAAGCGCCAGTGCTGCTGTTGATTTGGAAGCGCGCCGCGTCGGCGCCACCGCTGATGGTGTAGCTGAGCGCTGGCCCGTCGACGTCACTGGCCACCACTGTGGTGACTGCCGTCGTGTTCTCTGCCAGCGAAAGGTTGGCCGTGGCGCCGCCGCCGTTGCTGCTGATCACCGGCGCGTCGTTGACGGGCGTCACGGTGATGCCCAAGTTGTCGGCATCGCTGCCACTGGCACCGTCGCTGGTGGAGATGGCCAGGGTGTCGCTGCCAAAGTAGTTGGTCGCGCCGGTGTACTGCAGCGTGGCCAGCGCAGCATTCACCTGGGCCACGGTGCCGTTGAGCGTCAGTATGGTGCTGCCATTGGCCCCAGTGCTGATGCTGGCACCGCCGAGCAAGCTGACAAGCAGCGTGCCGTTGGACACGGTCAAGGTGGTGCTGATGGCCGCGGCGAAGGGCGCCGACACCGAAATGCCGCCAATGGCTGTGCCTACATCCTCCACGATGCTCTGGGTACCCGGCACGGTCTGCACCACCGGTCCTGCGGCCACAGAGACGGCAGCAAACTCCGAGGTGTCGCTGAAGGCACTGAAAGCCGCGTTGCTGCGGGTGGCCGTGGCCGAAACGCTGTAGCCCACCGGCACGCTGGCCGACAGCATGGTCGAGAAACTGGCGTTGCCCGACCCATCGGTCGCAACGTTGGCGAAGCCCAGAAATATCTGCCCTTCACCGTAGCCGCTGGCGTCGGCCGTGGCCGAGACGAAGAACTCCAGCCGGAAATAGCTGCTGGCTGTGCTGTTCAGCGTGCCAGCCACCTGGACCTGGCTGCTGCCGTTGGTGCGTGCCAGCGTCAGCACCGGGAAGTTCTGCTGGTTGTTGGCGCCGGTGTCGCTGTCTGCCGCGTCGTTGGTGGTGACGCCATTGGCACCGATATTGATGCCCAGGTTGTTGTTGGCATAGATTGTGTTGCCCAGGATCGCATGCCCGGTTCCGAAAATGACGGACACGCCGTATCCGGTCTGACCGGTCACCAGGTTGCCTTCCCCTGCACCGGTGCCACCGATCTGCGTGTTATTGCCCGCGCCCACGTAGATCCCGGCGACCGAGGAAGGTATGCCCGTTGTGCCATTGGCATCGACTGTTCCGATGTAGTTGCCAATGATGCGATTGCCGGTCGGGGTCGAGGATTCCAGGGTGATGTTGCGGTTTGTGTTGCCGGAGATCACGTTGCGGTCGGCCGCGACGGTTCCACCGATCGTGTTGTTGTTGCCGGTGACGCTGATCCCGTTGTAGTTGCCTGTGCCGCCGATGGCACCCGTGGCGGTCAGCGCACCGATGTAATTGCCCGCAATCGTGGTGTTGCTGGAGTTCAGCAGGATCGCCACCGTGCCAAAGCCGCTCAGGGTCAGACCTCGGACGGTACTGCCATCGCTGCCGGCCGCCAGAGTCAGTCCGGTGGCCACGGAGCCGCCGCCGAGCAGCGTAATCGCCGGGCGGTTGCCGTTGGCGGCAAAACTGTCGTCGGTGCTGGCATCCAGGACCACTGCACCGGTGATGCTGGGCAACAGCGATCCCAGTGTGATGGTGTGGGCGCCAGTGCCGGCGATCTGGAAGGTGATCAGGTCGGCCTGTGTGCCGTTGGCGGTGTTGTTGGCCGCCGTGATCGCCTCGCGCAGCGACACAAAGCCGTCCGCCCCCTTGTTGGCCAGCAACGTGGACAGACTGGTGGTGTCGCCGTCGTTGGTGTCGGCCGCGGTGTCTACCGCGATGGTGGCCTGTACCGACGAGATCGCGACCACGTTGCGCCCGAACTCCGAGGTGTCGGTGAAGGTCGCGTAGCCGCTGTCGGACTTCGTTGCCGTGGCCGAAACCACGTACCCCACAGGCACCGCGACACCCGACAGCGTGGTCGAAAAGCTGGCGTTGCCCGAGCCGTCGGTGGCTACGTTCACGAAGCCCAGGTAGATCTGGCCCTGGCCATAGCCGCCGGCATTGCCCGTGGGCGAGGCGAAGAATTCGATCCGGTAGTAGCTGCTGGCCGTGCTGTTGAGCGTGCCAGCCATGTCCACGCTGCTGCCATTGGTGCGCGCCAGCGTCAGCACCGGGTAGTTCTGCCGGTTGTTGGGGCCGGTATCGCCGTCGCCCGTGTCGTTCGCAGTGACCCCGTTACCGCCCACATCGATGCCTAAGCCCGTGCCTCCGTACACGAGGTTGCGCAGGAAGCTGTTGCCTGTACCGGCGGAGTTGTTCGCGCTGATGCCGGCCGTAAAGGCCCCACCCTGGCCGCTAAAGGCCACGATGTTGTCCAGGAACTGGTTCGAGCTTGGCCCATTGATGGGGGCAGAAGTGTCCTCCAGCAAGATGCCATTTTGCTGCATACCCCAGTTGGCCGAACCCGCCAGGTCGGTGCCGATACGGTTGCCCTGGACCAGCGTGCCGCTGGAGGTTCCGTCCAGCTCGATGCCCACGAGGCCCGCAGCGGCAATCCAGTTGCCCTGGCCGGTGGTGGCGCCCCCCACAATGGTGCCATCGGCGCCGTCGATGATGAAGATACCGTCGCCGCCATTGCCCAGCGCGGTCGCGCCATCGGCAGCCACGCCAATCCAGTTGCCCTGCACGACATTGTTGTCGCTGGTTTCGCCATCGATCTGGATCCCGTCCTTGCCGTTACCGGAAATGATGTTGCGCTGGTTGGTATTGCCGCCACCCACTGTGTTGCCCGTGCTGCCCGCTTCGATGCGTACCCCGTCGAAGGTATTCGCAACGGTACTGGTGCCGGCCAGGTTGGTGCCGATGTAATTGCCGAGCACCTGGTTGCCACTGCTTCCGGTGATGACGATGCCATTGGCATTGCCCGAAATGAGGTTGCGGTCGGCCACCGTGGTGCCGCCGATGGTGTTGTTGGCGCTCAGCACGTTGATGCCAGCGCCCCCGTTGCCCACGCCACCGCTGCTGCCGCTGGCTGCGAAGCTGCCGATGTAGTTGCCAGCGATGGTGTTGCCGGTGGAGCCACTGTCGATCTGGATCCCGTCCTGGCCAAAGTTGCGAATCACCAGGCCGCGGATGGTCGAACCACCCGAGCCGCTGGCCAGCACCAGGCCGTCGGCATTGAGGCTGTTGCCGTCCAGCACGATGGCTGGCTTATTGCCATTGGCCGCAAAGCTGTCGTCGGTGGTGGCATCGATCACCACGGTGCCGGTAATGCTGGGCAGCGCGCTGGACAGCGTGATGGTGTGCACGCCAGTGCCAGCGATGTTGAAGTTGATGGTGTCGGTGCCTGCATTGGCATTGGCGTCGGTGATGGCCTGGCGCAGCGAGCCGGCACCGGTGTTGTTGGTGTTGGTTACGGTGTAGGTGGCCAGCACCGCGTCGAATGCGGCTTGTCCGGCCGCGTCGATGGCGCTGGCTGTCTGGACGGTGCCGGTATGCATCTCCAGCACCCAGTCGCCGCCGAGCCCGGCGGCACCGGTCAGATTGTCGGAAGCGGCCACGTCGGCTCCTGTCAGCTGCGCCAGGTTCTGCACCAGCGCCTGGCCCTCGGCGGTGCTGGCCACGTCGCAGCCATAGAGCAGCAGGTCGGCATCGCCGCACAGGTGGTCGCCCCAGGCAGCGATTTCCCCCGCCCGCAGCAGCAGGGCATCGTGGTCCAGCGTGGTGTTGCCCAGCGTTACGCTGCCCGCACTGCCGTGTGCCAACACATGCACGGCAGTGACATCGCTGTGTTCGGCCAAGATGGCCGAGATCCGCGCGATGCCATCTTCGTCCGCCCCGATGCGCACCACCTCCATATGCCGCCCCCCGGCTGTCTGCGCAGTGATGTCGGCGATCAACAGGTCGGCATCGGGCACGCGCTCGTCGATGAATACCAGCTCCGTGGCATCGCGCGGCGCCTCGGTCTCTGGCTGGGCTTCGGGCCGCGCCACCATGGACGCTTCCTGCGCCAGCAGTGGAGCCGCCACGGCCGCGGCTGGGTGGTCGGCGGCGTAGAGGATGCGCGGCTCTACGTCTTCGAGGACGGCGCGGCGGCGGGTGGGGGCAACCATGGTGGAACAGGCCGGTGCTCAGCGTGCGGCGGAAGCCGGCGGCCTGGCCGCCCGCAGGCCGAGATCCGCCTTGCAGCGCAGTCCGGCGGGCAGGCTGGCATCGGTGTTGGGCAGGTCCAGCCGCATCCGGAAGGTGTTGCTGGCCGGGTCGAGCACGCGGTCGATCTGGGCGATGCGCGCAGTGCGCGGTGCAGCGCCCGGCAACTCGGGCGACACCATCACTTCTTGCCCCGGCTGGAGGCTGCCGAACAATGCGGTCGGCGCTACCACCTCCACGCGCAATTGGCGGATGGCCGCCACTTTCAGCAGCGGCTTGTCTTCGAAGCGTTCCCCGGGATTTGCGTAGCGTTCGATGACCACGCCGTCGAACGGGCTGCGCAAAATCCGTTGCGCGGATTGCGCGTCGGACATGTGTACCTCCTGCGCCAGCGTGCGCAGGTTCTCGCGGGCCTGGGCCACCTTTTCATGGGCCACGCGCAATTCGGCCTGGACTTGTTCGACCGCCTGCGTCGAGATGAAGTTCTCGGCCTTCAGGGAGTGCGAGCGGTCCAGCTTGAGCTGGGCCAGATCGCGTGCAGCCAGCGCGCCGCGCAGCTCGGCTTCGCTCAAGGCACGTGAGCGTGCGACCTCGTTGTTGGCGCGTTCCACCTCGGCGCGCATACGGACCAGCACCTGGCCCTTGCGCACGGTGTCGCCGCGTTCCACCTCGATGGTCTCGACGATGCCGATCACCGCGCTGCCGATGTCGGCCACCCGCTCGGGAAGGATCAGGCAGGCGAGCGATGCCATGGATGCAGTGGGCGGAGCCATGGGCACCGGCTGGGCAGCGACCGGAAGGCCCAGGCACAGGCCTACCCATGCCGCCAGGACGCTGGGCGACTTTCGAAAGGCGGAAAACAGGAATTGGTAGCGATGGTTTTTCATTCGGTCGATCCACAGAAAGACAGGCCGTCGTCCATGGCCAGGTCGTTTCGGAACAATTGGCGGCGGCGGCGGGCCCGGCGGCTGTCTTCCCGGTCCTGGGCGGCCTGCCGCCACAGGGTTTGCAGCCAGGCGGGCACGGGCATCCGGCCATCGGGGGATGCCAGGCTGGCGCAACGTGCGCGCAGGCCATGGGTAGGGTGGTCGTCCGGGTTCAGCACCAGCCAGACTTCGCCGCTGCCGGGCTCGCCCTGGCGTGCCGCGCGGCCCAGGAGCTGGCGGTCATGGCGTTGGGATGCGTTGCGCTGGCAGCTCAGCACATGCAGGCCGCCCGCGGCCAGGGCTGCGGCATCGGGCTGGATGTCGGTGCCGCGCCCGGCCATGTTGGTAGCCACGGTGACCTGGCCGCGCTGCCCGGCGCGCGCCACGATGGCGGCCTCTTCGGCATCAAAGCGGGCGTTCAGCACCGCATGGGCGATGCCGGCCTGGCCCAAGGCGAGGGCCATGGCTTGCGAAGCCTCGACCGAGTCGCAACCGATCAGCACCGGGCGGCCGAGGGCGACCAGCTCCTGCGTACGTTTTACTGCGGCGCGGCACCGCGCGGGCTCGTCGGCATACAGGCGCGTCGGCCAGGCCAGGCGCTGGCTTGGCAGACGCGGCGGTACTTGCACCATGCCGCAGCCATACAAGGAGCGCAATTCGGCCCGCGCTTCGCGCAGGGTGCCGCTCATGCCGCCCAGACGGTGGTAGCGTCGGAAAAATCGCTGGAAGGTAATCTGCGCCAGGGTTTCCGTCTCGGCGGGCAGCTTGCAGCCTTCCTTGATGGACACCAGCGCATGCAAGCCGTGCGACCACTTGCGGCCCTCGGCGATGCGGCCACTCACGGTGTCGACGATCACAACTTCCTGCCCACCGGGTGTGTCTGGTGACTGCATGAGCAGGTAGTCCCGGTCGCGGACCAGCGCGTGCCGCGCAGTGAGCGCGGTGGCCAGGGTTTCGTCGCGGTGGCGGCTGTTCAGCCACAGCGGGCCAAGCGTGGCCGTGAGTGTGGCGATGTGGGTGCGGCCCGTCTCGGTGAGCTGCACGCGGCGCGTGTCTTCCTGCAGCTGGTAATCCACCCCGGTGGCCAGGCGGGCTGACAGCGCGTACGCCTGCCACAGGAAGGCCCGGTCGCTGGCCTGCGCCACTGCGCGGGTCAGGACCAGGGGCATCTGTGCCTCGTCGACCAGGATGTTGTCGGCCTCGTCGATGACCGCCATGCACAGGCCGCGCAGCAGCGGCTGCGCCCCCATGGGTGCGGCCAGTGCCTGCACCCGGCGCTGCAGCGCCTGCCGGGGTGTGCCGTGGCTTAGCCGGTCGCGCAGGTAGTCGAAGGCGACCTCCCGCGCCGTGGCGTAGACCACCGGCTGCGCATAGGCCAAGCGGCGCATCTCAGTCGACTGGGGTGCCGTGACGAAGGCCACACGCAGGCCCAGCAAGGCATAAAACGGTGCGAAGGTGGTGGCATCGCGCTCCACCAGGTAGTCGTTGGCCGTGAGCACATGCACCGGAATGCCAGCCAGCGCACCCACCCCGGCGGCCAGGGCCGCCGCCAGCGACTTGCCTTCGCCGGTGGCCATTTCCGCCATCTGGTTGTCCAGCAGGGCCAGCGCGGCCATCAGCTGTTCCACGTAGGCTATCCAGCCCAGTGCGCGCCGCGCCCCTTCTGCCGCATGGGCACAGGCCTGCACCAGTACCTCGCGCCGCCAGCCGTTGTGCAATATGCGCTGCTGCAGCATGGCGCCCTGTGCCGCAAAGGCCTGTGCCGACAGGTCTTGCAGGGCCATGGCCTGGCGTGCCGCCTGCTCTGCGCGGCCACGCAGTTCACCCGGCCAGCCCCAGGCCAGCAGGGGCGCGCGCCGCCATTGGCGTGGGCCTGTGGGCTCACTGCGTTCCGGGTAATGGCCCCAGCACAGACCGGGGATGGGCAGGGTGCTGGCGTTCATGTGGAAGGGTTGAAATGGCCGAGGAACAATTGCTGCAGTTGGCGCACCGCCTGCGCGGCGATGGGCCGGGTGCCGTGGTCGAAGCGCACCAGGGCGCGCGCGCCGACCCGGTCGCTGGTATGGGCGGCGGCGTTGGGTGGGGCCAGCTCCACGTCCATCACCACCACCGGTTGGCGTGGCGTGAGCCCTTCCTTGTCGCTGCTGTCGGTGGCGATGCGTCCGCCTGCGGTGTCGCCCAGCGCGGCGCTGGGCAGGCGCATGGCCGCGCCGGGTACGCTGGCGGCGATGCGGCCCGTGTGTACGCTGGCGAAGCCGTCGGCCAGGCGGACCTGCACGGTGGAAGGGCTGCCACGCACCAGGTCTGCCTCTTGCTGTGGCAAGGCCACACGCACCACGGTGGGCGCTGCGGTCAGCAGGTAACCGATGCGGTCGCCGCGCTTGTGGAACTGCCCGACCACTTCGTCCTCGTGCGGCAGCACCAGCAAGCCATTGCCCAATGCGCGGATCTCGCGCTGGGCGAGCTTGTCGTCCACCCGTGCCAGCTCGGCCTGCGCGTAGGCCAGGCGCTCGCGCAGGTCAGGAGCATCCTGGGGCGCGGTGTCCATGGCGCGGAACAACCGCACATCGAGTTCGGCGGCATCGGCGTGGAGCGTGGCGCGCTGGGCGGTGAGTTGCGGGTCGGACAGGGTGGCGATCAGCTCGCCGGTTTGGACGTGCTGGCCGTTGCGCGCATGCAGCGCCTGGATAAAGCCGTCGGTGTTGGCGCGGATCTGGGCCTGGTCGGGCAGCCAGACTACGCCTTCGACCAGGGTGCGGTCCGGCACGGGTAGCCAGCCCAGCAGGCCCACCACCACCAGGGCCACCGCACCGGCGCGCCAGGCGGCGCGGTGTCGCACGCCGTCTTCGGTGGCGGCGGTGCGCAGCATCTGCAGCACGCGCCACAGCGGCAGACCGATGTTGGCGATCAGCATCATCAGTCCGACAAAAAAGCCCACCAGCGACGAGAAGCTGCCCACCCACAGCCCCACCGCCACCGACAGCACCAGCCGGTACACCCAGGACAGGGGCGCATAGACCAGCAGCCAGAAGCCTTCGCCGGGCAATACCTCCAGCGGCACCGGGGTGCGGATGCCGAACAGGTGGCGCGCCAGCCCTTCGGTCCCGTAGCGGCCGCTGCGGGTGGCCAGGTTGCGCAGATCCAGCAGGTCGCAAAAAACGTAGTAACCGTCATAGCGCAGCAGCGGATTGCCGTTGGTGAGCAGGGTGGACAGGCCCCCGATCAGCAGGGTGATGAAGGCCACGTCGCGCACCAGCCCCGGCTGCACTGCCAGCCACACCGCCATGGCCCCTGCCGCGACCAGCAGTTCGGCCATGATGCCAGCCGCACTCACCAAAGCGCGCTGGTGGCGGCTGCGCAGGCCTTCGGCGGCGGAGGCGTCGACGAAGGGCACCGGGTTGAGCAGGACCAGCGTGATACCGGCCAGCCGCACGTGCTCGCCGTAGTGGCGCAAGGCCAGCGCGTGGGCGGCTTCGTGCACGGTCTTGATCAGCGGGTACATCAGCCAGGCGGTCAGCAGATAGCCGGGTGAATGCAGCACCTTGTCGGCGTAGGTCAGCAGTTCGGTCCAGTGCATGGCCGCGGCCAGGCTTGCCGCGAGCACGGCCACCAGCCACAGGCCCAGGCCTGCACCCGAGAACACCCAGGGCGCCAGCCGGGCCAGCCGGTCGAGTGCGCGCGAAGGGTCGCCCAGCGTGAGCCGAAAAGCCATCGGATTGACGCCGCCACGGCGCCGACGGCGTTGCCGCCGGTCTTGCATGTGGAAGAGGTTTTCCACGTCGGGTGTCACGTCGAACTGCACCAGCCCACGGCCATGCAGGGCCACCAGCAGCTCGATCACTTCGTCCTGCGATATCGCTGCTTCGGGCCGGTCGGCCAACTGCGCGTCCCATACCTGCTGCACCGTCACAGAGCCATCGCAGCGGCCCAGAAAGGCGTGACCCGCTGCGTTCAGGCGGTGCACGCTGTCGCTGCTGCGGTCTTGCAGCACGTACCACGGCGTGCCGCGCTGCACTTGCCGCTGTAGGTCTACCTGGGCGCGCAGTTGGGGCCGCAATCCGGCGACGCGGTACCAGCGGGGGCTGAAGAGGGAGGTTTCCATGCTGCGACAGGGCGGGTGCTAAGGCAGCCAGCCCCAAACAGCCAGCCGGACCCATTCCACCAGGCGGTGCGAGCCCACCCAGGCCAGCGGCGCCTGGCCCACGGTGATCTTGGCCACGCCCTCCAGCCCCGGCCGGATGCGGGTGGCGTCGGCGGTAATGTCGGTTTCCACATCGAACACATTGCGCCCGTCTACCGCATGCGCCACCGGCGTGATGCGTGTCACGCGGATCGGCAGTGCATCCCAGGGCAGGGCGGACAGCGCCAACGAGCCCTGCTGGCCGGTCTTTACGTCGGCAATGTCGCGTTCGTCGACCTGCACCACCACACGGTAGCGCTCCAGCGGGGCCATCACCATCAGCGGCTTGCCGCGCTCTACCGGCGCGCCCAGCGACTGGCTCAGGTCACCGTCGACCACGATGCCGTCAAACGGCGCCAGGATGCGCGAACGGGCCAGCTCGGCATCGACCAGCTCCAGGTGCGTGCGGGCTTCATCGGCGCGGGCCAGGGCGATCACCATGGCCGCGCGGTCGGCGCGGGCCACGGCGCTGGCGTAGGCGTTTTCCTGCTGGCCCAGGTCGCTGGTCCATTTGCGCCGCTGCAGCGCCAGGTCCTGGTCGGCCATTTCCACCAGCACCTGCCCGGCCTTGACATGGTCGCCGGGACGGACATGGGCCGCCTTGAGAAAACCATCTGCGGGCGCCACCAGCGAGCGTTGCTGCTCGCCTTCGATATGCGCGCGGCCGCCCACACGGTACGCCGCGGGCCAGGCCAACAAGGCTACCGCCGCCAGCAGCGCCAGCGCCACGGCGATGCGCAGGCGCGCCCCCTCGGCCGAGCGCAGCCTGCGGCCGCTGCGGCGCAGTGCGTGGGCCACGCGCCTGCCCAACGGAGCCTCGCGCTGGTGCATCAGGTACAGCACCGGCCCGGCCAGGCTCACCAGGTTTTCCAGTTCCTGCACCAGCAGCGCCAGGCCCGGTGGGCAGGTCGACCACTCGCAGGTCACCGCGCCAATAGCCTCGCCGATGTAGACGATGGGCACGGTGGCCACGCCGCCGACCGCGCCGGTGGCCAGGCGGCTGTGCGCCAGCCGGATGGCCGGGGCCCCGTCGGCGGGCCAGCGCACGCTGGCCCCTTGCGCCACCGCCTCGTCCATGGCGGCGGCCAGGTTGGCGAAAGCCTTGCCGCCCAGGCCTTCGTCGCTGCCGTGTGACACCGCCACCAGGGTGATGCAACCGTTGACCAGAAACCCCACGCTGACCCGCGTACAGCCTCGGGCGCTGGCGATTTCACTGGCAAACGCGGTGGCCGCTTCCCGCAGGCGCGCATGCGAAAGCACGGTGGCCTGCAGCGACAGCGCCAGCATGGAGGGGTCTTGGGGGCGAACGCTCATGTCGTCAGCGTGGGCCGCGCAACGATCTCAATCCTGAAGGGAATTGTGTACATTCTTTTGCGTTCTGTTTGGCAGAAACATTGTGAACGGTGCAAGACCCCAACATGCACCATTTGCTACATACTTATACGTCATATAACAAATTGAAACAACATATCTTGTTACAGGTCGAACGGCTTTTCCCGCCCGCTTTTCAGGGCTTCGCAGGGTGGGTGGGCTGTTGCCGACCCGCAACGGCTTCGATGGCGGAAAATGCCTTCTGCAGGGGCGCTGCTGGCCGGCACCCTGTGCGTATCGATCGGTGCCCGCGTCGGGCTGCAAGCCGGCCATGCAGGGCGATGTGCCGGTGTCTTTGTTCCGGGCGATGCCAGTCGGTTGTTGCTACTTTTTTGGTAGCTGTTTGTGCTTATAGAATAAGCGCTAGGCCCTGATTTCTTACCAAAGTACACTGCATGCGCCGCCTTCGCCACCTGACCAGCCAGCACCGCATTGCGGCCACCAACCGGCTGCTGGGCGGCCTGCTGGCGTTCAATGCGGGGGCCATCAACGCAGGCGGCTTTCTGGTGGTGGGCATGTACACCTCGCACATGACCGGCTTTGCCTCCATGCTGTCCGACAACCTGGTGCTGGGCAACATCAAGCTCGTGCTGGGCGCGCTGGGCGCCTTGCTGGCCTTCACCGCGGGCGCGGGAACCACGGCCGTGCTGGTGAACTGGGCGCGGCAGCACCATCTGCGCAGCCAATACGCGCTGCCCTTGCTGTGCGAGGCCTTGCTGCTGCTGGTGTTTGGCCTGATCGGTGGCACGCTGAACCGCCAGACCCCGTTTGCCGTGCCGCTCACGTTGCTGGTGCTGGCCTTCACCATGGGGCTGCAAAACGCCGTGGTGTCCAAGCTTTCGGCCTCGCAGATCCGCACCACCCACATGACCGGCGTGATCACCGACCTTGGCATCGAGCTGGGCAAGCTGTTCTACATGAACCGCGAGGGCAGCCCGCTGGCATCCCGCGTGCGGGCCAATCGCACCAAGCTGCGCCTGTACGCCACCTTGCTGTCGGCCTTTGTGGTGGGCGGGCTGGTGGGGGCTACCGGCTTCAAATACGTCGGCTTTATCTGGGTGGTGCCGCTGGCGCTGCTGCTGCTGGGCCTGTCGTTGCCGCCGCTGGTGGCCGACCTGGTGCGGCCCCGGCGGCCCGTCCGCGTGGGCTAGCCCGCTGGGGGCGGGTGAGAAAGCGGCATTTTTGACCCGCTTTTCGGGACTTCGCGGCGCGACGGCCTGGTTATGGTTGGTGCACCATGCACATCCAAGCCAGCCGTCTGCAATCTACCCTGGCCACCCTGGCCAGCGCTGCACCGACCCGGCAGGCTGCACCTAAGGCGACCGAAACCACGTCGGCCCCCGCCGCCACCGACACCGTCACCATCTCCCAAGCCGCCAAAGACCTGTTGGCCCAGTCCCAGGCCAGCGTGTCCCTGTCCAGCCGCGCGATGGACCTGATCCAGCAGCGCAACCCTGATGGCGGTGGGCCCGGTAGCACCCCCGGCAGCGCCAGCCCGCAGGCCCAGGTCCGCAAGGTGATGGACCAGCTGACCACCCAGCACACCAACCGCCAGATCTCCGACACCCAGTACCGGCACGACATGGCCTTCTATACCCGTATCGCCAACACGATCGGTTGATGCTGCGGTTTTGATAGCTGCTCACGCTCATGGAATGAGCACGAGCGGCTGATTTCATTCAAAAGTGTGTTGGCGGCCCTTTGCATCGCAACCTAGGGCAAGTCCTAGTTCGGCAATCTGCAAAATGCCGGATAGTTCGTCCGGAAGTCGAACTATCTACCTCGCATTCGCCTTACCAGACCCGCCTGTTAAAGGCACCCAATGGAGACAAGCATGAAAAACACATTCAAGACAACCCTGTCCGTCCTGGCACTGGCCGCCCTCGGGACCGTCAGCACCGCCACGCTGGCGCAAATGACGGTGGGGGTGAGCTGGTCCAACTTCCAGGAGGAACGCTGGAAAACCGACGAAGGTGCCATCAAGGCGCAGCTGGAGAAGCTGGGTGCCAAGTACATCAGCGCCGATGCCGGTGGCTCGCCCGAGAAGCAGCTGGGTGACATCGAAGGCCTGATGACCAAGGGCGCAAAAGTGCTGATCGTGCTGGCCATGGACAAGGATGCCATCCTGCCCGCCGTCAACAAGGCCACCAAGCAAAAGGTGCCCGTCATTGCCTACGACCGCCTGATCGAAGCGCCCGGAGTGTTCTACATCACCTTTGACAACAAGGAAGTGGGCCGCATGCAGGCCCGCGCCGTGTTCAAGGCCCAGCCCAAGGGCAACTACGTGATGATCAAGGGCTCGCCCACCGACCCCAACGCCGACTTCCTGCGCGAAGGCCAGCAAGAGGTGATCGCCGCTGCCGTCAAGTCCGGTGCCATCAAGATCGTGGGCGAGGAATACACCGACGGTTGGAAGCCCGAAGTGGCGCAAAAGAACATGGAGCAGATCCTCACCAAGGTGGGCGGCAAGGTGGATGCGGTGATCGCCTCCAACGACGGCACCGCCGGTGGCGTGGTGGCGGCACTCACCAGCAAGGGCATCAAGGGCATTCCGGTGTCCGGCCAGGACGGCGACTTTGCCGCACTGAACCGCGTGGCCCTGGGCTCGCAAACTGTCTCGGTGTGGAAAGATGCCCGCGCCCTGGGCAGCGAAGCCGCCAGCGCCGCCGTGGCTCTGGGCAATGGCAAAAAGGTGCCCGGTGCCGTGAGCTGGAGCGGTGGCGAGAAGAAGATTGCGCTGGAGTCGCACTTCCTGGCCCCCGTGGCCATCACCCGTGACAACCTCGACGTGGTGGTGAAGGCGGGCTGGATCAAGAAGGACGAGCTCTGCAAGGGTGTGGACGCTGCGGCGGCACCGGCGGCCTGCAAGTAAATCGGACTTCCGCCCTCACCCTAACCCTCTCCCGCTCGCGGGAGAGGGGACAAGTCCACCTCCCTCTCCCAAGCATGGGAGAGGGCCGGGGTGAGGGTTGGATGGCCCCTGCAACTCTACAAAAAATCCCATGACCGATTCCCCCAACCCCTGGCGCAACGCCGCCATCGACTGGCGGCTGGTGCTGATGAGCCTGGTGCTGGCCGTACTGGCACTGGGCTTTGGCCTGATGTCCGGCGGCCTGTTTTTCTCGCCGGAAAACCTCTACAACATCGCCCAGCAGACGGCGGTGGTGGGCATTGTGTCCACCGTCATGGTGCTGGTCATCGTGGCCCGGCACATCGACCTGTCGGTGGGCTCGGTGATGGGCTTTGTGGGCGTGCTCATTGCCTACCTGCAGTACAGCGCCAACTGGTCCTGGCCCACGGCCTGCCTGGCCGGGCTGGCGGTGGCCATGGCGGTATCGATCTACCAGGGCTGGCTCACGGCGGTGCTGGGCGTGCCCTCGTTTGTGGTCACCCTGGGTGGGCTGATGTCGTTTCGCGGCGCGGCCTTTCTGGTGGCCGACGGCAAGACCCAGCCGGTCACCAACGATTTCTTTCTGCGCCTGGGCGGCGGCTACGACGGCGGCATCGGCGCCACCGCCAGCTGGGTGGTGGTGGGCCTGCTCAGCGCCGGGATGCTGCTGCGCGCCGTGCAAAAGCGCCGCACCCGCCAGCAGCACGGCGTGGCCACCGACCCGCTGTGGATGGAGGCGCTGCTGGTCGGCGTGCCCATCGCGCTGCTGCTGGCCTTTGCCAGCGCCATGAACCACTACCAGATATCCAGCAAGACCGAGCCCCAAGGCATCCCGGTGCCGGTGCTGATCTGGGCGGTGGTGGCGGGCGGCTTGTCGTTTCTGGTGCACCGCACCCGCTTTGGCCGCTACGTGTACGCCATGGGCGGCAACCCTGACGCGGCGGCGCTGGTGGGCATTCCGGTCAAGAAGGTGACCTTGCAATTGTTCGCGCTGCTGGGCGTGCTGATCACGATTGCCGCGATTGTTTCCATCGCGCGGCTGAATGCCGGCACCAATTCGCTGGGCACCGGCATGGAGCTGTACGTGATTGCCGCTGCCGTGATTGGCGGCACCGCGCTGGCCGGGGGCAGCGGGTCGATCTTCGGCTCGGTGCTGGGCGCGCTAATCATGCAGTCACTGGACAGCGGCATGCTGCTGCTGGACGTGTCCATCGGCAAGCGCATGGTCATCATCGGCCAGGTGCTGATCGTGGCCGTCGTCTTCGATGTGCTGTACCGCAAATTCACGGGAGACCGCTAAATGGCCGACCTCTCCCAACCCCTGGTCGAATTGCGCGACATCCGCAAAGCCTTTGGCGGCGTGGTCGCGGTAGACGGTGTCAGCGTCAACCTGTATCCCGGCGAAGTGGTCGCCCTGCTGGGCCACAACGGCGCGGGCAAATCCACGCTGATGAAAATGCTGGCCGGGGCCTACCCCATCGACTCTGGCGACACCCTGGTGGCCGGGCACAAAGTGCACATCCGGACCCCCGCCGAGGCCCAGGCCCAGGGCATTGAAACCATCTACCAAACCCTGGCCCTGGCCGACAACCTCGACTCGGTGGCCAACCTGTTCCTGGGCCGCGAGAAGATGACCCGCTGGAACACCCTGGACGACCATTTCATGGAGGTCCACGCCCGCAAGGTGTTTGCCCGCCTGAACAAGAACTTCACCAACATCCGCGTGCCGGTGCGGCAGCTCTCGGGCGGCCAGCGCCAGGTGGTGGCCATCTCGCGGGCGCTGTTCTTCAACGCCCGCATTTTGATCATGGACGAGCCCTGCGCCGCGCTGGGCCCTGAAGAAACCGCCATGGTCGGCCGCCTGGTGCAGCAGCTCAAGAGCGAAGGCGTGGGCATCTTCCTGATCACCCACGACATGCCCGACGTGTTTGGCTTGAGCGACCGGCTGGCGGTGATGAAAAACGGCAAGCTGGTCGGCACCTACGCCACCGCCGACGTGACCGAGGACGAGGTGCTGGGCATGGTCATCACCGGCAAACGCCCCGAAGGCAAGCCGCAAACCGAGCGCGCAGCACACTAGACTTAGCGCTTTCCCCACTCGGCAAGCCCCTATGAAAACCACCGGCGACCAGCAACTCGTCAAGCGCATCAACCGCAGCGTGCTGCTGCGTCTGCTGCGCGCCCAGCCCGGCCTGTCGCGGGCGCGGCTGGCCACCGAGAGCGGCCTGACCAAATCCACCGTCAGCCTGCTGGTGCGCGAGCTGCTGGATGACGGCTGGCTCACCGAGGCCATGGAAACCGTCAACGAAGGCCTGGGCCGCCCGTCCACGCCGCTGCGCATCCACGAGGGCAAGCGCGCGCTGATCGGGGTGGAAATCGCCGTTGGCGTGCTGCGCGTGGCCTGCGTCAGCCTGCAGGGCGAAATCCTGCATGCCGACGAGCAGCCGCTGGCCAGCACCGACCCGGCCCTGGCCAGCGGGCAAACCGCCCGCATGGTGGCCACGGCCTATGCCGAACTGGTGGCGGTGGGCCTGGAACTGGTGGGCGTGGGCGTGTGCACCCCGGGCGCCATCGACCACGCCAGCGGCCTGGTGCTGTTTGCCCCCAACCTGGGCTGGCGCAACCTGGACCTGCTCGGCCACCTGACCCGCGCCCTGGCCGAGGTCGGCCTGCCGCCGGTGCCGCTGCAGCTGCAAAACGACGCCGACGCGGGTGCCCTGGGCGAGTACGAATTTGCCGACGGCGAGGGCGAAGACCCCCTGATCTTTGTGAGCTGCGACGCGGGCGTGGGCGCGGGCATCGTCTCCAACGACCGGCTGTTCAGTGGTGCGCAAGGCATGGCCGGGGAAATCGGCCACACCATCATGCAGATCGACGGCCCGCTGTGCTCCTGCGGCCGCCGGGGCTGCGCCGAAGCCTTCATCGGCCTGCGCGCCCTCAGCGGCCAGGACGGCAAGGCGGTAGACCTGGGCCGCTCGGGCCACTACCTGGGCGTGCTGCTGCAAAACCTGTGGACCACCTTCAACCCCCGTGCCATCGTGGTCGGCGGCCAATCCTGCGACCACCACCCCGAATTCCTGCAAAGCGCCCTGGCCACCGTAGCCACCTACGCCGCCAGCTCCGGCATGCCCGCCCCCAGCATCCGCATGGCCCGCTACGGCCCCCTCGCCGCCGTGGTGGGGGCGGCGGCGCTGACGCTGCACGAGTATTTGCGGCCCATGCACCCGAATTCAGAAGCGCGCAGGGCGCGGGCGGGGAACGTGGGGGGGTGAGGTTGGGGCGGGATAGGTGCTATGGGATTAGTAGCTGCTTGTGCTTGTTGGATGGGCGGTAGAAGCCTATTTGGCTTGAATTTTCAGAGTGTGGATGGCTGAGAGTTAGCGACCATGCAAATGCCCGCCTCAAATCCTATCCATACATATTCTCGGGAGTTGATTCCTGAACCGTTTTGGTCAACGCTTAGACCAGTGCTTTCGTGTAGTTCGGCTAGTAGTTTCTGAGCGTCAAATGGCTGGTCAACGAATACATAGTGCGTTGGCGCTTTCGGATTCTCCATGCCGACGCTGCAGACCTTAATACCCATCTTTCGGAGCGACTCCACTACTGGACGCACTACAGGAGGTATCGACTCAGGCAACAGCCACCGCTCCACGAGCACCGAGTAATTCTTCATTTAAGTGATTTGAAATGGCAATTCAGGTTTCTGCTTTTGGCCGAAAACGGCCGCACGATGCGGAGATTTCCGCGTGCGTCCAAGCAGCCCGGAGGCAGGATACCTATTGCGGTTGGAAATTGCTATTTTATTCATAGCTTCTCACGCCCATGCAATGGGCGCAAACACCCAATTCCCTTCCAACCCCATCCCTAAAAAATAGACAACCCCGTCCGCCCCGCAAACAGCTCCAGCGCATGCATCCCCAGCAGCGAATTGCCGCTGGCATCCAGCGCCGGAGACCAGACGCACAGGGTGAGCTGGTCGGGCGCCACGGCCACGCTTTCGCAGCACAGCTAACCGGCGGCGCGGGCTGGACGCTTGGGTGGGAGGGTGCTATGGTATTAGTAGCTTCTGGCGCTGGTGGAATAAGCGCTAGCGCCATATTTGTCGTGATTCTCCAGGCCCTGCCTCAATGCACAATGGCCAGCTTGCCGAAGTGGCGTCCGCCAGCGCTGAGCTCGGTATAGGCGGCGCTGGTGTCATTGATGCCGAAGATGCGGTCGATCACGGGCACGATGCGGTGGGCGGCAATCGCGCGGGTGGCCTGGGCCAGGTCGGCCACCGAGCCGGTGCTGTTGCCGACGATGCGCAGGCCCTTGACGATGACGGGCAGCAGATCAACCGATGCGGCGGTGCCGGTAAGGAAGCCTACGGTGAACACCGTGCCGCCCATGGCGGTGGCGTTGAGCGAGCGGGCAATGGTGGCCCCGCCCACGGTTTCCACCACCAGGTCGACACCGCGCCCGCCGGTGAGTTTCAGCACTTCTGCGTCCCTGGCGGGGGTGGCGCGGTAGTTGACCAGGTGGTCCGCACCGAGTTGGCGCGCGCGCTCCAGCTTTTCGTCGGAGGACGAAGCCAGGATCACCGTCGCGCCGGATGCTTTGGCGAACTGCAGGGCAAAGATGCTGACACCGCCTGTACCCAGCAGCAGCACCACCGAGCCTGGCCGCAGCGGGGCCGAACGCACGGCGTTCCACGCGGTGGTGGCGGCGATCGGTAGCGCCGCACCCTGGACGAAATCCAGATGCGCGGGCAGGGCGACCAGGCTGTGGGCGGGCACGGCCACGTAGTCGGCCAGCGAACCCGGCAAGCTGATGCCGCGCATGCCGACCACCTTGCGCGGTGCCATCGGGCCGTCTTGCCAGCCGGGCATGAAGTGCGGCACCACGCGGTCGCCCACGGCCCAGCCGCTGACACCTGCGCCCAGGGCCGCAATCTCGCCCGCACCATCGGCGACCGGAACCATCGGGAAACTGGCGCCGGGGAAGGCACCGGTGGCCACGGCCACGTCGGCGTAATTCAGCGTGGCGGCGCGCATGCGCACGAGTACCTCGCCATGGCCAGCCTGCGGGTCGGGCAGCTCGGTACTTTGAAAAGCGCTGAGGGAATGGGCGGTGAGTTGGATGGCGTGCACGGTGTTTTCTCTGGAATGAAGGAAGACCGCAGTTTTATTTAAAAACCATCCGAGATAAACTTCGGTTAAGTTGATAGATTTGAAATAAGGAGTGCTGAATGGACGTGTTTGACAGCATGCGGGTCTACGTACAGGCGGTGGAAAAGGGCAGCCTCAGCGCAGCTGCCACGGCCTGCGGCATTTCGGCGACCATGGCGGGCAACCACTTGCGCACGCTGGAAAAGCGCCTTGGCATGCAGCTACTGCAGCGCACCACCCGCCGCCAGCACCTCACGGCTTTTGGCGAGGACTACTACGCGCGCTGCAAGGAAATCCTCCGTCTGGTGGCCGAGACCGATGCGCAGGCGCAGAACCTGCAATTGGCACCCGCAGGCAAGCTGCGCATCAGCGCGCCCGTGAGCTTTGGCACCGAAGCCCTGGTACCGGCCTTGTCGGTGTACCTGGCGCGTTACCCCGAGGTGAGCGTGGACGTGGCCCTGTGCGACCGCGTGGTCGACCTGGTGGAGGAGGGCTTTGAGGCGGCGATCCGCATCGGCCCGCTGCCAGACTCGGCGCTGATCGCCCGGCCGTTGGCACCCTACCGGCTGATGATTTGCGCATCGCCCGAGTACCTGGCTCGCCGCGGCACACCGGCTACGCCCGAGGACCTGGGCCAGCACGAATGCCTGTCGTTCTCGCCCGCCGCCCTGGTGCATTGGCGCTTGACGGACACGCAAGACACCATCTGCCGCGTGCCGGTTTCGGGTCGCCTGCAGGTCAACAACGGGCAGGCACTGCGGGTGGCGGCCCTGCACGGCTTGGGTATCGTGTTGCAGCCGGCGATTCTGCTGCAGGCCGACGTGCAGGCTGGCCGTCTGGTGCAATTGTTTGCCACCCATACGCTGCCCAGTCGGCCGATGAGCGTGGTCTACCTGCCGGACCGTTACCGCTCGCCCAAGCTGCGCAGCTTTGTGGATTTTCTGGTCGAGCGGTTCAGCTAGTCGGATGCCAATTGCTATTGTAAATGTAGCTATTAGCGCACTAGGGATATGCGCTATGGCCTGATTTTACTGAAAGATCCAGGCCCGCAAAACCTAAAAAATAGACAAGCCGGTGCGCGCCGCAAACAGCTCCAGCGCATGCATCCCCAGCAGCGAATTGCCGCTGGCATCCAGCGCCGGTGACCAGACGCACAGGGTGAGCTGGTCGGGCACCACGGCGACGATGCCGCCGCCGACGCCGCTTTTGCAGGGCAGGCCGATGCGGTAGGCGAACTCGCCCGCGGCGTCGTAGGTGCCGCAGGTCAGCATCAGGGCGTTGAGGCGGCGGGCCTGGCTTTCGGTAACCACGCAGACGCCGTCGCGGTGGGGGTGGCGGCCGTCGCGGCACAGGTAGCCAGCGGCGCGGGCCATTTGCTGGCAGCTCATGCGGATGGCGCATTGGTGGAAGTACAGGTCCAGCACGGCGGCCACCGGGTTGTCGAGCTTGCCGAAGCTTTTCATGAAGTTGGCCACCGCGTGGTTGCGAAAGCCGGTGTCGGCCTCGGAGCGGGCCACTTCGGGGTCGAGGTGCACGGCCTCGGTACACAGGTCGGACAGCATGGCCAGCAGCGAGCCCACCGTGTCGCCGTGCGACAGCAGCCGGTCGGCCACGGCGATGGCTCCGGCATTGATGAAGGGGTTGCGCGGTTTGCCCTGTTCGTGCTCCAGCTGCACCAGCGAGTTGAACGGGTTGCCCGAGGGCTCGCGGCCGATGCGCTGCCACAGCGCGTCGCCCAGGTGCTGCATGGCCAGGGTCAGCGAGAACAGCTTGGACATGCTCTGGATGGAGAACGGCGTGGCAAAGTCGCCGCTGGCCGCCTCCAGCCCGTCGCGGGTGCGCAGGGCGATGCCGAACTGCTGCGGCGACACCCGGGCCAGCGCCGGGATGTAGCTGGCCACCTGGCCCTGCGCGCCCAGCAGGGGCCGCACGTCAGCAACGATGTCGTCGAGGATGGCTTGGAAGTTCACACGCAGCTCCGCACAGAAAGGAGCCCGGATTGTCCGGTATTCTGTTTGCTATGGAAAACAGAGCTGCTCACGCTTGCGGAATAAGCGCTAGAGGCTGATTTTGTTTAAATTTCCAAGGCGGCTTCGATATCTTTGGCCAGGCTTTGGGGCGTGTCAGTCGGTGCGTAGCGCTTGCGCACCTGGCCGTCCTTGCCGACCAGAAACTTGGTGAAGTTCCACTTGATGGCCTTGGTGCCCAGCAGGCCGGGGGCCTCGGCGCACAGCCACTGGTACAGCGGGTCGGCACCGGCGCCGTTGACCTCGATCTTGGCCATCATGGGAAAACTTACGCCGTAGTTGAGCTGGCAAAAGCTGGCGATCTCGTCGTTGCTGCCCTTGTCTTGCGCGCCAAACTGGTTGCACGGAAACCCCAGCACCACCAGACCCTTGGCGCCGTAGCTTTTGTGCAGCGCCTCCAGCCCGGCGAACTGCGGCGTGAAGCCGCAGGCGCTGGCCGTGTTGACGATCAGCAGGGCCTGGCCCTTGAACTGCGACAGGGCCACGGGCTGGCCGTGGATGTCGGTGGCGGTGAAGTCAAAAATGGAGGTGGTCATGCCCCTGATTTAAGCAGAAATACACCGGATGCAAATGGTTTTGATTGCTATGTAATAAATAGCTGCTCCTGCGCATCCAGTGGGCGCAAGCGGCCCAAATAGCCTATATACCGTGCAAAGACACCCCTTCCAGAAACACCGCAGAACTGGCTTTGCCAGGCCGCTGGTGTTGCCCCCTGCAAGGGGGTTGGCGAAAGATGCGCAGCACTGTAGCCAGGGGGTGCGCCCTATTCGCTGCGCGCGGCCAGGATGGAGGCCAGCAAGATCAGGCTGGCCCCCAGCAACGTGCGCAGCGACAGGCTGGCGGCACCCAGGGCGATGGACGACACGCTGGCAAACACCACTTCGGTCAGCATCACGATGGACGTGGTGCTGGTGGGCAGGCGCGAGGCGCCAAACTGCAGGCCCATGTTGCCCAGAAAAAACGCCACGCCCAGGCCTGCCACCGCCAGCATCGCACCGCCGTGGTCCCACAGCGGCGGCAAGGCAGGCACCACGCCAAACGGGCCGCCGATGCCCGCCGCCAGCCCGGCCATCAGCACGCCGCCGGTAAACATGGCCGCCATGCGCTCGGTGCCGGGCACGGCGTGCAGGCGCTTGAGCAGCACGTTGGTCAGCGCAAAGCCCAGGCCGCCCAGCACCGCAAGCAGGTCGGCAATCGACAGTGCGGTCGCCGCCACACCACCCGCAGGCCACAGCACCACCAGCACGCCCGCCACGGCCAGCGCCAGCCGCAGCAGTGCCCCCCGGGTGGGGCGTTCGCCCAGCAGGCCCCAGGCCAGCAGCACGGCCCAGCCGGGCATCAGGTAGAACAGCAGCACCACCCGCACCACGTCGCCGATGGCCACGGCCCAGTTGAAGCACACGTTGGTCAGTCCGGTAGCCACCAGCAGCAGCCAGAGGCCGGGTTGGCGCAGACCCTTCCACGCGCCGGGGCGCAGGGCCAGCAGGCCCGCCAGGGCCACGGCAAACAGCAGGGAGGTGGCCCACAGCGGATGCAGCCCGATTTGTTGCAACTGCCGAAACGGCCACCACGACACGCCCCAGATGAAGGCGTTGAGCAGCAGCGCCAGGAACGGCAGCAGGGGGGAGGAACGCACGCGTTCAGTGCGTGTTGTCGGTGCGGGCCAGCATCAAAAGATGGTCGACCTCGTCCTTGTGCTTCACGCAGTTGCCGGCATGCCAGCGCTGGATCAGCCACATGAACCCGGCCACCACCAGGCCAAAGGCGGTGATGGCACCAAACGACGAGAGCCCCATGCCGGTGGACACGCTGTAGAACGCGCCCAGCGCCAGGATGCACAGCTGCTCGTTGAAGTTTTGTACGGCAATCGAGCGGCCTGCGCCCATCAGGTTGTGGCCGCGGTGCTGCAGCAGGGCGTTCATCGGCACCACCATGAAGCCGCCCAACCCGCCCAGCACAATCAAAAATGGCACAGCCACCCAGACGTTGTGGATGAAGTTCATCAGAATCACCAGCAGGCCCATGGCCAGGCCCAGCGGGATCACCTTGGTGGCCGTGTCCAGCCGCATGCGCATGGAGGCTGCCACGGCCCCCACGGCGGTGCCAATCGCCACCACGCCCAGCAGGCTGGTGGACTGGGTGATGCTGTAGCCCAGGGCGGTGGCGCTCCAGGCCAGCACGATGTATTTGAGGTTGCCGCTGACACCCCAGAACAGGGTGGTGGTGGCCAGGGTGATCTGGCCCAGCTTGTCGTTCCACAGGCGGGAGTTGCAGCGCCAGAAGTCCGGCAGCAGGGCCAGGAAGTTGCGCGGCATAGGGCGCATCTCCACCCCGGTGTCGGGGATGCGGGTGTTGAACCATGCGGCCAGCGCATACACCGCGATCAGCACGCTGATGGCGGCCTGGGGCGGGGTGCTGATACCGGTGTCGATGAGCGGAAAGTCCAGCGCCAGCAGCTTGGTGGACAGCATCGGCCCCACCAGTTGGCCGCCAAACAGCACGCCCAGAATGATGGAGGCAATCGTCAGCCCCTCGATCCAACCATTGGCCTTGACCAGTTGCGAGGCGGGCAGCATCTCGGTCAGGATGCCGTATTTGGCGGGCGAATAGGCCGCCGCGCCCAGGCCGACGATGGCCGTGGCCACCAGCGGGTGCGCGCCAAACAGCATCATCCCGCAGCCCACCATCTTGATGGCATTGCTGGCCAGCATCACCCGGCCCTTGGGGTAGGCATCGGCCAGGGCACCCAGCCAGGGGGCCAGGATCACATAGAACAACGCAAACATCGGCACCAGTGCCGCTTGCTGCCATTGCGCACCGCCGCTGCCCCGGATCATGGCTACCGATGCGACAAAGAGCGCTTGGTCGGCCAGTGACGAGAAGAACTGGGCCGACATGAGGGTAAAGAAACCGCGCTTCATTAAATTGGGGTAACGGCATCAGTGGGGCTGATGCGGGTTGATTTAAGCCATGTCTCAGGAACAGCGGGTTATATCACGTGGCGGAATGCCAAAATCCGCAATACCCCTGTACCGACCCCGCAAGCCCGCGCCTTTGACCTGAACGGACCCCCACCATGCCCCGTCCCATCCAAGCCACCATCCACACCGATGCCCTGCGCCACAACCTGGCCCGGGCCCGGGCCGCTGCGGGCGATGCCCGGGTCTGGGCGGTGGTCAAGGCCAACGCCTATGGCCACGGCATCGAGCGCGCGTTTGAGGGCCTGCGCGGGGCCGACGGCTTCGCCCTGCTCGACCTGAACGAGGCCGAGCGCGTGCGCGCCCTCGGCTGGCGCGGCCCGGTGCTGCTGCTCGAAGGCGTGTTCGAGCAGCGCGACCTGGAACTGTGCTCGCGCCTGGACCTGTGGCACACGGTGCACTGCGACGCGCAGATCGACATGCTGGCCATCCACAAGACCAACGTGCCGCACCGCATCTTTCTGAAGATGAACACCGGCATGAACCGCCTGGGCTTTGCGCCAGAGCGCTACCGCTCCGCCTGGACCCGGCTGAACCTGCTGCCCCAGGTGGATGAAATCTCGCTGATCACCCATTTCAGCGATGCCGACGGCCCGCGCGGCATTGCCGAGGCCATGGCGGTGTTCAACGCCGTCACCGCCGACCTGCCCGGCGAGCGCAGCGTGGCCAACAGCGCCGCCACCCTGCGCCACACCCCCGGCGGTCCCCTGCAGCAGCCCGCACTGGCCACCCAGGTGGCGGGCGACTGGGTGCGCCCCGGCATTGCTATCTACGGCAGCGCACCCGACTTTCCGGCCTACAGCGCCGCCGACTGGGGCTTGCAGCCCGCCATGACGCTTGCTGCGAAAATAATAGCTATCCAAGACCTGCAGACGGGCGCAAGCGTGGGATACGGCTCCAGTTTTGTGGCCGACCAACCGATGCGCATCGGCGTGGTGGCCTGCGGTTATGCCGACGGCTACCCGCGCATCTGCCCCACCGGCACCCCGGTGCTGGTGGACGGCGTGCGCACCCGCACCCTGGGCCGCGTCAGCATGGACATGCTGGCGGTCGACCTGTCCCCCGTGCCGCAAGCGCACATGGGCAGCGTGGCCACGCTGTGGGGCCGCGCCGCGAATGGCGTGGTGTTGCCGATCGACGAAGTCGCCCAGATGGCCGGCACGGTGGGCTATGAACTGATGTGCGCGCTGGCGCAGCGGGTGCCGGTGGTGGTGGAGTAGTTATTTGAGCGCAATAGAAGACAGATACTTGTTATAGATGTGCGCAAAATATGGACAGATAGCGCAAACGCCATTACCGTAAGGCCCTCCATGACGTACCGGAAAATGTCTCTATGGGAATCTTGCGGCTGTACTTGGCACTGTGCGTGGTGGGCGTGCACAGTGGCCCCATTTTTCCGTGGTCGGTCCATGACGGGCACCAGGCCGTACAGATTTTCTATCTGATATCTGGCTTTTATATGCAAATGGTGTATGGCACGCACTATGCAACACCTGCTGAGTTTTATGCCAGCCGGTTTATGCGCATATTTATCCCCTACTGGATTATTTTGGCGTTGACCCTGGTGCTGAGTCTGTTCTCGCTCATGCTGCACTGGCAATGGGTCTGGACCTCGGTGCATCCATTCTTCAATGCACCTTTACAACACAATGGCGTGCTGGGTGTTGTATTGGCGGGCATCGCCAATGTCACGTTGTTTTTTCAGGATTGGGTGATGTTTCTAGCCGACGATGCGGGCCAGGGCCTGGTGTGGACCAGCGACTACCGCACCAGCAGTTATCCCCTCTTCCACTATTTGCTGATTCCCCAGGCATGGACGATCAGTGTGGAATTAACATTTTATTTGCTGGTGCCGTTTCTCAGCGCATTGCGCAGCCGAACGCTGATGGCCATCGCCATTGCCTCTTTGTGCGCACGTATTTATGTCTACGAAATACTGGGCTTGAAGCAAGACCCTTGGGAATACCGGTTTTTCCCTTTTGAAGTGTTCTTGTTCGTGCTGGGCATGCTGAGCCAACGCCTGTACCGACAGCTACCGCCATCGGTAAAAGCGTTCAAGTTGAAAAGCCTTGGAAATTATGCGCTGGCAAGCCTGGTTTTTATCGGGGTGTTGGTCGGCGCCAGCAAAGGGGTGGAGGTTTTGGGCGCAGTGATCGGCTACCACTATGCCGTATTGATTTTCTACGGTCTGTGGGCGTTGGCTATTCCTGTCGTATTCGCCTTGTTTGGAAACTATAAACACGACCGATTTATCGGCGAATTGTCTTACCCGGTGTATCTTGGCCACCTGATTGCGGTGTCATTTGCCATGGCCGTGCAATCCAAACTGGGTTTGCCTGGCGCTGTGGTGGGCCCGGTTGCGGGCTTGCTGTCGGTGGTGCTTGCCCTGCTGCTCTATGTCTATCTATTTAAACCCCTGGATGCCAGCAGGTACAGCCTGGCCAAGAAATTCTCCGCCCGAACGGTGCCCCAAGTCCGCTGATAATTTACAGAATTCTGCGCAAAATCTTGGCGGCAACGGAGGAAATGCTGCGGGTTTCTCCGTGCGCCTTGTTTTTGGGAATGTACACCCTGCGTTTGTCTGCCCCGGCCTGGACGCCGTATTTTTGAATGAGCCCGGTGATATGGGGGAATAGCTGGTATTTGTTCAGTACCAGATCCCGGGCTTCGGCAAGCGCATCCAGATTCTGGTGGTAATAGCCACTTTCCATGGCCTCGCGGATTTTTTTGAGTGCAGATTGAGGGTCGCTAGGGTCAATCAAAATCATCGACCGTTCCGGGAAGTAATTCAGGATATTCTTCGCGCCCCAGTAAATGGGGATGGTCCACGACAGAAAGCAATCGGCAATTTTTTCAGTCCAATAGTCATTGCACGCATAATTTTCGATGGCAATGCTGTACTGGTATGGAAATATGCCGTCAAACTTGTCATCGATGGGGCTGAATCCTCTGCCGAAAAGATCGAAATCGAAGTTTTGGGACAGCAAATGGTCTTTGAAGCCCATCCGGAGCTTGTGCCCTTCTTTGTGGGTGGCATTGCTGGTAACCCACGAGACCGCTTCTTTCTTAGCCTGCAGACTTTGCTCACGCGACAACGCCACCAACTGGTCGTAACTCCTGCCGATATGCCAGGGCAATGCGGTCTGTTCGTGCTCAATATTGGCGGCTACCGAATCATCCCAATACGTGAAGACCTTGTCGAAGTATTCAAATGAATCGGTGTGCCACCGGTATTGCTCAATCGGGGACTCCAAGGTGAATAGCCATTTATTCCCCGGCGGGCATTTGACCTTTATTTCCTTATTGGGCGGATTTAACGACACCAGCAGATCGCATTCTTTGACCGGATCGAAGGTGAACTCGTGTCCCCCCCATTGGCGGCGCGACCCGGGGCTCTGTTGCTTCACATCGGGAAAATCCCAGTCTTTGTCGATTCGGATGAGCATGTGTGCTTTCCACTAAAGAATAAGTTGGCGAACTACCGGTAAGTGCGCAGCTTGGCCCATAGCGGCTTGAGCTCGTCCAGCAACGGGTGTTTCAGCCCAATGACCGCCACCAGGAACCCCACCATAGCAGTCGGCACACCCATCAGCAATGGCTGCCAGATCTCTGTGGGATAGGGGCCGTACACCACAAACGCGCACAGTGGTCCGATGGCCGAGGCGCCTGCCACCGCAGCGCTACCCAGCGACAGGGACAGCAAGGCCGGCCAGGTGAAGTCCACCTCCTTGCGGGCGGCGACCAGCCAGACCCAACTGCGCAAGGCTGCGGCCAGCACCACGCACCAGCCCATGGCCATCAGTCCGAAGTACGAGCCGATAGCGACCAGCACCACGGTCATCACGGTGGTGGAGGTGGTCACCCGCAGCATGCGGTCAACCGAGCCCAGCGCCATCAGCGCCGGATGGCATAGCGCGGACGGCAGGCTGACCGCCAGCGACAGCGCGATCACGCGGGTCAGGTCCACTGCGCCCCCCCACTGGTCGCCATACATCATGTGGATGGTCGGGTGGGCCAGGAACACTGTCCCCAGGCAAAAGGCCCATCCCAGGGCGCTGGCGTACGAGGTGGCCGTCAGGAAGGCGGGCGTGATGCTCTCGTTTTGCCGGGACTGTTTGGCAAACCAGGAAATCGCCACCACGTTCATGCCTTCGAGCACGATGCGGTTGAACATCGACACCAGCCCGGTGGCGCGCGAGAACAGGCCCACCGCGGTCATGCTTTGCAACTTGCCCAGCAGCAGCTCGGGGGCGCTACCGGCCACCGTCTGCAAGATGCTGGACCCCGTCAGGCGCGAACCAAACGCCAGCACGCGGCGGATTTCCTTGGTGCCCGGCAGCCACGGAAAATCCTTGGGCCGAAAGAAGATGGCCATGCCGGCGTTCACCAAAGTAGAGCCGAGTGCGCCATAGGCCAGGCTGATGGGCCCGTGGCCAAACCAGGCCATGGCCACCCCCACGATGCCGCCGACCAAGGTGGAGCTGAAACGCACGATGGCCAGGGTGTCAAAGCGCATTTCGCGCATTTGCCAGGCATAGGTAAGCGAGCCAAACGGGTTGATCACGTAATTGGCCGCCACCACCAGCATGATGTTCAGCATGCGGGGCTCTTTGTAGAACGTGGAGACGGGTACGCTGGCGGCCAACACCACCATGGCTAAAAACACCCCCAGGCCCAGCTGCACGGCCCAGACGGCGCGGATGCGGTCGGTGGTGAGCTCCTTTTCCTGGATCAGGTACTGCCCGGCACCCAGGTCGCGGACCGTGGCAACGAACGAGATCAACACCATGGTGACGGAGAAGACGCCAATGTCCTCCGGCGTCAGCACGCGGGCAATCACCATGGAGGAAACAATGCTGACCACTAAGCTGGCATAGCGGTCCAGATAGGAATAGACGAGTGATTTGCGAATGGACAAAGCGGCTACCGGATAGGAAACAGCTAACGAGTTTAGGGGATGGCGCAGCCGCCCATGCGCAGAACTGTGGCAGATTTGGCGTTTGGCCGGGACTATCATTCCCAACGCCGCTTTTGTCCTTGTCTTGAGAAAGAAATTGATGCCCGAAACAACAGTTTCACCCGCCGCCGCCCGCATTTCGGTGGTGATACCTGCTTATAACGCTGCTGGCTTCATCACCGATGCCCTGGACAGCATCGCCCGGCAAACCCTGCCCCCGGTGCAGGTGGTGGTGGTCAACGACGGCTCCAAGGACGCCACCAGCCAGGTGATCCGGGACTGGATGGCGCACAACACCACCGCCTTCACCGTGTGCCTGCACGACCAGACAAACAGCGGCATCTCGGCCACCCGCAACCAGGGCATCCGCCTGGCCACCGGCGACTGGATCGCCTTTCTGGATGCCGATGACATCTGGGAGCCGTTCCACCTTGCCACCCTGGTGGCCGCCCTGGCCCTGGTGCCCTCGGCCATTGCGGCCTATGGCGCGGGCCGCTTGTTTGCGGGCGACGTGCCCAATGAGCGCCTGTACGACGACTTCTGGGGCAACCCGTCCAAAAAATTCGGCATGCCGATTGCGGGCACCGCCTGCTACCGCATCGACGCCACCATCTTTCCCCGGCTGGTCAAGGGCAACTTTATCAAGCCCTCCAGCCTGGTGGTGGCGCGCGCGGCCATCGACACCGTGGGCGTGTTCAACGAAAGCCTGGGCACGGCCGAAGACCGCGAGTTTCTGGTGCGGCTGGTGCTGCTGGGCGACTTTGTCTACACCAGCGAATCCATCACCCGCTACCGCTGGCACGACGACAACGCCTCGCAGATCAAAAACGCCCAGCGCAATGCCGCCAACGGCCTGCGGGCCATCCAGATGGTGCGCGACAACCCGGCCCTGCATTTGAGCCCGGCCAACCGGGCCGCCTGCCTGGCAGAAATGCAGGCCTGCGCCAAAGACTACATGTACCTGTGCTGCCAGAAAGGCTGGCGCGACTACCGCGAAGGCCTGGCCTTCATCCGCCAGCTATCGGGCTGGGGCGGCGCGCTGCGGGTGCTGCACCCCAAGCACATCGCCCGCAGTCTATTGAAGCGTTCTTAGCCCCGGCAGTCCAGCCACAGCACCTCGTAGGGCGCCAGCGTCAGCCCGGCGTGCAAGTGGCACGTCTCGCCGGTCAGCAGGTCCACCGCGCTCTCGGGCTGGGCGCTGAAGACGATGGCCGGGCAGCTTTGCGGCTGCTCGCTGAAGTTGGCCAGCGCCAGCACATGCGCGCCCGGCGTGCCGCGCAAATAGCCCAGCACGCTGGGGTTGCCAGCCCGAAAACCGGTGAGATGGCCCCCGGCAAACTCGTCCAGCGAGGCACGCACCTCCACCATGCGGCGCAGGCCCTGGTAGATCTGGCCGGGCACGGTGTTCTTCTTGTTGCGCTGGGCGTACAGGCTCGGCACGCGGGCCGGGCGGTGCACCCAGCGGCTGTCCCCGGCCTTGGCGGGGTCGTTCAGGTAGCTGTTGTCGTTGGGCGTGCCGACTTCGTCGCCCAGGTAAATCAGCGGCATGCCGCCGGTGCTCAGGGCCACGCTGTGCAGCAGCAAAATGCGCGCCGGGGCCAGCGGGTCGCCTTGTTCGATACCCGTCAGCGACGCGCAGGTACCGCTGATGCGGCAGTCGCCGGTGGCCGGGTTGTCCTGGAACGGCACGCCCCGCGCAAAGCTGCCCTCGAAGCGGTTCACGTAGAAGCGGTTCAAAAACTGCCGGTGCGGAAAGCCGTGGATGCCCAGCTGGATGGCGTCTTCGTCGGCAAAGGTCCAGCCAATGTCGTCGTGGCTGCGCACGTAGTTGACCCAGCTGGTGTCGGGGTCGAGGTTGTGGCGCTGCTCCAGCGCCTGCTGCAGCAGGTTCACCTCGCGCGTGGCCAGGCTGTTCCACAGCAAAGCCATCTGCAGCGGGTTGTACGAGAGCTGGCACTCCTCGGGCGAGATGTACTTCACCACATCGTCCGGGTGCACGATGGCCTCGCTCTTGAACAGCATGCTGGGCGCGGCAATGCGCACCAGGGCGCTGAAGGCGCGGATCACCGTGTGCGCCTCGGGCAGGTTCTCGCACACCGTGCCCAGGCGTTTCCACACAAAGGCCACCGCGTCCATGCGCAAGATCTCGGTGCCCAGGTTGGCGATGGCCAGCATCTCGCCCGCCATGGCGGTAAACACGGCGGGGTTGCTGTAGTTCAGGTCCCACTGGAAACTGTTGAAGGTGGTCCAGACCCAGCGGCCATCGGGCAGCTGCGAGAACGCGCCGGGGTGCTGGTCGGGGAAGATTTCGCGCACGGTCTTGTCGTACGCGTCGGGCAGCGTGCGGTCGGGGAACAGGTAGTAAAAGTCGGCGTACTGCGGGTCGCCCGCCACCGCGCCCGTGGCCCAGGCGTGCTCGTCGGAGGTGTGGTTAAAAATGAAGTCCAGCACCAGGCTGATGCCCTCGGCGCGCAGCGCAGCGGCCAGGTTTTGCAGGTCTTCCATCTTGCCCAGGGCCGGGTTCACCTCGCGGTAGCTGCTGACCGCGTAGCCGCCGTCGCTGTTGCCGTCGGGGCACTTGAACAGCGGCATCAGGTGCAGATACGTCAGCCCCAGCTCCTTGAAGTAGGGAATCTGCTTCTGCAGGCCCTTGAGGTTGCCCGCGTACAGGTCCACGTAGCACACGCCGCCCAGCATCTTTTGCGACTGGAACCAGCGCGGGTTCTTCTCGCGCTGCACATCCAGTGCCTGCAAATCCGCGGGGCGGGCGTTCCAGGCATCAAAGGCCTTGGACAGCAGGTCCACCAAGAAGTCCAGAAAGTCCGGCCGCGCGCCGTACAGCGGGGCCAGCTCTTTCACCAGTTGCGGAAAGTGCGCGTCCAGCCTGGCCGCAAATGCGTTCCAGGCCTTGCGCGCCGCCTTGGCCTCGGGGCGGGCTTTGAGGGCGGCGACGACGTGCTGGTGGGCGAGTTGGGTTTGGTGTGCGACGGAAAGCATGGTGCGGCGAGTGGGTGGGTAGGTAAAGCTGCGGCGAGTGTACGGGAACCCGCCGTTCAAAGCGCTTTGAAGCAGAGGGATTTGAAGCCGGAATGGCCTGCCTGCGGCACAGGGAAAACACCAGTGTCGGTGCTAAGAATTTAAGAAAAATCGGCCTCTTGTGCTGATTCCAAGGGGGTAACCAGCTACTATAAATATAGCAACTGCCTGCATCTCGCCCTGCATTCGCCATACGGCACCCGGCCCGCCGTGCGTTGGAACCCGTGTTCGCGGTGATCGAACCTGCTCAGGCGCTTAGCGTGGTCAGCAACGTGACCAGTTCGTGCAGTGCGCTGAAGGGTTCTCCTCCAGATACAGCGGCTCGGTTTTGCTGCCCTCGGTCACGACCAGGATGCGGGCGTAACTGGCACGCTGCGCCTCTTTGCTTGTCTTGCGACGCAACTGCCGGTCTTTGGCCTGGTTGTCGCGCCCCATCAGCCCGTAACCCCCAAAGCCTGGTTGCGCATGAGCGGCAGCGCGCCGTAGCGCCCTTGCAGATAACCGCGCTCCAGCGCTTCGTTCTTGCGCGGGCTGAAGTCGGGCAACGGGTACAGCGACGAGCTTTGGTTCGGGTGCTTCTCCATAAACCAGACCTGGTCGCGCCGGAGCAGGCCGGGCCATCTCGCGGGCACTGGGCCGCACCCATCGACCACGCGGCGAGCTCAAAAAGGAGCTAACTGGCACTTGGAGCGGTCATGTCGCCGAACCATCAGGTGGACTGCCCCTGGCCGACTCCGGCATGTGGTGAACCAGCTGTCTGTGCGCGAGGAGCACCTGATGCTGGCGAAGGTGCTGCTGGAATCGCTCGGCATAGTCTCCTGTCACCGCAGCAATAACACTTTGTCGACTTGCCAGCGCGTCCCGCCACGCTGTGACGCGGGGAAGGTTCTCGAAGATCGGCTGCGATACCGTCGGCTCGAGGATGTCGAAATAGCGGAAAAGGGGCGCGAACACGGCATCGACCATGCCGAAGGCGGCACCGCCGAAATAGGGCCCTTCCACGAGCACCGTTTCCAGCTGCTGGAGCCTGTCCTGGAACGCCGCCTGCTTTGCATCTGCGGTCGGGCGATCCTTGGCGTTGAGGAACTGCCAGGCCTCGGCGAGGGTTGCCGTGCCGAACTCGATCCAGCCCCGCTGCCGGGCACGAGACAGTACATCGACAGGATATAACGCTGCGCCGCCCTGAGATTCCTCGAGATACTCGCAGATCACCATGCTTTCAAAGAGAACGGCATCCGGTCCATCCGCCTGGCTTACCTTGAGCAATGGCACCTTACCGGTTGGCGAAAGCGCCAGAAACCAGTCCGGCTTGGCCGCGAGATCGACATCGATCCTGGCGAACGACACGCCCTTTTCCAGAAGGACGATAGCCGCCCGTTGAACGAACGGGCATAGAGGGTGGCTGATGAGTGTCAATTGCGTTTGTGGCATAGGAATGCTCCTTGTAAATAAGAAGCCCCCCACGCATGTGGGGCGGGCGCATCGCGGCTGATTTACCCGTGTGGCTTCGAGAAATCCGGCCGAGGGTGATAGCTCAAAGGCTGGCAGAAAGAGTCGGCATGGGTGTGGTCCTTTAGATGTCGTCGGCAATCAGCCGTTAAGAGTGCGACCACCGTCAACGATGATTTCAGAGCCCACAGTCCATCGGGACTCGTCGCAAGCCAGATACAGCACCGCCTTGGCTACTTCCTCAGGCGTGCCGAAGCGACCAAACGGAATGCTTGCGGCAATGTCCTTGTTGAGCTGATCGCGATAGGCCTCAGGAATGCCCATCTTGTCGTACAGCGGCGTTTCAACCGGGCCAGGACTGACGGCGTTGACGCGAATGCCACGCGCTAGCAATTCACCCGAAAGCGTCTTCGACATGTTCAGAAATGCAGCCTTGGTTGCGGCATAGACCGATGAATGCGCCGCGCCAATGTGCGCGCTGACCGACGTATTGAGCACCACCGATGCGGGGTTTGCGAAAACAGGCAACAGTGCTTGGATCAGGAAGTAAGGCCCCTTGACGTTGATGTCGAACGAGCGATCGAACATTTCTTCCGTCCACGCTTCGATTGGCAACCAGACGGAGACGCCGGCGTTGAGAAAGGCGATGTCGAGCTGGCCATAGTGCGCCTGGACGGCTTGCGCCAACGTCTTCTGCGCGGCCACACTGGCTGAGTCGGCACGCAGTACCAGAACCTCGCTACCCAGTTCTGCCTGGGCCTTTGCGATGGAGTCCGGGTTGACACCGGTGACGATGACGCGTGCGCCTTCGGCGAGGAACTGCTTGGCCGTTTCCAGGCCAATGCCGCTGGTGCCGCCGGTGATGAGAGTACGTTTGCCTTGCAATCGGGACATGAAAGTTTTCCTGTAGGTTATTTATGGTCAGCCAACCTTGGCTGACCTGCCGTGGGGAGAACTATGCATTCATGCATTGAATTGGATAAGATCGTATATTTGAATATATTTCATGCTTCAATTGCATGAATCAAGGATTTCGCGTGGACCGTTTTTTGTGGATGACATGCTTCGCTCGTGCCGTTGAGACAGGCAGTTTCTCCGCTGCGGGCCGCGACCTGGGGCTAGGACAGCCAAACGTCAGCCGCTATGTGGCGGCACTGGAAGATCATCTGCAAACGCGGCTGCTGCACCGGTCAACGCGCAAGCTTGCCCTCACGCCCGAGGGGGAACGCTACTACGCGGAAGCACGGCGAATTCTTGACGCCGTGGACGAATCAGAGTCGTCATTCAGGGAGAACGTCAACCCCTCCGGATTGCTACGCGTCGCTTGTCCGACGGCGCTGGCCCACACATTCGTGTTGCCCCATGTGCCCACCTTCCTGGAACGCTATCCAGGGTTGGAGTTGGATCTCCAGATCAATGACCGCTATGTGAATCTGGTCGATGAGAGGGCTGAACTGGCGATTCGGATCGGGCATTTGGAAGACAGCGCACTGCGCGCGCGGCGGATAGGCTTGTTCGGACGCGTGTGCGTTGCCAGCAAGGGATATCTGGCTCAACGCGGAGTCCCCGGTACTCCCGATGATCTACGCGGGCACGATTGCGTGGTGTACACCTTGCTGTCGTCCGGTGCCACATGGCGTTTCCGGGATACCGAAGTTCCCGTCTCTGGCAGGCTTCGCGTCAACTCACCTGAAGCCATCCGCGAATCTGTCAATGCAGGGCTAGGGATCGGGCATGGGCCGGAATGGCTGTACGAGGAAGGGCTGAAAAACGGTAATTTGCAGTTGTTACTGACGGAATACGCCGCCCCGCCTGTTCCCATTCAAGTCATTTACGTTGCGAACAGACTTCTTCCGAAGCGGGCCATCGTATTCATGGATTTCATCGCCGAAGCGTTTTCAAAGGTTCCTGCACTCAACGCCCACCATGAGCTGCCTCTGGTTCGATAAGGGGGCTTTCGCTGTCTTCACCTTTGCGCCGTACAACACCGGATGGGTCGATGACAAAAATACGGCAGCTTGTGCATTGTGCGGGGTGGCTGCTGGTGGCCTACACGGCGTCCGCTGCATCCACATGTTCGCGGTAGACACGAGTGCTGACGATATGCCCTGCCCACTCGCCAGGGACGAAGTAGCGGCTGCGGGTAGCGGCCACGACCCAGGTGCTGCTGAACCGTGTCAACTTCTCCAATAGCAATCTGGGGCTGTGGGCATCCGTGGGCATCCGTGGGTACTGTCGGTGGAGTGGCTGGTTCCAGGTTTCGGCATTGCAAATGTCCCTACCCCAAATGCCCCGCCACCCGCTTCCCCAACAACGCCACGAGCTCCGACTGCATGAACTGGTAGTTGTCCGGTATATCCAGGCACACCACTTTCTTCCCGGATAGGTGCCGCTTGAACCGCTGGGTCAGCTGCGTGCGGTGCCGTTTCTCCATCACAAAGATGATGTCAGCCCACTCGACCTGGTCCGCGCTCAGCGGGCATTCGGCGTCGGGCGCCAGGCCGGCGGAGTCGGTTTCTACGCCCGGTACGGTGGAGAAAAATTGCTCCGCCGTGGGGCTGCGCAATCTATTGCGGCTGCAGATGAAGAGTACGCGGGGCATGGCGGGAGCTATATCCAAGGTTTAAAAAAAAAGAGCTGCCAGCGCAGATGGTACCTGCGCTGGCAGCTCTTATTGCGATAGCAACTGGGTTTGCGATTCCGGCGGCAACTGCGCTGGCACCGCCACTATCCATTGCGGGGCGATGGATCTCTTGCCGCAGCTGGCCGACGTGTTCCGACGTCGCAAACCCCTACTGCGGCACCAGCCCCGAAGCCTTTACCAGGTCGGCATGCAGCGCGATCTCCTGGGCGATGGTTTGCTGGAATTGCTCGGGGGTGGTGGGGGCCTGGTCCATGCCGATCTCATAGAGTTGTTTCTTCACGTCCTCGCTCTGCAGCAGGGCGTGCACCTGGCGGTTGAGCTGGTCCACCAGGGGGCGGGGCGTGCCAGCGGGAGCCAGCAGGCCGATCCAGGTCTGCATGACCATGTTGGGGATGCCTGCTTCGCGCATCGTGGGCACGTCGGCGATCAGTGCCGAGCGCTTGTCGCTCATCAGCGCCAGCGCGGTGAGCTTACCGGTCTTGAGGTAGGGCAGCGCCTCGGGCAGGGGCGCGAACAGCAGGTCTACGTTGCCGCCCAGCAGGTCGGTGATGGCCAGCGCGCCGCCTTTGTACGGTATGTGGGTCATGCGCACCTGCGCCCGGGTCTCGAACATCAGCGCGGCCAGGTGTTGGGGGCTGCCGTCGCCCGAGCTGGCGTAGTTCAGGCCCCCGGGCTTGGCCTTGGCGGCGGCCAAGAGCGCCGCTGCGCTGGAGAACTTTTGCTTGTCCTTGACCACCAGCACCATCGACTGGTTGGCCAGCTTGGTGATGGGTACGAAATCGGCCTGCGGGTCGTAAGGCAGCTCTTTGAAGATGCTTTTGTTGGTGGTCAGGAACGACGCGGGTGACGCCATCAAGGTGTAGCCGTCCGGCGCGGCCTTGGCCACGAACGGCAGGCCGATGCGGCCAGAGGCTCCGGCCCGGTTGTCCACCACGAAGGGCTGGCCGGTGACGGCGGCCAGCTTCTGGCCGACCAGGCGCGCAATGATGTCCACCCCACCACCCGCGGGCAGCGCCACAACGAGTTTCACCGGATGGTCGGGATAGGTGCCCTGGGCGCCAGCGGGCACCGCGGCCAGCAGGCCCAGCGCGCACGCCAGGAGGGAAATTTTGCGTCGAGTGTTCATGGATAGCTCCGGTGGTGGATTAGAAAGTACGGTCAAGAAGGAATCGATTCGCCGTGGCTGGCCGTGTGGGAAACCTCGGGCGCATCGGGCACCAGGCGGTCTAGGCGCAGGCGGGTGATGGCGGCGATTTCGCTGAGCGTGGTGGCCAGCTCGGTGTTGCGGTCGTGCCCCAGCCGCTGCTCGAAGGCCTGCAGGGCCGACTCCCGCGTGTGGCGGCGGATGCACAGAATGAACGGGAAGCCGAAGCGCGCCCGGTAGGCCCGGTTGAGGGCGCTCCAGCGCTCGGCATCCACGGTGTCCAGCCGCGCCAGCGCCAAGGTGCCCTGCTCGGCAACCGACGCATCGGTCATCAAACCCCGGCGGGCGTCGTCACCGGCCAGTTCCGGGTGTCCGGCATAGAAGGCGACGCGTGCGGGCTCGTCCAGAGCGGCCACCACCTCCACCATCGCGGTGTGCAGGGCATCGATGGTCGCAAAAGGGCGCTGGTCGACCACACCGCGTGCCACCCAGGGGGCGTGCTCCCAGATGTCGGCCAGGGTGGCGCAAAAGACCTCGGGTGCGCAGGTGTTGAGGTGTTCCAGGGTAGATCGTGTGCTCATGGAAACGGATCTTAGGGACGCAAATCATTGCCGTCCATCACCATTTTTGCAGTGCTGCATACGCAAAATTAGTACACTCTGCCGACACTTCTCAATACCCCTCCATGCGCCATTCCCTCGTTCCCGCCGGACTGCGCTACGCCGACCAGGTGGCGCGCTCGGGCTCCATCCAGAAGGCCGCGCGCGAGCTCCACGTGGCGGCTTCGGCCATCAACCGGCAGATCCTGCAACTGGAGGAAGAACTCGGCGTGCCTTTGTTCGAGCGGCTGCCGCGCGGCATGCGCTTGACGGCCTCGGGCGACGCACTCATCACGCTGGCGCGCCACTGGCTGCAAGACGAACGGGGGGTGGTCGCCGAGATCCGCCGCCTCCAGGGCGTCCACCAGGGCCATGTGTCGCTGGTGGCTATGGACAGCCATGCCACCAGCGTCATGCCCGCCCTGGTGCGGGATCTGGGTGCGCTGCATCCGCTGGTCAGCCTGTCCATCGCGCTGGCCACGCCCGACGATGCCGAGGCGGCACTGCTGACCGGCCAGGCCGACCTGGCCGCCATCTTCAACCTGAAGCCGCGCCGGGAACTGCTGGTGCTGTGGAAGAGCGCGTTGCCGCTGGGCTGCGTGGTGGCACCCGGCCACCCGCTGGCGCAGCGCGAGACGGTGAGTTTCCAGGAGGCCATGGCCCACCCGGTGGCGCTGCAGAGCAAGGCGCTGACGATCCGGCGGTATCTGGAGGCGCAGTACAGCTGGCTGTTCAAGGAACCGCGCCGCTATACCGAGACCAACTCGCTGCAGCTGGTCAAGCAGCTGGCACTGGGCGGCCACCATGTGGTGTTCACGTCCGAGCTGGACGTGGCATCGGAGCTGGCGTCCGGAACGCTGGTCTTCATCCCCATCCGGGACCGGGGGGCCGAACCCCAGGAAATCAGCGTGGCCGTGGATGCCACCAAGCCGCCCGGACCGGTGGTGAAGCTGGTGTCCGAGCGGCTCATCCAAGCGCTGCAGGACTGCCTGGCGGCGGCACGGGGGCAAGCTGCCTCCAAGGACTAGGGCAACGCTGAACAAGCCCCTCGCGGTCTGCGGCGTTGCAAATCCTCGCCATAGCCCAAGCTATGTCAGTGGTTTGCGCCTTGCATCCCATCCCGATCCAGGGCGCGCCGCCTCACGGGGACGCATGAAGCGTCGCCTTAGATCGAAAAAGGCCGCCAGCGCTTATTCCATAAGCACATGAAGCTCCTTTTCCGATAGCGCATATGCAGGGTTGCCCAAGCTTGCGCGCCGGAGTATCGTGGTGCCCGAACGCAGGATCCCATCCATGGAAGGAGGCGGAGCATGACCCATGCACTTCCCCAACTCACGGGGGGAATCTTCTTGAGCGACGGCGGCCTTGAGACCTCGCTCGTGTTCCTCGACAACATTGCATTGCCACACTTTGCGGCCTTTACGCTGCTGCAAGATGAGCTTGGCCAAGAGCGACTGAAAAGTTACTACGTTCCATACCTTGAACTCTGCGGTGAGATGCCAGGCGCTGGTTTCATACTGGAAACACCCACCTGGCGTGCCAGTTCCGACTGGGCCGCTCTCCTGGGCATCGATGCCACCCGCCTGAAAGCACTTAACACCCAGGCGGCGCAGATGATGTGCGCGATGCGTGCGCGCTGGGCTCCACGCCTCAGCGGGCCCATCGTTGTCAGCGGGGTCATAGGCCCGCGGGGCGACGGCTACGTTGCCGATGCCCCCACCAGTGTGGACGAAGCTGCCGATTACCACCTCCTGCAGGCGCAGGCGCTTGCCGCAGGCGGGGTCGACATGCTCGCCGGGGTCACGATGACCACAGCCGCCGAGGCCCTGGGCATTTCCATCGCGGCACGGCGGGTGGGTTTGCCCGTGGCCATCTCTTTCACGGTAGAAACCGACGGCCGATTGCCCAGCGGCGAATCGTTGGGTGATGCGATAGGGAAAGTGGACGCGTATGCGCCGCCAGCGTACTTTGCCATCAATTGCGCGCATCCGCGGCACTTCGAACATGCCTTGCCGGTGGGCGAGCCCTGGATTGCGCGCATCCAAGGTGTCCGTGCAAACGCCTCGACGAAGAGCCACGCTGAGCTCGATGACTCAACCGAACTGGACATAGGCGACCCTGAAGACCTGGCCCAACGGTACCGTGGACTCCAAGGTGCCTTGCCGCGGCTGAATGTACTGGGCGGCTGCTGCGGCACCGACTGGCGCCACCTGCGCGCCATACGCGATGCGTGGACCAGCCAGGCATTCTGAGCGCCCACCGCCACGACCTGGCCCCCTGTCCCCAAACGCATTCGAACCTTAGGGCAGGGCTGAACCAATCCCTCGCGGAGGCATATCTAGCGTCACCTCAGGAAAAAAGGGCCGCCAGCGCTTATTTCATCAGCGCTGGAAGCTCTTATTAAGATAGCGCCTTGGCCTGCGGCACCGGGGGCGATTTGCCCCGCAGTTTCGCCCCCATGCGCTTGAACCAGTGCTCCAAATCATCGATGTAGGTAAACACCGCAGGCACCACCAGCAAACTCAGCACCGTAGACGTGATCAGCCCGCCAATCACCGCCACCGACATCGGGCTGCGGAAGCTCGAATCCGCCGCGCCCCAGCCCAGCGCAATCGGCAGCATGCCCGCGCCCATGGCCAGGGTGGTCATGATGATGGGGCGGGCGCGTTTGTGGCAGGCGTCCAGCAGGGCCTCGACCCGCGTCATGCCATGGTCGCGGCGGGCCACGATGGCGTATTCCACCAGCAGGATGGAGTTCTTGGTGGCAATACCCATGAGCATGATCAGGCCGATCAGCGAGGGCATGGAGAAGCTCTTTTGCGCGACCAGCAGGCCCACGAAGGCCCCGCCCAGCGCCAGCGGCAGCGCGCACAGAATCGTCACCGGGTGCAAAAAGTCTTTGAACAGCAGCACCAGCACGATGTAGATGCACAGCACGCCCGTCAGCATGGCCAGGCCGAAGCTGGCAAACAGCTCGCCCATCACCTCGGCATCGCCAATTTCCACCACCTTCACGCCGGGCGGTAGCTGGGCCATGGCGGGCAGCTTTTGTACGGCTTCTTTCACGTCGCCCAGCGGCAGGCCCGAGAGCTCGATCTCGAAGTTGACGTTGCGGGTGCGGTCGTAGCGGCTGATGACGGCCGGGCCGCCGTTGGTCTCCAGCGTGGCCACCTGGCCCAGCATCACCGGGCCTTTGCTACCCGGCACGGCCAGGCGCTCCAGCACGCTGAGGTCTTTGCGGGCCGCGTCATCGAGCTTGACGACGATGGGCACCTGGCGCTGCGACAGGTTCAGCTTCGGTAACGAAATGTCGTAGTCGCCCAGCGTGGCAATGCGCAGCGTCTCGCCAATAGCGCTGCTGGTCACGCCCAGGTCGGCGGCGCGGGCAAAGTCGGGCCGCACTGCGATCTCGGGCCGGATCAGGCTGGCGCTGGACGCGACCTGGCCCAGACCCTGGATGGTGCGCAGGTCTTTCTCCACCGCCTGCGCGGCGGCCTGCAGGGCGACCGGGTCTTCGCCGGTGAGCACCAGCACGTATTTTTCGCCCGAGCCGCCCAGGCCGACCTTGCTGCGCACGCCGGGCAGCGGCTCCAGCGCGCTGCGGATGGCGTTTTCAATGCCCTGCTTGCGGGGCCGGTCGCCGCGCGGGCTGAGCTGGATGGTCAGCGTGGCCTTGCGCGCCTCGGCGGCCCCGGCCGGGGCAAACGGATCGCCGCCCGCGCTGCCGCCGCCGATGGTGGTGTAGATGCTTTGCACGTGCGCCACCTGGGCGATCAGCGTGCGGGCCTGCTCGGCGGCCACGCTGGTTTGTGCCAGGGTGGAGCCGGGCGGCAGCTCGAGATAGGCCTGGGTTTGCGAGTTGTCGTCGGGCGGGATGAAGCCGGTGGGCAGCAGCGGAATCAGCGCGATCGAGCCAAAGAAGAACACCGTGGCCCCCACCATGGTCAGCACCCGGTGCTTCAGGCACCAGGTGGCCCAGCGCATGTAGACGCGCATCCAGCCGGCGTCTTTTTCGGCCCCGACGATGGGCTTCAAAATGTAGGCCGCCATCATCGGCGTGAGCACCCGCGCCACCACCAGCGAGGCCACCACCGCCAGCGAGGCGGTCCAGCCAAACTGCTTGAAGAACTTGCCCGCAATGCCGCTCATGAAGGCGGTGGGCAAAAACACCGCCACCAGGGTAAAGGTGGTGGCCACCACGGCCAGGCCGATCTCGTCGGCCGCCTCCATGGCCGCCTGGTACGGGGTCTTGCCCATGCGCAGATGCCGCACGATGTTTTCCACCTCCACGATGGCGTCGTCCACCAAAATGCCCACCACCAGCGACAGCGCCAGCAGCGTGATCACGTTGACCGAAAAGCCCAGCAAATACATGCCGATGAAGGCCGGAATGACCGACAGCGGCAGCGCCACCGCCGACACCAGTGTGGCCCGCCAGTCGCGCAAAAACAGCCACACCACCACCACCGCCAGGATGGCGCCCTCGTACAGCAGGTGCATGGAGCCGGTGTATTCCTCTTCCACCGGGGTCACAAAGTTGAAGGACTCGGTGAGCTCCATGTCGGGGTGCTGCAGTTTGAGCTCGGCCAGCGCCTTTTGCACCGCCGCGCCCACCGCCACCTCGCTTTCGCCGCGGCTGCGCGCCACCTCGAAGCCCACCACCGGCTGGCCGTTGAGTAGCGCCGCAGAGCGTTGCTCGGCGACGGTGTCGGTCACGGTGGCCACCTGGTCGAGGCGGATGCGGCGGCCATCGGCCAGCGCCAGTTGCAATTGGCCCAGCTCCTGGGCGGTTTGCACCGTGGCCAGGGTGCGCACCGGTTGCTCGCCCACCCCCAGGTCGGCGCGGCCCCCGGCGCTGTCTAGCTGCACCAGCCGCAGCTGGCGCGAAATGTCGGCGGCGGTGGCGCCCAGCGCCTGCAGCTTGAGCGGGTCCAGCGCCACCTGCACCTCGCGGGTCACGCCGCCCACGCGGCTCACGGCCCCCACGCCGCGCACCGCCAGCAGCTTGCGGGTGACCTCAAAGTCGACAAACCACGACAGCGCCTCGGCGTCCAGCTTCGGGCTGCGGATGGTGAAGGCCAGCACCGGCTGGGCCGCCATGTCCACCTTGTTGACGATGGGGTCGCGTACGTCGCCCGGCAGGTCGCTGCGCACGCGGGCCACGGCAGAGCGCACGTCGTCCACCGCCTCCTGCACCGGCTTTTCCAGCCGGAACTCTGCCGTGACGGTGACGCTGCCGTCCTGCACCGAGGTGTAGATGTGCTTCAGGCCCTGCACCGTGGCGATGGAGTTCTCCAGCTTGCGGGCGACTTCGGTTTCCAGCTGGGCCGGGGCCGCGCCGGGCAGGCTGGCGGACACGGTGACCGTGGGCAGGTCGATGTCGGGGAAGTTCTGCACCTTCATGGCGTTGAAGGACAGCAGCCCGGCAAACGTCAGCAGCACAAACAGCATCACCGCCGGAATCGGGTTCTTGATGGACCAGGAGGAGACGTTCATGGTGTGGCTCCCTCACCCCAGCCCTCTCCCGCACGGCAGGAGAGGGGGCAAGACAGGACATCCGGGGAGGGCGCGATGCGGGCTCCTGCATGACGCCCTCGCCCCTTCGGGGAGAGGGATGGGGTGAGGGGCGGGCAGCCACCAGCATTTTCTAGGTTCAACATGTTTGCTCTTTATTTGCTAGCTGCTTGCGCTGGTGCAGAGGGCGCTGGGGACACATTCGGCTTGGATTCCTGCACCACCCGCACCAGATCGCCGTCGTTCAAAAAGCCCGCGCCGCTGGCCACCAGCACCGCATCGGGGGGCAAAGCGCTGGTGATCTCCAGCCGGTCGCCCAGCTGCCGTCCGGTTTGCACCTTGACCTGGGCCACCCGCTGGTCTTTGCCCACGCGGTAGACAAAGCTGAAGGCATCGCGCACCACCACGGCGGTTTGCGGCACGGTCAGCGCGGTCGTTTGGCCCAGCGCAAATGCGCCGCTGGCAAACATACCGGGCTTGAGATTCGACGCAGGCAAATCTACATACACCAGCCCCATGCGGGTTTGCGGGTCGACCGTGGGGGCCACCATGCGCACCTTGCCCTGCACCGGCGTGCCTTGGGCCGTGCGCACCTGGGCGATGGTGCCCACCTTGATGCGCTCCAGCTCCGCGGCGGTGACCTCGGCGCGCCACTCCAGCCGCCCCTGGCGCACCATGCGGAACAGCTCGGTGCCGCTGCCCAGCACCGCGCCCACGGTGGCGCTGCGGGCGCTGATGACCCCAAAGTCGGGGGCCCGCACCTGGGTGTGCTGCAGGCGCTGCTGCTGCACCACCAGCGTGGCGCGGGCGGCGGCCACCCGGGCTTTGGCCACCTGCTCGGTGGTCTGGTACTGGGTGATCTGCTGCTCGCTCAGGGCCCCGGTGGCCTGCAGCGTGCGGGCGCGGGCGGCGTTGCCGCTGGCATCCTGGGCATTGGCCTCGGCCTCCAGCACATTCGCCTTCGCCTGGGCCACATCGGCCTGCACGCTCTCGTCGGCAAAGGTGGCCAGCACCTGCCCGGCACGCACCACATCGCCCACATTGGCGCGTACTTCCAGCAGGCGCAGGCCGCTGGCTTCGCTGCCGATGCTGGCCTCTTGCCAGGCCGCCACGTTGCCGTTGGCGCTGAGCTGTACCGCCCAGGGGCTGCGCTGCGGCTGCACGGTGGTGACGGTGAGCGCGGGCTTGGGCGCAGCGGCCTGGGCCTTGTCCGCGGCTTGAGAATTTATAGAAAAAAGGCCGATGGCGCTGATGGACAGGGCGAGAGCAGCTACGGAATAAATAGCATTTTTGTGCATGGGAAGGTGTCGGTAGAGGTTTACAGCGGGCCAGTCCAGCCGCCGCCCACGGCGCGGTACAGGCTGATCCAGGCCAGCAGGCGTTCGCGCTGCAGGGCAATGGCGTTGGTGTCGGCGGCCAGCGCGGTGCGGCGGGCGTCTTCCAGTTCGGGCAGGCTGGCCAAACCGGCGGTGTAGCGGGCCTGGGTGGCGGCAAATGCGGCCTGGTAGCCCTGGGCCGCCACCTGGGTGTCGGCGTTGCGGTCGGCGGCGCTGCGCAGGTTGACCAGGGCTTCTTCCACCTCGCGCACGGCCTGGCGCACCTTGGCGCGGTACAGGGCCACCGCTTCGGTGTAGCGGGCCTGGGCGGCATCCACCTCGGCGCTGCGCCGCCCGCCGTCGAACAGGGGCACCGACACGGCCAGCGGGCCGATGGACCAGGTGCCAAAGTTCTCGCTGACCGAGCCCGCCCGGTAGGCCAGCGCGCCGATGGAGCCGTTCAAGGTCAGCCGCGGGTAGCGCTGGCCCTGGGCGTTGCCCACGTCGAAGCTGGCCGCCGCCACCTCGCGCTCGGCGCTGAAGATGTCGGGCCGCTGGGCCAGGGCCTGTGCGGGGATGGATGCTATGGAAAACAGAGCTGGTTGCGCTGGTGGAATGGGCGCTGAGGCCAGTTTTTGTGCCAAATCGGCTTCGGCCAGGCCGGTCAGCGCGACCATGGCTTTCAGGTACAGGTCGCACTGCGCCAGTTGCTGCACCACGCGGTTGTTGGCCTCGGCGGCACTGGCGCGGGCCAGCGCGTCCACCGCCGGGGCGGTAAACCCGGCGCGGGTGCTCAAGCCCGACAGGCGGGCCGTTTCCCGGCGCGACTGGGCGTCTTCCCCCGCCAGCCCGCGCAGCAGGGCGCAGGCCCGCACCGACACGTACTGGCTGGCCACCTCGGCGGCCACCGCCACCCGCGCGTCATGCCACTGGGCCTGGGCGCCTTGCTGGCGCGCCTGGGCGGCGTTGGCGGCGGCCCGGTTGGTGCCAAACAGGTCGATCTCCCAGGCTGCCTGCAGTCCGGCCTGGGCGGTGGTGGCAATGGGCACGGCGGGCTGCGAGATGCCCCGGCTGGCGCTGGCCGCGGCATCCAGCGTGGGCCCCAGCGCGGCACCCGCGCCCACCGCTGTGGCCCGCGCCTGGGCAATGCGTGCCGCCGCCGAGGCCACCGTGGGGCTGGCCTCCTGCGCCGCCGCGATCAGCGCCACCAGCAGCGGATCGTCCAGCCGCTGCCACCAGTCTGCCAGGTCGCCCATGTGGCCCTGGTGCGGCAGCGGGGCCGTCCATTGCGGGGCGGCCTGGGCGGGCACGGTGGCGGGTGGCGGTGCAATGGCGCAGGCGGACAGCCACAGGGGCAGGAGGCACAGAAGAGGCCAGCGGGGCAGAGGCATGCGGAGGGGCTCCAGGGGTGGCAAGGGTAGGCGGGGCTATCGTATCGGGTGGCTGCCACCTGCCGTGTGACAGGCCTGCGCTTTGTCCCCCATCGAGGGGACGCCGCGCAGCCCACGCAGGGCGGCGAGGCGTTGGCCCCATGGTGCCAGGGTCGGTAAGCCGGGTCTTCTCCAGGGGGTATCGGTATGTGTCGGTTTATGTCAGCGCGGCGCGGGCCGACCGGGCCGGGGCCGCGGGTGGTTTGTGCATGAAAAGTGCTGCTTGCGCTTGTTCCATCAGCGCAAGCAGCTACTTATTCAATAGCAATTACCCAAACACCACGTGCCACAGCGCCAGCACCGCCGCGCGCTCTTTCTGCAGCAGGGGCGGGGCGACCTGGGTGGGGGCTTCGTTCAGGCGGGCCTGGTGCTGGGCCTTGCGCAGTTCGCGGTAGGCGTTGGCCGCCGCTTCGCCCACGCCGGGGGGCAGCAGGCCGCAGGCCTCGGCGCGGCGCAGCAGGGCGATGTTGCCCACGTTGTCTTGCAGCGTAGGGTGCTGGGCGGCGTGCGCCAGCACCAGGTACTGCACGGCAAATTCGGCGTCCACCATGGCGCCGGTGCTGTGTTTCACGTCAAAGTTGTCACCGCGCACCGGGTGGGCGGCGCGCACCTTGTTGCGCATGGCGACGATCTCGGCCTGCAGGGCGGGCCGGTCGCGCGGGGCGGTGATGACGTTTTGGCGGATGGTATCGAAGCGCTGGGCCATGTCGTCTGGGCCCAGCACGTAGCGGGCGCGGGTCATGGCCTGGTGCTCCCAGGTCCAGGCGGTGTTGCTGCCCCGGCCTTCCTGGTAGCTGGCATAGGCGGCCAGGGTGGTGACCAGCATGCCGGAGTTGCCATTGGGGCGCAGGGCGGTGTCGATCTCGAACAGGTCGCCCTCGGCGGTCTTGACGCTCAGCCAGTTGATGAGTTTGCGCACCAGCTGGGCGTAGACCTCGGGGGCGCGTTCGTCTTCGTCCTCAAACACGAACACGATGTCCAGGTCGCTGCCGTAGCCCAGCTCCTTGCCGCCCAGCTTGCCGTAGCCGATGACGGCAAAGCGCGGCTCGTCCAGGTGGTGGCTGGGCAGGCGCTGCCAGCACCAGCGGGCGGTGACGCGCAGCACCACGTCGGCCAGCGCGCTGAGGTCGTCGGCCACCTGCTCGACGGTGATGCGGCCTTCCACGTCGCGCGCCAGGGTGCGGAACAGCTCGGCATGGTGGGCGCGGCGCAGCAGGTTGAGCAGGGTTTCTTCGTCGTCCTCCTGGGTGATGCGCAGCGAGTTGCGGCGGGCTTCCAGCTCGGCCTCCAGCGCGGCGGGGTCGAAGCGCTCGGCCAGCATGGTCTCGGCGGCCAGTTCGTCGATCACGCCGGGGTGTTGCTGCAGGTAGCGGGCGGGCCATTTGGCGGCGGCCAGCAGGCGCAGCAGGCGCTGGTGCACCGAGGGGCGCTCCAGCAGCAGGGCCAGGTAGTGGTCGCGGCGCAGCAGGGGCTCGATCCAGTCCATCCAGCGCAGTACGCCGTCCAGGCTGGTGCTGCCCTCTTGCAGCCAGCCCAGGGTGCGCTGCACCAGCCGCGACAGCCGCGCGCCGGAGATGTCGCGCAGGGCCAGTACGCGGGCGTGGGTGGACCAGCGCAGCAGGCGGCCTTTGAGCGGCTCGTCCAGGCGCTCGGCGAGCGTGGCCAGGTCCGGCGCACCCGACAGGTCGCCCGGCCCGCCGGCGTTGGCTTTGCCGCCCTTGCCGTTGCAGCCCTTGCATTCCTTTTTGCCGCCCAGCAGGGTGTCGAACTCTTGCGCCACCAGTTCGCGGTGGGTGTCCAGCTCGGTCAGGAAGGCGCAGCAGTCGGGGTAGCCCATGCTGTGGGCGATCCAGGCCAGGTCGGCATCGATGGTGGGCAGCACATGGGTTTGCTGGTCGTCCAGGTACTGGATGCGGTGCTCGACCCGGCGCAGAAAGGTGTAGGCGCGGGCCAGGGCGTCGGCGGTCACCTGGGGCATCAGCCCGGCGCGGGCCAGGCGCTGCAGGGCGGCCAGCGTGGGGCGGGTGCGCAGCTCGGGGAACTGGCCGCCGCGCACCACCTGCAGCAGCTGCACGGTGAACTCGATCTCGCGGATGCCGCCGCGCGACAGCTTGACGTCGTTGGCCCGCTCGGGGCGGCCCGCACTGCGCTTGGCCGAATGGTCGCGGATCTGCTGGTGCAGGTTGCGCAGCGCGTCGAACACGCCGTAATCCAGGTAGCGGCGGAACACAAACGGCAGCACCACGGTGCGCAGCGCGCTGGCGTCGTGGATGCAGCTGCGTGGGGCCACCACCCGGCTTTTGAGCCAGGCAAAGCGCTCCCATTCGCGGCCCTGCTCTTGCAGATAATTTTCCAAGGCGTCCATGGACACCGCCACCGGCCCGGAATTGCCGTGCGGGCGCAGCGCCAGATCGACGCGGAACACAAAGCCGTGCTCGGTGGTGTCGCCCACCAGCGCGTAGATGGTCTTGACGGCCTTGCAGAAGTACTCGTGGTTGCTGGTGCGGCCCCGGCCCTCGGGCATGTCGGGCTGGCCGGCGGTGTCGCCGTCATGGTTATAGACGTAGATCAGGTCGATGTCGCTGGACACGTTGAGCTCGCGGGCACCCAGCTTGCCCATGCCCACCACCCACATCTGGGCGCGGCTGCCGTCGGGGGCCAGGGGCGCGCCGTGCTGGCTGTCGAGTTGCGCAAAGGCGTGGCTGCAGGCGGCATCCAGGGCGATTTCGGCCAGCTCGGTCACCGCCCGGGTCACCACCTGCAGGGGGGCTTGTTGGTCGCAGTCCAGCACCACGAGCCGCTCCATCACCAGTTGGCGCAGGCTGCGCAGGGCGGCCCCGGTGTCCAGCCCGGTGGCGCGCAGGGTGGCCAGGGTGGCCTCCATGTTCGCGCGGATGGGGGGGCCGGGGGGGAGCAGATCGAGCTGGTCGGCATAACGGCGGCGCAGGCGCTGCACAAAACGCGAGTGGCCGGACAGGGGCGCGGTGGGGGCGGGAGTGCTTAACAAAGTAACACCGTAAACGGGGGGGCCTGCTGCGGGCGCGGCTGCCATGGGAGTGATAATTCTGGTTGCATCCATGTGTCCAATGACTGAATCCAAGCCCTATCCCACACGCCTGCTCCGATGGGCGGCCACAGCCGCCTCCTGGAGTCTGGGCTTGGTGGCGGCAGCCTGGCTGGCGCTGGCTTTGGCCTGGGGGGCTTTACACGGTTGGATTGTGCCGCGAATCGGCGAATTTCGCCCGTGGCTGGAAACCTATGCCAGCCAGGCGCTGGGGGTACCGGTGCGCATCGGAGCCATCTCGGCCCAGTCGGAGCACCTGTTTCCCTCGTTCGAGCTGCGCGATGTCGCCTTGCTGGACGCCCAGGGGCGCGAGGCGCTGACGCTGTCGCGGGTCACGGCTACGGTGTCGCCCGCGTCGCTGCTCAAGCGCGGTTTCGAGACCCTGGGGATCGAGCAGCCCGCGCTGGATGTGCGCCGCAGCGCCGACGGCACGGTCTTCATCGCCGGGCTGGATGTGTCGCACACCGGCAGCGGCGATGGCCGGGCCCTGGACTGGCTGTTTGCCCAGAGCGAGCTGGTGGTGCGCGGCGGCACGGTGCGCTGGACCGACGAGCAGCGCGCCGCCCCCCCGCTGGTCCTGAGCGGCGTGGATCTGGTGATGCGCAACAAGGGCCTGGGCCACCAGATGCGCCTGGATGCCTCGCCCCCCGCCGAGTGGGGAGACCGTTTCAGCCTCAGCGCCCGCTTTCGCCAGCCCTTGCTCAGCACCCACCGGGGCCGCTGGCAGGACTGGGACGGCCCGGCCTACGCCAGCCTGCCCCGGGTCGATGTGTCGCAACTGCGCCGCTATGCCGATGTGGGGGTGGATGTGGAGGCGGGCGTGGGGGCTTTGCGGCTGTGGGCCGATATCCGGCACGGCCGGGTGACCAGCGGTACAGCCGATGTGGCCCTGGTCGGTGCCCGCGCCACCCTGGCCGCCGACCTGCAGCCATTGGCGCTGCAGTCGTTGCAAGGCCGCATCACCCTGCAGCAGGCCGCGGACAGCATGGCGCTCACCACCGAGGGCCTGCAGTTCACCACCGACGACGGGCGCGCCTGGCCGGGCGGCAACCTGACGCTGCGGCTGCAGGACGCCACCCCCCGCCTGCCCGCGCAAGGCGAGCTGCGTGCCGACCGGCTGGACCTGGCCCTGCTGGCCCACATGGCCACCAGCCTGCCGCTGGGCCCGGCCACCCACCGCATGCTGGCCACCTACGAACCCCAGGGGCTGGTGGAGCAGATCGCCGCCCGCTGGAATGGCCCCCTGGCCAACCCCGCCAGCTATAGCGCCCAAGGCCGCATCACCGGGCTGGAAGTGGCCGCCGGAGTACCCGCCGCGCCCAGCCCCAAAGACCGGGCCCCGTTGGGCCGCCCCGGTGTGCGCGGTGCGGCGCTGGACTTTGACGTCAGCCAGGCCGGGGGCAAAGCCACCGTGCGCATCGCCCAGGGAGCGCTGGACCTGCCCGGCCTGTTCGAGGAACCGGTGGTGCCCATGGAGCAGCTTTCGGCCACGGTGGCGTGGCAGCAGCAGGGTGAAGCCCTGGCGGTGCAGGCCAGCGATGTGCGGTTTGCCAATGCCGATGCCGAGGGCCTGCTGCAAGTCAAGTGGCGCAGCAGCGACCCCGCCAAGTCGGGCAGCCGCGCGCGCATTCCGGGTGTACTGGACCTGCAGGGCCAACTCAGCCGGGGCGATGCCGCGCGGGTGCACCGCTACCTGCCCCTGGAACTGGACGCCGAGGTGCGCCACTACGTGCGCGATGCGGTGCTGGCGGGACGCACCAACCAGGTGAAGTTCCGCGTCAAGGGCGACCTGTTCGACTTCCCGTTTTCCCAACCCGGCCAGGGCGAGTTCCGTATTGCCGCCGAGGTGCGCGACGCCACCTATGCCTATGTGCCCCCCAGCCTGCAGCCTGCCAAGGCCTTGCCCTGGCCAGCGCTGGAGCGCTTGTCCGGCGAGCTGGTGTTTGACGGCAACACCTTGCAGATCCACCGGGCGACGGCCACGTTGGCCGGTACCACCGGTTTCCAGATGGCCCAGGCCGAAGCCAGGATTGCCGACCTGGGCCACAGCGTGGTGGTGTTCAAGGCCCAGGGGCGTGGCCCGCTGGCCGACATGCTGGGTGTGGTCAACCGCTCGCCGCTGGCCGAGATCACCGGCCAAGCCCTCGCCCAGGCCACGGCCAGCGGCCTGGCCGACCTGCAGTTGCGCCTGCAGTTGCCCATTGCCAGCCTCGACAAGAGCAAGGTCCAGGGCAGCATCACGCTGGGTGGCAACGATGTGCAGATCACCCCCGGCAGCCCGGCGCTGGCCCGCGCCCGCGGGGTGGTCAACTTCTCGGACACCGGTTTCATGGTGGTCGGCGGCCAGGCCCGGATGCTGGGCGGCGATGCCAAGATCGAAGGCGGCATGGCCGACGCTGCCAAGGGCGCTGTACAGATGCGGGTGCAGGGCGTGGCCACGGCGGAAGGGCTGCGCCAGGCCACCGGCTTGGGTACGGTGGCGCAGATCGCCCGCCATGCCACCGGCAGTGCGGCCTACACCGCCGTGGTGGGTGCGCGCCAGGGCGTGCCGGAAATCAACGTGGTCAGCAATCTGCAGGGCGTGGCCTTGAACCTGCCCGCGCCGCTGGCCAAAGCCGCCGACACGGCGCTGCCCCTGCGGTTTGACAACGCGCTGCTGCCCGGCACCGGTGGGCCGCTGCGTGACAGTTTGGCGCTGGAGTTGGGGGCGGGCGGCTCGGTGGCTTCGGTGGCCTATGTGCGCGACATTTCCGGCCCGGCGCCCCGGGTGCTGCGCGGCACCGTGTCGGTGGGCCTGCCGCCCGGCGAGGCGGTGCTGATGCCCGCCGAGGGCGTGTCGGCCAACATCCGTGTCGATACGGTGAACGCCGATGCCTGGCAGGCGCTGGCCGCCACACTGGACGCTGCGCCAGCGGCCGCCAGTGCGCCTGCGGCGACCGGGGGGTACCTGCCCACCACCTTGGCGGTGCAGGCCAAGGTCTTGACGCTGGGCGGTCGCACGCTGCACCAACTGGTGCTCAGCGGTTCGCACTTTGCCACCACCTGGCGCGCCAACGTCGACGCCCAGGAACTCAACGGCTACATGGAATACCGCCAATCCATCGACTCCAGCCCGGGCCGTGTCTACGCCCGGCTGACCCGGCTGACACTGGCCCCCAGCACCGCCACCGAAGTGGAAACCCTGCTGGACGAGCCCTCGGAGACCGTGCCCGCGCTGGACATCGTGGTGGATGCCTTGGAGCTCAAAGGCAAAAAACTGGGCCGGGTCGAGGTGGAGGCCGTCAACCGCGGCGGCCGTGTGGGCGGGGTCGGGCTGGTCGATGCAGGTGTGCGCGAGTGGCGCCTGAACAAGCTCAGCATTTCCAACCCCGACGCGCAGCTCAGTGCCACCGGCAACTGGGTGGCCCTGGGGGGCCGTGCCGGGCCCACCACGCCCCGGCGCACCACGCTGAACTTCCAGCTCGATATTGCCGACGCGGGGCAACTGCTGGCCCGCTTTGGCATGCCGGGGGTGGTGCGGCGCGGCAAGGGCCAGATGGCGGGGCAGGTCGGCTGGGTGGGGTCACCGTTGGCGCTGGACACCGCCACGCTGGGCGGGCAGTTCAACCTGGCGGTAGAGAGTGGCCAGTTCCTGAAGGCCGACCCGGGCCTGGCCAAGCTGCTGGGCGTGCTGAACCTGCAGGCCCTGCCGCGCCGCTTGGCGCTGGATTTTCGCGATGTGTTCAGCGAGGGTTTTGCGTTTGACTCGGTACGTGGCGACGTGCAGGTCGAGCTGGGCCGCGCCACCACCAATAATCTGCAAATGAAGGGCGTGAACGCCGCCGTGATGATGGAGGGCAGCGCCGACATTGCCCGCGAAACCCAGGACCTGAAAGTGCTGGTGGTGCCCGAGATCAACGCCGGCACGGCCTCGCTGGTGGCTGCCGTCATCAACCCCGCCATCGGCCTGGGCACATTTCTGGCACAGTGGTTTTTGAGCCGCCCCCTGGCCGAGGCCGCCACCCAGCAATTCCACATCGACGGCACTTGGGCCGACCCCAGAATCACCAAGGTGCCGCACAAGATGTTCGGCGCCAAGGTCGAGGCCCAGGCCCCCACCAAACCGGAACCCACCCCATGAATGTCGCCGCCATCCAGATGGTCTCGGGTACCGACGTGCAGGCCAACCTGGCACGCGCCGCCGCCTTGCTGGCCGACGCCGCCGCCCGCGGTGCCGAGCTGGCGGTGCTGCCCGAGTATTTTTGCCTGCTGGGCCAGCGCGATACCGACAAGCTGCAGATCCAGGAGGCCCTGGGCCACGGCCCCATCCAGGATTTTCTGGCCACCACGGCGCGCCAGTTGGGCCTGTGGCTGGTGGGCGGCACGCTCCCCATCACTGTGGGTGACGGCAGCCGGGTGCGCAACAGCACCCTGGTGTTCGACCCCAGCGGGGCCTGTGTGGCCCGCTACGACAAGATCCACCTGTTCCGCTTCGACAACGGGCACGAGCGCTTTGACGAGTCGCGGGTGCTGGAGCCCGGCACCGAGCCGGTGCTGTTTGAACTGCCGGCACGGGATGGTCGGCGCTGGCGCATCGGCCTGAGCATCTGCTACGACCTGCGCTTTCCCGAGCTGTACCGCCGCTATGCCGCGCTCGGTGCCGACCTGCTGCTGGTGCCCAGCGCCTTTACCCACACCACCGGCCAGGCCCATTGGGAGCTGCTGCTGCGCGCCCGCGCGGTAGAGAACCTGGCCTATGTGCTGGCCCCGGCCCAGGGCGGCTTGCACGCCAATGGCCGCCGCACCTGGGGCCACAGCCTGCTGGCAGACCCCTGGGGCACGGTACTGGCCGAGCACGCCGAGGGCGAGGCCGTGGTGGCGGGTACGCTGGACGCCGCCCGGTTGGCGCAATGCCGTGCCCAGTTGCCCGCGCTGGAGCACCGGGTTCTGTGAGCGCCCTGCTGCCGCGATCCCGGGTGGGCTGGCTACGCTGGTGGCAGCGTTGGTCGCTGTGGGTGGTCATGCTGTTGTTGCTGGCGCTGGTGCTGACCACGCTGGTCTGGCTGGCCGGGCGGTTTGAAGCCAGCCAGGTACAGGACACGCTGGAGCGGGATACCGCCGCCGCGGCGGACGACGTACGGCTGGGCTTGGGGCGCAATGTGCTGAGCCTGCAAGCCTTGCAGTTCAACGACCCCAGCCCCGGCTCCTGGCGCGTCGATGCCGCCGAGTTTGTGCGCCTGCACCGCGAGCTGCTGCGGGTGGAATGGCGGCGACCCGATTTGACGGTGTTGGCCCTGGCCGAGAGCCCGTTTCGGCCCCAGGCCTTTGAGTGGTTGGGCAGCAGAAATGCCGAGCCCGATGTCACCCTGGCCTGCACCTTGGCCAAGCGGGCCAACGGCCCGTCGTATTCCAGCAGCTATTTTTTACCGCAGCTGGATGGACTGGGGCTGGAGGTCATGGAAATGTGCATGCCGCTGATCAGCCACGGGCAGCTCACCGGCTATCTGGTGGCCACCTACGCACTGGGCGATGTGCTGGCCGACATGGTGGGCCGCCAACTCAGCCGCAGCCAGGAGGTGTCATTTATCGAGCCCGATGGCACCCGCCTGGTACTGCACGGCTCGGCGCGGCGCGGCACGCGGGTGTTTTCTGCGCGGCAATTGGTCAACCTGCCCGGCAACACCATGGTGTTGCGCATGGACAGCTGGCATGGCGACCCCGAGGTGTACCCCAACCTGATGACGGCGCTGGTGACCTTGATGTCGATTGCCCTGGTGTCGGTGACCGCGCTGCTGGTCAAGGACACCCGTCGGCGCCTCAGCGCCGAGCGCAACCTGGCCGAAGCGCTGGCCTTTCGCAAGGCCATGGAGGACTCGCTGCTCACCGGCCTGCGCGCCCGCGACCTGCAAGGCCGCATTACCTACGTGAACCCGGCGTTTTGCCAGATGGTGGGCTTTTCCGCCGACGAACTGTGGGGCCGCGGCATGCCTGCGCCGTTTTGGCCTCCCGATCTGGCCAGCGAATACCAGCAGCGCCAAGAGATCCGCATGGCAGGCAGCGCGCCACCCCGCGAAGGCTTTAGTTCGGTGTTCATGCGCAAGGACGGCAGCGTCTTTCCGGTGCTGGTCATGGAGGCCCCGCTGATCAATGCCCAGGGCGCGCACACCGGCTGGATGAGTGCGGTGGTGGACGTGACCGAACAGCGCCGCGCCGAAGAGCTGTCGCGCACCAGCCAGGACCGTCTCCAGGCCACCGCCCGGCTGGCCACGGTAGGCGAAATGGCCTCGCTGCTGAGCCACGAACTGAACCAGCCGCTGGCCGCCATCTCCAGCTACGCCACCGGTTCGCTGAACCGCTTGCAGGCTGGCGGCACTCTGGTGGACACCGCGGACCTGGCCACCGCCATGCGCCGCATCGCCGAGCAGGTGGAGCGCGCGGGCAAGCTGATCCGCAGCGTGCACGACTTTGTGCGCCGCCGGGCCAAGGTGCGCGAGCCGGTCGCGCCGCAGGTGCTGCTGGATGCCATTTTGCCGCTGGTGCAGTTGCAGGCCCGCAAGCTGGGCGTGCAAGTGCAGTTGGCCGTGGACGATGTACTGCCGAACGTTTTGTGCGACCGCTCCATGGTCGAGCAGGTGCTGCTCAACCTGACGCGTAACGCCATGCAGGCCATGGAGCACCCCGCCGTGGCCAAGCGGGTGCTGGTGTTGGGGGTGGCGCAGCTGCCGCCGCCGCTGGCTGGCTGGGTCGAGTTTGCGGTGTCGGACCGGGGCCCCGGCATCCCGCCCGAGGTGGCCGAGCGCCTGTTCACCCCGTTTTTCACCACCAAGGACGAAGGCATGGGCCTGGGTCTGAGTCTGTGCCGCACGGTGGTGGAGCAGCATGGGGGCTCGCTCGGTTTCGCGGCGAATTGGCCGCAAGGCACCGTGTTTCGGTTTACCCTGCCGATCTCCGAATAATTGTGAGGCACTGATGCAACCCGTACAAGATGCCACCGTTTTCATCGTGGATGACGATGCCAGCGTGCGCGATGCGCTGTCGTGGCTGCTGCGCTCGCGTGGCCTGTTCAGCGAGGGGTTTCCCAGCGCCGAAGCCTTCGAGACCATGCTGGCCACCGGCTTTGTGCCGCGCCAGGCCTGCTGCCTGCTGCTGGATGTGCGCATGCCCGGCATCAGCGGACTGGCGCTGTTCGACAAGCTGATTGCCCGCGGGCTGCACCAGCCCATGCCGGTGATCTTTTTGACCGGCCACGCCGATGTGCCGACCGCCGTGGACGCCGTCAAGCGCGGGGCTTTTGACTTCTGCGAAAAGCCGTTTTCCGACAATGCGCTGGTGGACCGCATCGAGCAGGCCCTGGCCCAGTCGGCCCTGAACCTGCGCGCCCGCGAAGGCCGCCAGCGCCTGCAAACCCGCCTGACCGAACTCACCGAGCGCGAACGCGACGTGATGCGGCTGGTGGTGCTGGGCCTGCCCAACAAACTGATTGCCGACCAGCTCGAGATCAGCGTGCGCACGGTGGAAGTCCACCGGGGCCGGGTGTTTGACAAGATGGAAGTGAAGTCGGCCGTGGAATTGGCCAATTTGCTACAAAAAATGTAGCTTCTCACGCTTATTCAATGGGCGCTGGCGGCTCTTTTTCTTCCGATTTTTGGACGATTTCGCCGTTTTTACGGCCCGAGAACATGGTCCACCAGACAATCAGCACCAGCAACACCCCCGCTCCCAGCGCTTCCAGTAACAACAACACCATGCCCCGACTCCTTGTAGATTTTTTCTCGGCGCGCGGCGCGCGCCAAGCCGCTCTGGCCGCGATTGTAGGAACCCTGGCCGCCTGCGCCACCCGCATGCCCGAAGCCCCGCCATCTACCCCGGCGGCGGTGCCGACCGTGCCCGGCCTCCCTGAGGCCCCGCCGTACGCCGTCCCGGGCGACACCGGTCCCTTGCCGCCCCCCATCACCCAGGGCAAAAGCCGCTGGACGGCGGTGCGCTGGGCCGAACTGCCCGGTTTTGGCCAGGACCCGCTGCACGAGGCCTGGAACGCCTGGACCAAAAGCTGCGAGCGCCCCGGCCCGGTCCAGGCGCCGCTGTGCAAGGAGGTGCGTCGCCTGAGCATCGGCAGCGGCGACGAGCAGCGCGCCTGGATGGTCGCCCGCCTGCAGCCCTACAAGGTGGAGCCGCTGCTTGGCAGCTCCGAGGGCCTGCTCACCAGCTACTACGAGCCGCTGCTGGACGGCACCCGCAACCCCACCAGCGCTTCCGCCGTACCCCTGTACCGCCCGCCGGCCACCCTGGGCCAGCGCAAGCCCTGGTACACCCGGCAGGAAATGGAGACCTTGCCCGAGGCCAAGGCCCAATTGGCCGGGCGCGCGATTGCCTGGCTGTCCGACCCGGTGGATGCGCTGGTGCTGCAAATCCAGGGCTCGGGGCGCCTGCGCATCACCGAGGCCGACGGCAGCCAGCGCCTGGTGCGGCTGGCCTATGCGGGTACCAACGACCAGCCCTACAAAAGCGTGGGCCGCTGGCTGCTGGACCAGGGCCTGATCCGCGATGCCACCTGGCCTGGCATCAAGGCCTGGATTGTGCAAAACCCCCAGCGGGTGAATGAGTTGCTGTGGAGCAACCCGCGCACCGTGTTTTTCCGCGAAGAAGTGCTGTCGGAGCTGGATATGGCCTTCGGTCCCCGGGGCGCACAGGGCGTGGCCCTGACCCCGGGCCGCTCGATTGCCGTGGACCCCGCCAGCATTCCCTACGGCACACCGGTGTGGCTGGCCTCGCCCGGCCCCTGGGCACCCCTGCAAAAGCTGGTCTTCGCCCAGGATACGGGCAGTGCCATCACTGGGGCCGTACGGGCCGACTATTTCGCCGGTTGGGGCCCCGAGGCGGGCGACCTGGCCGGTCGGCTCAAGCAGCCCTTAAAGCTCTGGGTGCTCTGGCCGAAATAGGGCCGCCGCCCCGCCGCCTCAGAACTTGTGCGTTACGCCAAAACCCAGGCGCGAGGCGTCCAGCGAGACACTGCCGTCCGCGCGTTCGGTTTTGAGCTGGCGGAACGCGGTGTAGAGGCGGGTGCGTTTGGACAGGTCGTAGGTGGCCATCAGGCTCAGGCCGTGGGCGTCCACCACTTTGCGGCCTAGGCTGTTTTCGGTCTTGGCACTGGCGTAACCAATGGCCACCGTGGCCTGGCCGAAGGGCGCGTCCAGACCCAGTTCCCATTCCTTGGAGCTCTGGTGCCCGGCGATGCGCTCGTCGATTTGGCGCTGGAAGGCCCCCACCATATTCACCGGCCCGAAGTTGTAGTTGCCTGCGACCAGGTGGAACTTGTTCTTGCCCGTGGTGTAGCTCTCGGCCTGGTATGAGTAGCCGACGCGCAACGGGCCTTGCGTGACCTTGCCATGGGCGCTGATCGTGCGGGGTGATTCGGTGGCGGTGGAGGCCCCTTCGTTGGCGCTGAAGCTCACCGAGCCGCTGAAAATACCCACCGACGGCGTGATGTACATCACCGTGTTGTTGCCCCGGGCCAGGTAGTCGGTACCGGTGACGGCGGGCAGGCCGTTGGCGGCAGTGGCGCCCGCGCCCCAGACCTGGCCGGTCGAGGCAAAGCCGGACGAGTCGTACAGGTGGTTGGTCGAGCCACGCAAGGCATCGAAGGCCCCCAGCATGCGGCCCAGGCGCAGGTCGCCAAAGTCGCCCGACACGCCGAGGTAGGCCCCGCGGTTGAAGCCCACGTTGGAGGCCGAGACGGTAGAGACGGTGCCGTTGTCCAGCGCGAAGCCTTGCTCCAGCACAAAGCTGGCTTTCAGCCCGCCGCCCAGGTCCTCGGTGCCACGCAGGCTCCAGCGGCTGGCTTGGGCGCCGCCGCTGTCCACCACGTAGCCCGTACCCGGTGGGTTGACACCCACCTTGTGCCGGGTCTGGCCGACCCAGGCATCGGCGATGCCGGACAAGGTCACGCTGGATTGGGCCGAAGCGGCGCTTGCAAATGCGCCGAAGGCCAGCGCGGTGATGAGTTTGGTTTGCATGGGAACAGGACTCCTGTGGGGGTGGGGGGATTTTCTAGTCATACGTCAGTCGTCTGACGACTTGGCGAATAATAAGAAAGAGCCCGTCCCCACGGAATCAGTAAAAACCCTTAATTTGTGGTTTTTGTGCGCTATACGGGGCCATGCCCGTAGCGGTTTGCGCCGACTGGCTGGCGCGTGGCTAGTGGCTGGCGCCGCTTTCCGTGTTGGCGCGCATGCGCTCGCGGCTGTTGCTCAGGTGCATGAACATCGCCGCCCGCGCGGCGGCGGCATCGCCCCGGCGGATGGCCTCGTAAATGGCTTCGTGCTCACGCTGGGTAATGGCCTTGCCGCTCTCCAGCATGGGCTGGGCTTCGCCAAAACGCGCCGCGGGCTTGCTGTCCCGGGAAGCGGCGGCATCGGGCGCAGCCCGTGGAATCGTCGCGTTGCCCAGGCTGGTCAGCACCTCTTCGAAGTATTCGTTACCGGTGGCTGCGGCAATCTGTACATGGAACTGGAAGTCGGGTTCGGTGGTGCTGCCACCGGTGCGGCGCTGCGCGTCGAAAGCGTCCAGCGCGGCGCGCATCGCCACCAGATGCTCTTCGCGGCGGCGCACAGCGGCCAGACTGGCGGCCTCGGACTCGAGGCTGATGCGCAGCTCCAGCATGGCCAGCTTCTGGCGCACCTGAAGGTCGCGCGCGCCGATCGCCAGCAAGGGCTCGGGGGCGGCCGATGCCAGTACAAACGTGCCCACGCCTTGCCGGGTTTCGACCAGGCCGCTGGCCTGCAGGCGCGACATGGCTTCACGCACCACTGTGCGGCTGACATTGAATTCCTGCATCAGTCCCGGCTCGGACGGCACCCGGTCGCCGGGCTTGAGGGCCCCGCTGTGGATGCGTTCGGAAACCCCGTCCACCACCCGCTGCGGCTGGCTTTTGGTCCGCGCGGGATGGTCAGGCATCGTAGGGAACATGGTGTGGCGGGGGCTATGGATGGACCCTTGACTATAACGCGGCCCGCGTGTCTCGCCAGACGACTGATGCCAGCGCGGGTCCATCCGGAGAAAACCCGGTATTTAAGGGTTTCTACTGATTCAACACGTCTGACGTGCTGCCTAAAATCCATTCCAGTCTGACGACCGATGACATAGAAGGAATCTTATGAAAATTACCAGCGTACACGGCACCGAATTCACCTTCCCGACCCGCCGGTCGGTGGACACGGCGGGCCATTCCCACCCCGGACCCGAGGGCCTGGGCAAGATGGCCCTGTTGACCATCACCACCGACGAGGGGCACAGCGGCTACGCTTTTGCGCCGCCCGAGGTGATCCGCCCCCATGTGCTGGAAGCCTTTGTGCGCAAGGTGCTGGTCGGCCAGCACCCGTTCCAGCGCGAGCAGCTTTGGCACGGCCTGGAACACTGGCAGCGCGGCAGCGCCGGGCAACTGACGGACCGCGCCCTGGCCGCCGTAGACCAGGCGCTGTGGGATCTGGCCGGCCGGGTGCTGGGCCAGCCGGTGTACCGCCTGATCGGTGGCTACCGCGACAAGGTGCCCGCCTACGGCAGCACCATGTGCGGCGACGAGCTCCAGGGCGGCCTGTCCACCCCGCAAGAGTACGGGGACTTCGCCCTCAAGCTGGTGGCGCGCGGCTACAAGGCTATCAAGCTGCACACCTGGATGCCGCCGGTCTCCTTTGCCCCCAGCGTGCCCATGGACATCCAGGCCTGCGCCGCCGTGCGCGAAGCTGTCGGCCCCAACATTCCGTTGATGCTGGACGGCTACCACAACTACAGCCGCATCGACGCGCTGACCATTGGCCGCGCCCTGGAGAAGCTCAACTTCACCTGGTTCGAAGAAATGATGAACGAGCAAAGCATGGCCTCGTACGCCTGGCTGGCCGACCAGCTCGACATTCCCATCGTCGGGCCCGAAAGCCTGTCGGGCAAGCACCACAGCCGGGCCGACTGGGTCAAGGCCGGTGCCTGCGACATCCTGCGTGCCGGTGTGCCCGGCGTGGGCGGCATCACCCCCACGCTCAAGGTGGCGCACCTGGCCGAATCCTTCGGCATGCAGTGCGAAGTGCACGGCAACGGCGCGGCCAACCTGGCGGTGTGCGCGGCCATCAAGAACACCCGCTGGTACGAGCGCGGCCTGTTGCACCCCTTCCTGGAGTACGACGAAGTGCCCGCCTACCTGAACACCCTGGCCGACCCGATGGATGCCGACGGCTATGTGCACCTGTCACAGCTGCCCGGCCTGGGCGAAGACATCAACTTCGCCTACATCGAAGCCCACACGCGCAACGCCTACTAAACGCCCCACCCAACGGTTGCGCCACCCTATCCACCTCGAGGAGACACCTATGAACCACACACAGTTGCTGCGCCAATGCGCCATTTCCGTCGCTGTCGCCCTGGCACTCGGCACCCTGGGGGCGGTGGCGCAAGCCAAGACCCCGGACGACCAGCTGATCGTCGGCTTCAGCATGAACAACCTGCTGTCGCTGGACCCGGCTGCGGCCACCGGCAACGACGTGGTCGAGCTGGCCGCCAACCTGTACGACTACCTGATCGAACTGGACCCGCAGGCCATCAGCAAGATGCAGCCCGGCCTGGCCGAGAGCTGGAAAGTGTCTGCCGATGGCCGCAGCATCACCCTGGTGGTGCGCAAGGGCGTGAAGTTCCAGTCGGGCAATGACCTGACGGCGGAAGACGCGGCCTGGTCGCTGCAGCGCGTGCTCAAGCTGAACCTGGCCATGGCCTCGCCCTGGAAGAGCTATGGTTTCACCGCCCAGAATGTGGACAAGGCCGTGCGCGCCACCGATGCCACCACCCTGGTGATCGACCTGCCCGAACCCACCGACCCGAAGATGGTGCTCTATACCCTGGCCACCTCGGTCAGTTCCGTGGTGCTGGACCGCAAGAAGGTTATGGAAAACGAGAAGAATGGCGACATGGGGGCGGCCTGGCTGATCACCCACGCCGCCGGGTCGGGCCCGTTTTCGCTGGTGGAGTGGCGCGCCAAGGATGCCCTGCTGATGAACCGCTTTGACGGCTACTGGCGCGGCCCGGCCAAGCTCAAGCGCGTCATCATGCGGCACATGACCGAGTCGCAGTCGCTGCGCCTGATGCTGGAGCGTGGCGACCTGGACGTGGCCTCCGGCATGTCGGTGCCCGACATCGAGTCCATGAAGAAGAACCCCGAGGCGGTGGTCAGCCCGGTGCGCCGCGGCACGCTGTACTACGTGGCCGTCAGCATGAAAGACCCCAAGTTTGCCGACAAGCGCGTGCGCCTGGCGATCCGCAACCTGATCGACTACGACGGTATCAACACCACGGTGATGCCCAACTACGGCCTGCCGCAGCAGCGCCCGGTGCAGATGGGCCTGCCCGCCAGCCTGCCCAGCCCCGGCTACAAGCTGGATGTGGCGGCGGCCAAGAAGCTGCTGGCCGAGGCCGGGTTTCCCAACGGCTTCAAAACCACCATCCGCGTACTGGCCGACCCGCCGTTCATCAACATCGCCACCAGCCTGCAGGCCACCCTGGCCAAGGCCGGTATCGAAGCCAGCGTGCTGTCGGGCACCGGCAACCAAGTCTACGGTGCCATGCGCGAACGCAACTTCGAGATCCTGGTGGGCCGGGGCGGCGGCGGGGTGGAACCCCATCCGCATTCCAGCCTGCGCGCACTGGTCTACAACCCGGACAACAGCGACGCGGCCAAGCTCACCAACTTCCAGGGCTGGCGCACCTCGTTCTTCAGCCCCGAGCTGAACCAGCTGATCGAGAAGGCCGAGGTCGAGCGCGACGAAGCCAAGCAGACCGCCCAGTACCAGGAGGCCCAGAAGCTGTACGAGACCCAGGTGGGCGCGATCCAGCCGTTCTCGCAAATGGTGGACACCGTGGTGCTGCGCAAGGACGTGCGCAACTACTTTGGCCACCCGTCGGCCACCACCCGGCTGCGCGATGTGAGCAAGCAGCGCTAAAGCGTCCGCTGTCCACCCCATGGAGAAACTTCTGTGACTACATCCACCTTGCGCGCTCTGGGCCACCGCCTGCTGAGCGTGGTGCTCACGCTGCTGGGTCTGCTGCTGCTGACCTTTGTGATTGGCCGCGTCATGCCGCTGGACCCGGTGCTGTCCATCGTCGGCCCCGACGCGGACCGCTCCACCTACGACCAGGTCTACCAGCAGCTGGGCCTGGACCGGCCCCTGCCGGTGCAGTTTGCCTACTACCTGCGCGATCTGCTGCACGGCGACCTGGGCAATGCCCTGCTCACCGGCCACAAGGTCACCGACGACCTGGCCCGCGTGCTGCCCGCGACCGTGGAGCTGGCCACCATGGCCATCATCCTCGGCACCGGCCTGGGCGTGCCGCTGGGCGTATACGCCGCCACCCGGCGCGGCCGCCTGGCGGACCACGTAGTGCGCGTCATCAGCCTGTTTGGTTACTCCACCCCGGTATTCTGGTTCGGCATGATGGGCCTGCTGGTGTTTTACGCCTGGTTGGGCTGGGCGGGGGGAGCGGGGCGCATCGACCTGGCCTATGACGGCATGGTGGCCCCGCGCACCGGCCTGCTGCTGGTGGACTCGGCCCTGGCGGGCGAGTGGGAGGTGTTTCGCAACGCCATCAAGTTCCTGCTGCTGCCCGCTTGCATTCTGGGCCTGCACTCCATGGCCTACATCAGCCGCATGACGCGCAGCTTCATGCTTGCGCAGCTGTCGCAGGAGTACATCACCACGGCGCGGGTCAAGGGCCTGTCGGAGCGCGGTGTGGTCTGGGGCCATGCGTTCCGCAACATCCTGGTGCAGCTGTTGACCATCGTGGCCCTGGCCTATGGCGGCCTGCTCGAAGGTGCCGTGCTGATCGAAACCGTCTTTGCCTGGCCCGGCTTTGGCCAGTACCTGACCAGCAGCCTGCTGCTGGGTGACATGAACGCCGTGATGGGCTGCGTGCTGGTGGTGGGGGTGATCTTCGTCACGCTGAACCTGCTGTCCGATGCCCTGTACCACGTGTTTGACCCGAGGACCCGCTAATGGCCGCCCTGACCTTATCCGACAAGACCGCATCCAGCACGCCCCAGACGGCGGGACAGGCACTGCGGCAAAGCGCCCGCCGCATCCTGCAAAGGCTGCTGCACAACCCCATGACCGTGGCCGGCCTGGTGGTGGTGGCCGTGCTGCTGGTGGTGGCCCTGTTCGCCCCGCTGATCGCCACCCACAACCCGCTGGAGCAAGACCTGGCGCAGGCGCTGCAGGCTCCCAGCAATGCCCACTGGTTCGGCACCGACGAATACGGCCGCGACGTGTTCAGCCGCCTGGTGCATGGCTCGCGCATCTCGCTCTACATCATTGCGCTGGTGACGGTGATCGTGGGGCCGGTGGGGCTGGCCGTGGGGGCCATCTCCGGCTACTTTGGTGGCTGGGTGGACAACCTGTTCATGCGCGTCACCGACATCTTCATCTCGTTCCCCAGCCTGGTGTTGGCACTGGCCTTCGTGGCCGCCCTCGGCCCGGGGCTGGACCATGCGGTGATTGCGATTGCGCTGACCGCCTGGCCGCCGATTGCGCGGCTGGCACGGGCCGAAACCCTGTCGCTGCGCAACGCCGACTTTGTGGTGGCAGCCCAGCTGCAGGGCGCCTCCAGCGGCCGCATTCTGCTGCGCTACATCGCGCCGATGCTGATGTCGTCGGTGGTGGTGCGCCTGACCATGAACATGGCCAGCGTGATCCTGACCGCTGCGGGCCTGGGCTTTCTGGGCCTGGGTGCCCAGCCGCCGCTGCCCGAGTGGGGCGCGATGATCTCCAGTGGCCGCCGCTACATGATGGAGTGCTGGTGGCTGGTGGCCACGCCCGGTGCCGCCATCATGCTGGTCAGCCTGGCCTTCAACCTGCTGGGCGATGGCCTGCGGGATGTGCTCGACCCCCGCAATGAGTAAACCTGCCATGCAAAACGCTTCTTCTACCCCCAAGTTGCAAGTCGAAGACCTGCACATCCGCTTCGCCACCCCCGACGGCCCCATGCACGCCGTGCGCGGCGTGTCGTTCAACCTGTCGCGGGAAAAGCTGGCCATCGTGGGCGAATCCGGCTCCGGCAAATCCACCGTGGGCCGGGCCCTGCTCAAGCTGCACCCGCGCAGTGCCAAGATCGAAGCGCGCAAGCTGGCCTTCGACGGCATCGACCTGCTGGACGCCAGCCCCAAGACCATGCAGGACATCCGGGGCAAGCGCATGTCGATGATCATGCAAGACCCCAAGTACTCGCTGAACCCGGTGGTGCGCGTGGGCCAGCAGATCGCCGAGGCCTACCTGGCGCACAACAAGGTGCCGCGGGCCGAGGCCGTTGAGCGCGCCCTGGCCATGCTGGAGTCGGTGCGCATCCGCGAGCCGCAGCGGGTGTTCAACCTGTACCCGCACGAGGTCTCGGGCGGCATGGGCCAGCGCATCATGATTGCCATGATGCTCATCACCGAGCCCGAGATCCTGATTGCCGATGAACCCACCTCGGCCCTGGACGTGTCGGTGCGCCTGCAGGTGCTGGCCGTACTGGACGACCTGGTGGGCCAGCGCGGCCTGGGCCTGGTGTTCATCAGCCACGACCTGAACCTGGTGCGGCATTTTTGCGACCGCGTGCTGGTGATGTACGCCGGGCGGGTGGTGGAAAGCATTGCCGCCGCCGACCTGGACAACGCCCAGCACCCCTACACCCGGGGCCTGCTCAGCGCCCTGCCCAGCCTGGACCAGCGCCGTGCGCGCCTGCCCGTGCTGCAACGCGACCCCACCTGGCTCACTGCCTAAAAAGTGCCTAAAAGGCGCATAAGGACTTCACCATGACCATGATCGATGTCAACGCCCTGCACCTGGCCTTCGGGTCCGTCAACGTGCTCAACAACGTCAACCTGCAGGTGCGCGAGGGCCAGTCCTTTGGGCTGGTGGGCGAATCGGGCTCGGGCAAAACCACGGTGCTGCGCTGCCTGGCCGGGCAGTACACCCACTGGGAAGGCAACTTGCAGATTGCAGGCCGCGCCCTGGGCCACAAGCTGGACCGCGTCCAAAAACTGGCCCAATGCCGCGGCGTGCAAATGGTGTTCCAGGACCCCTACGGTTCGCTGCACCCGCGCCACACCATCCACACCGTGCTGGCCGAGCCGCTGCGCATCCATGGCATGGACCAGGAGCGCGACCGCATCGAAAGCATCCTCACCAAGGTGGGCCTGAACAGCAGCTTCCGCTTCCGCTACCCGCACCAGCTCTCGGGCGGCCAGCGCCAGCGCGTGGCGATTGCCCGCGCCCTGATCCTGGAGCCCCGCGTGCTGCTGCTGGACGAACCCACCTCGGCCCTCGACGTGTCGGTGCAGGCCGAAATCTTGAACCTGCTGGCCGACCTGCGCGAGCGCGACGGCCTCACCTACTTGATGGTGACCCACGACCTGGGCGTGGTGGCCCACCTGTGCGACCAGGTGGCGGTAATGCAGCACGGCAGCATTGTGGAGAGCCTGGGTACCGACGCCCTGTGCAACAACGCTGCCCAGCACCCCTACACCCGCATGCTGGTGGATTCGAGCCGCTCGTACAGCCGTGACATGGCCGAGGCCACCGTCGCGGCGGTTTAGCCGGGAGATTTTGATGTTGAACCGCCGCCGCGTTCTTGCCGCATCCCTGGCCGCGCCCTTGGCGCATCTGTCCCCCTCCCTGGCGGCGCAAGCCGCGCCCCTGCTGATCGACTCGCATGTCCATGTGTGGAAGCGCGACCCGGCCTTCCCGTTCGCCCAGGGCCGCAAGCCGCCGGAGTTCGATGCCAGCGCCGAGATGCTGCTGGACCTGATGCAGGCCAACGGCGTGGCGCGCACCGTCATCGTGCAGGTCATCCACTACCGTTGGGACAACAGCTACCTGGCCGATGTGCTCAAGCGCTACCCGGGCCAGTTCCACGGTATTGCCCGCGTCAACCCCGAAGACCCGGCCGCGCCCGACCACCTGAGTCGGCTGACGCTGGAGCAGGGCTTTCGCGGCGTGCGCCTGAGCCCGTCCGACCAGGCCGATGGCGACTGGATCCGCGGCCCGCTGATGGCACCGCTGTGGCGGCGCTGCGCCGAGCTCAAGGTGCCGATGACGGTGCTGGCCTCGGGTGCGCGCATGGCCGACCTGGTGCCGCTGATCGAGAAGAACCCGGATCTGACCGTGGTGATCGACCACATGGCCGACGTGCCACCCGACCAGCCGCAGCTGCTGGAGCCCTTGCTGGCCCTGGCGCGCTTCCCCCGGGTGTACGTGAAGATATCGCACGTGCCGCGCCTGTCCAAACAGGCCTATCCCTATGCCGATGCGTTCGACCAGGTGAAGCGCGTGTACGACCGCTTTGGTGCCAAGCGCCTGATGTGGGGTACCGACTGGCCGATCTCGCTCAGCGAACTGCCCTACGACAAGATGGTCGCCGTGTACCGCGACCACCTGGGCTTTCTGCCCGCCGCCGAGCGCCAGTACATCCTGTCGCAAACCGTCCAGGACATCTGGCCGTTTGGCCTGTAGGCCACAGCACGCGGCAGGCGGGGGCTTGATTTTTACAAGCTTTTTAGGCCGCTACCGCCCATACCATCAGCGCAAGCAGCTACTAAAACCGTAGCAATTGCCACTTACTCCGGCGCAATGCCTGCCGCCTGGATGATCTTGCCCCACTTTACCGACTCGTCGGCCTGTACCTTGCGCAGGCCTTCGGGCGTGGTGGTGGTGATTTCGGTGCCGGTGCTCTGGTAGAAGCTGGCGGCGGTGCTGCTCTTGGCGGCCTTGACCAGCAGCTCGTTCAGCCGGGCCACCACCGGCGCGGGCGTACCGGCGGGGGCGTAGGCGGCAAACCAGTAGGTCATTTCGTAGCCTTTGACGCCAGCCTCGCTGATGGTGGGCACATCGGGGGCCAGCGGGCTACGCTGCAGGGTGGACACGCCCAGCGCCTTGAGCTTGCCGCCCTTGACCTGGGGCAGACCGGTGGCCATGTCGGTGATCATCACGTCGATCTGGCCGCCGATCAGGTCGGTCACGGCGGGCGGGTTGCTGCGGTAGGGAATGGCCACGATATAGGCCCCGGCCATTTGCTTGAACAGCTCGCCCGCGATGCGGCTGGACGAGCTGCCCGAGCCGAAGCTGAGTTTGCCGGGCTTGGACTTGGCCAGCTTGACGAACTCGGCCACGGTGTTCACGCCCAGGCTGGGGTTGACCAGCATGATCTGGCCGCCCCGGCCCAGCAGCGTCAGGGGTTCAAAGTCTTTCACCGGGTCGTAGGGCAGCTTTTTGAACAGGTGCTCGTTGGCGGCGTGGGTGGTGTTGGTGGCGATCAGCACGGTGTAGCCGTCGGGCTTGGCCCTGGCCGCCGCCTGTGCGCCGATGAAGGCGTTGCCGCCGGGCTTGTTGTCCACCACCACGCTGACCTTGGCATCCAGCGTGACCGCCTGGGCCAGGGCGCGGGCCAGCAGGTCGGTGGCGCTACCGGCAGCAAACGGCACGATGAAGGTGACGGTCTTGTCGGGGAAGCTCTGGGCCTGGCTGGCGGTGCTGAACAGGGCGGCAGCGGCCATGGCGGCAGCGAGGGTCAAAAGATTGCGGCGCATAAGGTGTCTCGTTTAGTGTTCGGGTTGCAGAAAAACTTGGAGTGCGGGGGGGATTGTCAGGGGCAAATCCAGCAGCCAGTACGACAGGGCCTTGCCGTGGCTGTCCAGGTTCAGCGCACCGTTCACGCCGCCGTCCAGCACCTCATCCAGTACAAAATTCATGGCTTGCAGCGCCGGTAACACGTAGCGTTCCACGGTTTTGGGCTGTTTGTGGGCAAAGTGGGCCGCCACCGCCTGGGCGGTGACCTGCTGCTCCAGCAGGGCGAACAGTTCGGGGCGGTAGGCGATGACGCTGAGATTGGAGCGGTTGCCTTTGTCGCCGGTGCGGCTGTGGGCGGCGCGGTAGAGGGGGAAGGTATCTGTCATGCGGCCTCCAGCAGGGTAAATCCGGTGGGCACCAGGGTGCGGGGTAGCAGGCACGACACCGTGTTCAGCCGCGCAGTGAGCGTGGTGCGCACCCCGCCGCCGCCCGCCGGGCCGCAGGTGTACAGGGCGGTGACTTCGCGGCACAGGCACTCGGCCTGGGCCTTGTCGGCATGGCTGGCGGCCACCCGCAGGCGCACATCTCTCGCTTCGCCCGGCGGCGTATTGGCCAGCAAGCCGCCGCTGTCGTCGGCCAGCACACTCAGCACGCCGATCAGGTCCACCCGCAGCGCCAGTTGCGGCAGGCGCTGGCGCAGCACCTCGGCGGCCAGCCGGGCGCGGCCCTCGGCCCGCGGCCCGGCGTAGGAGATTTCGCCTTCGGCCAGCCAGCCTCCCTCGTAGCAGACGTTGACCTTCAGCGACGCGGGCCGGGCGTGGCCTTGCACACCTTGCAGGGCCACCACGTCGGGGCCGGTCTGGGCCACGCGGGCGGCCGTAATGTCGGCCACCACGTCGGGGGTGAGGTAGGCGGCAGGGTCGTGCACCTCGTACAGCAGTTGTTCTTTCACCGTGGCCAGGCTGACCAGGCCGCCCGTTGCATCGGCCTTGGTGATGCTGCAGCTGCCATCGGCCTGCAGCGTGGCGATGGGATAGCCCACGGTGGCCAGGCCGGGCACGTCTTTGAAGCCGGGGTCGGCAAAGTAGCCGCCGCAGACCTGCGCGCCGCACTCCAGCAAATGCCCGGCCATGGTGGCCGCGCCTAAGCGGGGCCAGTCGTCGCGCGCCCAGCCAAAATGCGCCAGCGCCGGGCCCACGGTGAGCGAGGGGTCGGCCACGCGGCCACACACCACGATCTGCGCGCCCGCCAGCAGCGCGTCGGCAATTGGCTCCGCCCCAATATAGGCATTGGCGCTGACCACCGGGAGGGTGTCAAACATCGGCCCCAACTCGTCCCGCAAAGCGGACTGGTAGGCAGGCCCCGACACGTCATCGCCCCACACCACCGCAATGCGCGGTACGGCCAGGCCCAGCTCGTGTGCCATGCGCTGGATGTGCTGCGCCGCCGCCCGCGGGTGGGCCGCGCCAAAGTTGCTGATGATGCGGATGCCGTGCGCCAGGCAACGCGCCAGCACCGGGCGCAGCAGCGCGTCCAGCAGGGGCTCGTACCCGGCCTGCGGGTCGTTCCTGCGGCGCAACTGGGCCAGGGCCAGGGTGCGCTCGGCCAGGGTTTCAAATATCAGGACCGCCGGGCCACCCTGGGCGACCAGGCTGTCCACCACCGCCTGCGCCGCATCGACCCGGTCGCCGGAGAACCCGGCGGCGCAGCCTATGCGCAAGGGCAGCAGGGGCGGTGGGGAGAGGGTCACAGGGGGCATGGCTGTCTTTCTTGAAAATCAGGGGTCGCCCTCTAATTTACAAGAAAAAATCGGCTTTAACCCAATAAATATAAGCGAGAGCAGCTACGTTAACAATAGCACTCAAGCCCTATGGCATCACCGCATCGCCGCCCAGCGCCAGCACCAGGGTGGCGTGGTTGTTGAACTGGTTCAGGCGGTTCTCGGCCAGGGCGATCTCGGCGTTGCGGCGGGCGGTTTGGGCATCCAGCCAGGGTTTCAGGGCCACGGCACCGGCGCGGTAGCGCACTTCGTACAGGCGCTCGGCCTCGGTGGCGGCCTGCAGCACCTGCGCCAGCAACACGGCTTGCTGGCGGTACTGTTGGCGGGCGGACAAGGCGTTGTCTACATCGCCCAGCGCGGTGTACAGGGTCTGGCGGAAATTGACCACCGCCGCCTCGCTTTGCGCCTGGGCCACCTGGATGTTCAGGTCCATCTCTTTCTGGTTCAAAAACGGCAGGCTGAGGCCCAGGCCCAGGCTGGCCACGGGGTTGCTCAGCAGGTTCAGCAGCGAGGTGCTGGACGTGCCGAGTGCGCCGGTCAGCGTCAAGGCCGGGTAGTAGCTGGCGCGGGTGGCGGCGATGGTCGCGTGGCTCTCGCGCAGGCGCAGCTCGGCGGCGCGCAGGTCGGGGCGGCGGGCCAGCAGCTCGGCGGGCAGGCCAGCGGCCACCTCGGGCAGCGGGCTTTGGGGTAGGGTCTGCGGCTGGGCCGGGGGGCTGCCGGGGGTGGCGTCGAACAGCAGTGCCAGCGCGGTGCTGGCGGCCACGGCCTGCTGCTGCAGGGTGGTGTCGCTGGCCTGCAGGGCCAGCAGGCTTTGCCGGGCCTCGGCCAGCTCCAGCCCGCCCACAGCCCCGGCATTGGCCTGGGCTTGCACCAGCTGCAGGGTTTTTTCGGCGTTGGCAATGTTGCTTTGGTTGGCGGCCCGGCGCTGGTGCAGGTAGCCCAGTTGCCAGTAGAGCTGCGCCGTGGTGCCGACCAGGGCCAGGGCGGTCGCCGCCCGGTCTTGTTCGGTGGCGCGGGCTTCCCACAAGGCCACGTCGCGCTGGCTGCCCAGCTTGTTCCACAGGTCGATCTCGTAGCTTGCGCCCAGGCTGGCACCGCTGCTGCGGGCGGTGCTGGCGTTGCCCTCCAGGGCGCGGCTGGCGCTGGTGTTGAGGCTGCCGCTGAAGTTGGGCCGGTTTTCGGCCAGCCCGGCCTGCAACTGGGCCTGGCGCACCCGGATGGTGGCGGCGGCCAGGTTGTTGTTGCGCAGCAGGGCCTGTTCGACCAGTTGGTTGAGCACCGGGTCGTTGAAGCGGGTCCACCACGGGTCGCTGCCCATGGCCGTGGTGGCGCTGGCGTATTGCCACTGCGCGGGCACCTGGGTGACGGGTGCGGTGTACGGGGTTTGCAGGCTGGCGCAGCCAGAGAGCAATAACGCGTAGAGCAGGGTGGTTTTGGAGTGCAGCATAAACATCATTCGCGGGCCAGGGCCTCGACCGGGTTGAGCTGGGCGGCGTTGCGGGCGGGCAAGAAGCCAAACACCACGCCGATCAGGGTGGAGCAGGCAAAGGCCGCCACCATGGAGTTGGTGGAATAGACCATCTGGAAGCTGGTGCCCAGCAGGCTGAAGCCCCAGCCGATGGCCAGCGACAAGGCAATGCCCAGCAGCCCACCCACCAGGCAGACCAGCACGGCTTCGATCAGGAACTGCTGGCGGATGTCGCTCTGGCGCGCCCCCACGGCCATGCGCACGCCGATTTCGCCGGTGCGCTCGGTGACCGACACCAGCATGATGTTCATCACCCCGATGCCGCCCACCACCAGCGAGATCAGCGCGATGGCCGAGATCAGCAGGGTCAGCACCTGGGTGGTGCTTTCAATCGTCTGGCGGATGGTGTCGGTGTTGAGCACATAGAAGTCCGTCACGCCGTGGCGCTGTTTGAGCAGGCGGGTGACCCCGGCCTCGGCGGCCTTGGACGAGGCATCGTCGCTGACGCGCACGGTGATGGAGCGCAGGTAGGCCTGGCCCAGCACCCGGCGCATGGCGGCGGTGTAGGGGATGTAGACGTTCAAGGCCTCGGCATTGCCAAAGCCGGATTCGCTTTTCTGCGCCACACCCACCACTCGAAACGGCACGCTGCCCAGCAATACCACCTGGCCCACCGGGTTGGGGTTGGTGGGGAACAGCTGTTTGCGGCTGTTGTCGTCGATCACCACCTCTTGCGCCAGATTGGCAATGCTGGCGGCATTGAAAAAGCGCCCCTGGGCCAGCTTCACGCCCTTGACGCGGAAGTACTGCTCGCCCACGCCATTGATGTTGCCGGTCACCGCCACATTGCCAAAGCGCAGCGTGGCCGAGCTGGAGACGGTGGGCGTGACGCTGTCCACGTACACCTGCTGGGCCAGCGCGTCGGCATCGGCCGGCACCAGGGTGCGCACCCGGCCCGCGCGCTGGTCGCCAAAGCCGGTGCCGGAAAAAACCTCGATGGTGTTGGTGCCGATGGAGCTGATGTTCTTCAGCACCTGCAGCCGCGAGCCCTCGCCCAGCGCCACCACCGACACCACCGAGGCAATGCCAATGATGATGCCCAGCATGGTCAAAAAGCTGCGCAGCGGGTGCGCGCGCAGGGCCAGCACGGCCATGCGGAAGGCCTCGGTGAAGCGGCCCCAGGCCGCCGCCCAGCCTGCGTGGCCCGCAGGGGGCGCGGGCAAGGCGGGGGCGGCACGGGGGGGCTGGGTTTGGCGGTCGGCAATGATCTCGCCGTCGCTGATCTCGATGATGCGCTGGGCGTGTTCGGCCACCTGCATGTCGTGCGTCACCAAAATGATGGTGTGGCCCTCGGCGTGCAGTTCCTGCAGGATCTTCATCACCTCGGCACCGCTGTTCTTGTCGAGCGCGCCGGTGGGCTCATCCGCCAGGATCACGCTGCCGCCGTTCATCAGCGCGCGCGCAATGCTCACCCGCTGCTGCTGGCCGCCGGAGAGCTGGCCGGGCTTGTGGCGCATGCGGTCGGCCATGCCCAGGCGGCCCAGCAGGGCGGCGGCGCGCTCGTGGCGGGCGGCGCTGTCTTTGCCTGCGTAGATGGCGGGCACTTCCACATTGCCCAGCGCGCTCAGGTCGCCCAGCAGGTGGTAGCGCTGGAAGATGAAGCCAAAGTGTTCGCGCCGCAGCTCGGCCAGCGCATCGGCATCCAGCTGGCCGGTTTCACGCCCGGCCACGCGGTAGGAGCCGGTGGTGGGCCGGTCCAGGCAACCCAGGATGTTCATCAGCGTGGACTTGCCCGAGCCGGAGGCCCCGACGATGGCGATCATCTCGCCCGCACGGATCTGCAGGTTCACGTCTTTCAGGACGGCAATGGTTTCCTCGCCTGCCGGGAACTCGCGCCGCAGGGCGGTGATTTCCAGCAGCGGGCTGGCGGCGGTGGTGTCCATGCTCACAGCCCCGGGGGCGGGCGCATGCGGGTGCTGCCCGTGCTGCTGCCCGTGGCACTGGCGGCAGACGCTTCGCCCACCACCACGCGGTCGCCCACGGCCAGGCCGTCCAGAATCTGGGCGTTGACGTTGTTGTTCAGGCCCACCTTGACGCGGCGCGGCGTGGCCTGGCCCGCGCTGTCTACCACCCGCACGGTGCTGCGGCCCTCGCGGTCGCGTTCGCCCAGCGCGGCCGACGGGATGCTCAGCACCTGCTTGGCTTCGCTGAGCACGATGTTGACCTGCGCCGTCATCGAAATCCGAAGCAGGCCCTCGGGGTTGGGCACGTCGAGCAGGCCGTTGTAGTAGATGGCGCTGGCACTGGTGGTGGTGGTGGCGGCGGTGGTTTCGGTGAGGATGGAGTCGGGCGCGGGCTCCACCGTGCGCAGGGTGGTGGTGTAGCGCTTGTCGGGCGCGCCGAGGATGGTGAAGTAGACCTTTTGGCCCGGCTTGACGCGCACCACGTCGGCTTCGGAAATCTGCGCCTTCACGGTGATGGTGTCCAGCCGCGCCAGCTTGATGATGGTGGGCGTGCTCTGGTTGGCGTTGACCGTCTGGCCCTCCTGCGCCACCAGGGCCACCACCACACCGTCGATGGGGGCCAGAATCTGCGTGTAGCCAAGGTTTAGCCGCGCGGTGCTGACGGCAATCTGGGCCTGGGTGATCTGCGACTGCGCCGCGCCGACCTGGGCCCGGGCGGTTTGCAGGGCGGCATCGGCGGCTTCGAAGGTGGCGCGGGCGCTGGCATCGGCGGCCAGCAGGGTTTTCTCGCGCTGGTAGGTCAGTTCGGCCTGTTTGAGCGTGGCTTTCTGCACCAGCAACTGGGCCTGCACGTTGGCCAGCGCGGCCTCGGTGGTGCGCAGGTTGTTTTGCTGGGTGAGCGAGTCGATTTCTGCCACCAACTGGCCTTTTTTGACGGTATCGCCCAGCGCCACCTTGAGTGACTTGATCTGCCCGGAAGCCTGCGCGCCCACGCTCACCTGCTTGAAGGCCTGTACCGTGCCGGTGGCCAGTACCGCCTGCTCCAGATCGGCCAGGGCGGCGGTGGCAGTCACAAAGTCGGGCTTTTTGGCGGCGGGGAAAAACAGCAGCTTGGTGGCGACGGCCACCACCAGCAGGGCCAGGGCCAGGAGGGCATAACGCAGAATTTTGTGCTTGGGCATGGGGTGGTGGAGAAGGGATGCTGGAAAAAAAGCCAGTGCCCACTTTACATAAGCCACCGGTCGCGGGAATAGCAGCGCGGCAAAGCCCTTGTAAAGCTGGGTGGCCTAAGTGCTTACCCGCACCCGGTCGGCAAATACAGAACGGTGTCGCAATTTGACCAGTGCCGCGTCGATCTTGTTCCAAGATGCTGGCTTGCTGGCCCCTCGTGAGGAGCTGCGCAAGTCCCCCACATTCCATTGGCAAACAAGGAGACAAAACCCATGTCAAGCAACCGAGGTGTCGTATACGTAGGCCAGGGCCACGTCGAGGTGCAATCCATCCCGTTCCCCAAACTCCTCAACCCGCTGGGCCAGGCGGCAGAGCACGGCGTGATTCTGCGCGTGCTGACCACCAACATCTGCGGCTCCGACCAGCACATGGTGCGCGGCCGCACCACCGCCCAGTCCGGCCTGGTGCTGGGCCATGAAATCACGGGTGAAATTGTGGAACTGGGCCGCGATGTAGAGACCCTCAAAAAGGGTGACATCGTCTCCGTGCCCTTCAATGTGGCCTGTGGCCGCTGCCGCACCTGCAAGGAGCAGCACACCGGCGTGTGCCTGAACGTCAACCCCTCGCGCGCAGGCGGTGCCTACGGCTATGTGGACATGGGCGGCTGGATCGGCGGCCAGGCCGAGTTTGTGATGGTGCCGTACGCCGATTTCAATCTGCTGAAGTTCCCTGACCGCGACCGCGCGATGGAAAAAATCCGCGACCTGACCTGCCTGTCCGACATCCTGCCCACCGGCTACCACGGCGCAGTGACCGCCGGGGTCGGCCCGGGCAGCACGGTGTACGTGGCCGGTGCCGGCCCGGTCGGCCTGGCGGCAGCCGCCTCGGCGCGCCTGCTGGGTGCGGCGGTGGTCATCGTGGGCGACGTGAACCCGGTGCGCCTGGCGCATGCGCGCAAGGTGGGCTTCGAGACGGTGGACCTGTCGCAAGACGTGACGCTGGCCGACCAGATCGCCGCCATCCTGGGCACGCCCGAGGTCGATAGCGCCATCGATGCCGTCGGCTTCGAAGCCCGGGGCCATGGACACGCCGGTTCGCAAGGCGAAGCCCCTGCCACCGTGCTGAATTCGCTGATGGAAATCACCCGCGCCGCGGGCAAGATCGGCATCCCCGGTCTGTACGTGACGGACGATCCAGGTGGTGTGGACAAGGCCGCCAAGAGCGGCGCTTTGAGCCTGCGCTTCGGCCTGGGCTGGGCCAAGTCGCACAGCTTCCACACCGGCCAGACCCCGGTGATGAAGTACAACCGGGCGCTGATGCAGGCGATTTTGTGGGACCGCATCCACATCGCCGACATCGTGGGTGTGCAGGTCATTACCCTGGACCAGGCCCCCACCGGCTACGCCGAGTTCGATGCTGGCGTGCCGAAGAAGTTTGTCATTGACCCGCACGGGCAACTGGCCACGGCGTAGTTCTTAAAATGGCGGGTGCTATGCTTTAAGTAGCTGCTCTCGCCCATTCCATCAGCGCTAGAGGCCCAAAAGGCTTAAAGACCTCGAATCATGAACCCCCGCAGCGTCGCCGCCCGGGGGTTTTTGCCTTCAGTCTCCAAATTCGTCGCCGAGTTCGCGGGCGCGGTGCTTGGCGGCGTGCACGGCACGCATGATGATGTTCTTGATGCCGTCCTGCTCCATCGAGGTGATCGCAGCAAAGGTGGTGCCGCCTTTGGAGGTGACGCGCTGGCGCAAAATTTCGGGCGGCTCTTTGGACTGGCGGGCCAGGGCGGATGCGCCCACAAACGTGCCCACCGCCAGCTTGTGCGCCTGGTCGCGGCTCAGGCCCATGTCGGCACCGGCCTGGGTCATGGCTTCGATGAACAAGAACACATAGGCCGGGCCGGAGCCGGACAAGGCCGTTACGGCATCCAGCTGCACTTCTTCGCCCACCCAGAGGGTTTCGCCGGTGGCGGCCAGCACTTTGTCGATCAGCTTGCGGTCGGCTTCCGACACGGCGGGCCGGGCGTACAGGGCCGTCATGCCTTTGCCGATCAGTGCCGGGGTGTTGGGCATGGCGCGCACGATGCGGTCGGTGCCCAGCCAGTGGGCGATGCTGTCGCTGCGGATGCCCGCGGCCACGCTCAGGTGCAGCGCGTTCTTGGTGTGGAAGCGGGATTGCAGTGCCGCGTCCTTGAACATCTGCGGCTTCACGGCCCACACCACGGTGCGGGCCTGGTCCAGGGCCGGGCCGGGCATTTCCTGGGCGGTAATGGCAAAGTCGGCCAGCAGCTTGGCGCGCGCGTCGGCCCAGGGCTCCACCACCACAATGCGGTTGGCGGGCACGCCTTTTTTGACCAGCCCGCCAATGATGGCGCTGGCCATGTTGCCGCCGCCAATGAAGGCGATCTGGTCGTGCGCCGCACTGGGGCTCCGGCTGCCAAAGCTGGACAGCTCCCCCGTTTGGGAAGTCGAGAAATTGGACGCTCCAAAGTTGGAAGCGCTGGGTCGGTTCGGTGCCATGGGAAGTCCAGAAATGCGTGTAGAGAAACTATTTACCGTTGATGCCCAGCAGTTCCACTTCGAACTGCAGGGTCGCATTGGCCGGAATTACGCCGCCCGCGCCGCGTTCGCCATAGGCGATGGCCGGGGGGCAGGTGAGTTTGGCCTTGCCGCCGACCTTCATTTTCTGCACGCCTTCGGTCCAGCACTTGATCACGCCGTTTAGCGGGAACTCGATCGGTTCGTTGCGTTTGTACGAGCTGTCGAACTCCTTGCCGTCGAGGAAGGTGCCGCGGTAGTGCACCTTGACCTTGTCCGTGGCACTGGGGCTGGCACCGGTGCCGTCTTTCAGGGAGCGGTACACCAAGCCGCTGGGGGTGACGGTGGCACCGGGCTCTTTGGCGGCCGTGGCTGCGTCATTGGTTTGGGCCCAGGATGCGGTAGAGGCAAGCAGGCAGAACGCGGCGGTGGTCAGGGCAAATTTCACGGAAGACTTTCGGGATGGGATTGGATTCCTTCCATTATTGCGGTTTCTGGTGGGGTCTTTGCGGCAGCGTCCCCAAAAAGGGGGATGGCGCAGTTACCGTGTGCGGCAGGAGCTATATATTTAATAGCGCATAAGATGGGTGAATGCCCTGTTCACCGTAAAGGAAACTTCTATGTCTTCGTTCCAGTTGGATCTTTTGGTGGTAGGTGGCGGCAGTGGTGGCGTGCGCGCCGCCCGCATGGCGGCCCAGCGCGGTGCCCGGGTGGCGCTGGCCGAGGTGGGGGCCCTGGGCGGCACCTGCGTGAACGTGGGCTGCATTCCCAAAAAGCTCTACAGCTTTGCGGCGGGCTATGCCGAGGCCTTTGAAGAGGCTGCCGGCTTTGGCTGGCAGGTGGCGCACCCCACGTTTGACTGGGCGCGGCTCAAGGCCAACCGCGCCACCGAGATCACCCGGCTCAATGGCATCTACCGCCAGCTGCTGGTGGGCGCGGGCGTGCAACTCATCCCCGGCTGGGCCACCTTGGTGGACGCGCACACGGTGCAGGTGGGCGGGCAAACGTACACCGCCGAAAACATCCTGCTGGCCACTGGCGGCACCCCTACCGTGCCCGGCATTCCGGGGGGCGAGCACGCGGTGGTGTCGGACGCAATGTTCGACCTGGACCCCTTCCCAAAGCGCCTGCTGGTGGTGGGAGGGGGCTATATCGCCTGCGAATTTGCCTCTATCTTCAACGGCCTGGGGTCCCAGGTCACCCAGGTCTACCGGGGCACGCAGGTGCTGCGCGGCTTTGACGACGACGTGCGCCATTTTCTGGCCCAGGAAGTGCGCAAGGCCGGGGTCGATCTGCGGCTGGAATCCGACGTGGCCAGCATCCTGCACACGCCTGCCGGGCTGGAAGTACGGCTGGTCGGCGGTGAGACCCTCACGGTGGACCAGGTGCTGTACGCAATTGGCCGGGTGCCGAATGTGCAGGGCCTGGGCCTGGAGGCGGCGGGCGTGGCGCAGGGCAAAGACGGGGCCATTGAGGTCAACGCCCACTACCAGACCTCGGTGCCCAGCATCTACGCGCTGGGCGACGTGACCGCCCGCATCCAGCTCACTCCGGTGGCGCTGGGCGAGGCGATGGTGCTGGTCGACCATTTGCTCGGCCCCAAACCCGGCAAGGCTGCGCGGCAGATGGATTACGAGCTCATCCCCACGGCGGTGTTTACCCACCCCAACATCGGCACCGTGGGCCTGTCGGAAGCGGCGGCGCGCGAGCGGTTTGGCCAGGTCAGCATCTACCGCAGCGAATTCAAGGCCCTGCGCCATACGCTGAGCGGCAGTACCGAGCGCACGCTGATGAAGCTGGTGGTGGACGATGCCACCGACCGTGTGGTCGGGCTGCACATGGTGGGTGCCGACGCGGGCGAGATCGTGCAAGGCTTTGCCGTGGCCATGAAGGCCGGGGCCACCAAGGCGGTGTTTGACAGCACCATCGGCATCCACCCCACGGCAGCCGAAGAATTCGTCACCATGCGTGAACCCACTGCACAATAGGTCCATGCCTTATCTACCTGCCTTCATTGCCCCCACCCGTTTCACCGACCCGGTTGCCGCGCTGGCCCAGGTACACCTGATTTACGACCTGCAGATCGCGCATTTGCGCCTGGCCATGCAGCGCTTTGTGGCGGGCGAAACCCTGCCCGGCCACGTGCGGGCCTGCTACCCGTTTGTACGCCTGCACACCGAAACGGTGGCCCGCGCCGCCGACCTGGAAGGCGCGCACCTGAGCTATGGTTTTGTGGCCGGCCCCGGCCGGTTCGAAACCACGCTGACCCGTCCCGACCTGTTCAACGGCTACCTGCTGGAGCAGTTCCGCCTGCTGCTGCAAAACCACCAGGTCGAGCTGGAAATCGGCACCAGCGCGCTGCCGATTCCCGTGCACTTTTCGTTTGCCGAGCACGACCACGTCGAAGGCCACATGGATGCCGAGCGCCGCATGCTGATGCGCGACGTATTCGACCTGCCCGACCTGGGCGCCATGGACGACGGCATTGCCAACGGCACCTACGAGCCGCGCCCCGGCGACCCGCAGCCGCTGGCGCTGTTTACCGCGCCCCGGGTGGACTATTCGCTGCACCGCCTGCGCCACTACACCGGCACCGGGCCCGACCATTTCCAGAACTTCGTGCTGTTTACCAACTACCAGTTCTACATCGACGAGTTCGTCCGCATGGGCCACGCCGCCATGGCCGACCCCACCAGCGAGTACTGCGCCTTTGTGGAACCCGGCAACGTCATCACCCGCCGCGTGGGCCTGCCCGCCGAGGCGCGCGATGCCCTGGGGGCCGCCCCGCCGCGCCTGCCGCAAATGCCGGCCTACCACCTGGTGCGCGCCGACAGTGCGGGCATCACCATGGTCAACATCGGCGTGGGCCCGGCCAATGCCAAGAACATCACCGACCACATCGCCGTGCTGCGCCCACATGCCTGGATCATGGTGGGCCACTGCGCAGGCCTGCGCAACACCCAGCAGCTGGGCGACTACGTGCTGGCCCACGGCTACGTGCGCGAAGACCATGTGCTGGACGAAGAGCTGCCGCTGTGGGTGCCGATTCCGGCGCTGGCCGAAATCCAGATGGCGCTGGAGCAGGCCGTGGCCGACGTCACCCAGGTGCAGGGTGCAGCGCTGAAAAGCATCATGCGCACCGGCACCGTGGCCAGTACCGACAACCGCAACTGGGAACTGCTGCCTAACAACCAACCGCAGCGCCGCTTCAGCCAGAGCCGCGCCGTAGCGCTGGACATGGAAAGCGCCACCATTGCCGCCAATGGCTTTCGCTTCCGGGTGCCCTACGGCACGCTGCTGTGCGTCAGCGACAAACCGCTGCACGGCGAGATCAAGCTGCCCGGCATGGCCAACCATTTCTACCGCGAGCGGGTCGACCAGCACCTGCGCATCGGCATCCGCGCCATCGAGCTGCTGCGTGCCCAGGGCATGAACCAGTTGCACAGCCGCAAGCTGCGCAGTTTTGCCGAAGTGGCGTTCCAGTAAGCCATGTTGCTCGACCTGCACAGCCTGCTGGTGATTGCCGCCGCCAACGTCGGAGTGGTGTCGCTGGCCTTGTTGGTGGTGATTGGCCGGGGGGCCAGCGCCGCCACGCGCTGTGTGCAAATCGCGCTGGTGGCCCTGCTGCTGGGCGGTGTAGCCGCCATCACCGCCAGCAGCGTCTGGACGGTGGTATTGGCGCCGCTGGCCCTGCTGTTTTTCAGCTTGGCGCTGTGGCTGTGGCACCGCGCCCTGGGCAGCTGGCTGGGCCACCGCACCCGCCCACCCACGCAGCGCAAAAAGCCGCACAAGCCACGTCGCCCGGACATGTTTTACGGACTGGACTACCGCTGGAGCGAGCGCGGCCTGCGCGTCTTGCTGGTGGCCGCGCCGCTGGGCTATGTGCTGGGCACGGCCAGCCCGGCCTTCCAGTGGGGCTGGTCCCACCTGTGCCTGGCGGTCATGCTGGTACTGGTGGCGGCGGCCACCCTGTTCCCGCTGCGGCATGTGGGCCGGGCCTGGCGCTGGGTGCTGTGCGCCAGTCTGTCGGTACTGGCGCTGGTGCTGCTGGTGCGCGGTCTGGTGGGCGTGTGGCGTGCCGACCTGCTGCGCCTGCCGGACCTGGCCATGGCGCTGGCGGTGAACATGGCCATGGTGGGCTCCATAGTGGCGCTGCTGGCCGCCTGGCGCGACGAGGCCAAGGCCCGCTTGCACAACCTGGCCATGACCGACGGGCTGACCGGCCTGTTGAACCGGCGCGGCTGGACGGAGCGTGCCGAGGCCATGTTCGCCAACGCCATGCGCTACCAGCAGCCGCTGACGCTGATGATGCTGGACATCGACCATTTCAAGCGTGTCAACGACACCTACGGCCACGAGGTGGGCGACACCGCACTCAAGCTGTTTGCCCGCCTGCTGCGCGAAAGCCGCCGCACCGGCGATCTGGTGGGCCGCCTGGGTGGGGAGGAGTTTTGCATCGTACTGGCCAACACCCACCGGTCGGCCAGCATCGGTTTTGATTTGCGCCTGCGCGCCATGCTGCAGCAGACCGCTGAAAAAGAGCTGGGCTTTCCGCTGGACTACAGCGCCGGGGTGGGTGTGCTCAAAGACGGCGACGCCACCCTGTCCGGCCTGATCGCCCGCGCCGACGCCGCGCTGTACGAGGCCAAGAAAGCCGGTCGTGGGCAGCTGGTGCAGTCGGGCGGCGGGGCCGGGTTGACGGTGATTTAGGGCAGCAGCCCTTGCAGTTGCGCGTACTGCAGCAGCAGAATCGTCTTGCCATCGCAGATGCGCCCATCGGCCACCATTTCCAGGGCCTCCGCAAAAGGCAGCTCCAGCACCTCGATGTCTTCGCCCTCGTGGTGCTCGCCGCCCCCATCCGACACCTTGTCGGCGGCGGTGTAGGCCCCGACAAAGAAATACACCTTTTCTGTCACCGAGCCCGGGCTCATGTAGGCCTCGAAGATCTTGCGCACGCCGTCGATGCGAAAGCCGGTTTCCTCCTCCACCTCGCGGCGGATGCAGGTGGCCGGGTCGTCCTGGTCCAGCAGGCCGGCGCAGGTTTCGATGAGCTGCCCGCTGGCGTTGCCGTTCACATAGGTGGGAAAGCGGAACTGCCGCGTCAGCACCACCGTGCCCTGGGCGGCGTTGTACAGCAGGATGGTGGCACCGTTACCCCGGTCGTAGGTTTCGCGGCTCTGGCGCTGCCAGCTGCCGTCGCGGCGGCGCAGCTCGAACGTGGTTTTTTTCAGCAAATACCAGTCGTGCGACAAAACCTTTTCTTCAACGATGCGGATGCTGTCAGTGGCGTGCATGGGGGCTCCGGTGGTGTGGGCCAAAGTCTACCGTATTCATGCAATTTCGTGCAACTTCAATGAAACTCGTGCAAAAATCCTGGCCATGCTGACCCAACAACGCAAACACCTCCTGCTCGACACCCTGCGCCGCGAGGGCCGCATCGTGGCGGCCGACCTGAGTGCCACCCTGGGCCTGTCGGAAGACACCATCCGGCGCGACCTGCGTGCGCTGGCCGCCCAGGGCCTGCTGCAGCGGGTGCACGGCGGGGCCTTGCCTGCGTCGCCTGCGGTGGCCAACTTTGCCGCGCGCAGCCAGCTGCAGATGCCGGGCAAGCAGGCGATTGCCGCCGCCGCTGCGGCCATGGTGCAGCCCGGCCAGGTGATGTTTATCGACGGCGGCACTACCTGCCAGCAGCTGGCGCTGCGCCTGCCGCCCACGCTGCAGGCCACCGTGGTCACGCACAGCCCGACCATCGCCCTGGCCCTGGTGGAGCACCCGCGCATCGAGGTGCAACTGCTGGGTGGGCGCTTGTTCAAGCACTCGGTGGTGGCCGTGGGCGCGGCGACGGTGGAGGCGATAGGCCGGGTGCGCGCCGACCTGTACTTCATGGGGGTGACCGGCATCAGCGCCCGGGTAGGCCTGAGCACCGGCGACATGGAAGAAGCCCACGTGAAGCGCGCACTGATGGCCCAGTCCGCCGAAACCTGGGTGCTGGCCTCGGCCGAGAAGCTGCACGCCGCCTCGCCCTACGTGATCGCCCCCTGCTCGGAGGCCACCGGCCTGGTGGTGGAGCCGGGCACCACCGACCAGGCGGTGGCGGCGCTGACGGCGCTGGGGTTGGCGCTGGTGCGGGGGTAGCGATTCTGGGCGGACTACTTTTTCACCGGCTCCTGCCCCAGCAGAGCCGCCTTCAGCCCGTGGTCTGCCGGGCTGCCGCCCACCCAGATGCCCAGCACCATGCCAAAAAACTCGGCGTCGCCCACCGGGTTGCCCTGGGGCTGGTCGCCGATAAAAAACAGCGTGCCCCGGCCGGGAATGAACTGCATGGCGAAGCTGTCGCCAGGGTTGAGCTTGCTGCGGCCCGAGAAGATTTCGACCAGGCGGTTGGACGACACGGTGTGCTTCAGCACCAGCTCTTTGGGGGCATTGGCCGACAGGCCCTTGATGAAAGCCAGGCCCAGGTCGGTGCCGGGCAGGTCGCGCAAGGCGGTGAAGCGCAGCAGCTTGGGGCCGGGCAGCGCCAGCAGCTCGTCGGGGGTGGTGACTTTTTGCGGGGTGTACAAGGCCATGTCGTAGACCTTGAACACCGCCCGGTAGCGGGTGCCCGCGCCGTTGAGCACCAGGGGGGTGCCCTGGACCTGGGCTTCGGTGGCAAAGGGGGTGCTGGGGGTGGCCGCCCAGGCGGGTGGCAGCAACAGGCTGGCGGCTAAGGCCAGGCTGGCGGGCAGCGTGGCGCGCACAAAACGGGTCATCGGGGTCGTTCTTCCAAAAGGGTTTCGACGCCAAGCTTACCGCCAGGGGCACTGCGCCGTCATCCCCCATTTTTAGGACAATTCAGCCTCTAGCGCTTATTAAATCAGCGTGAGGTGCTATGAATTTAGTAGTTTTTGGCTTCGGCCATCTGGGGCGATGGTTGCAGCTCGGCGCGCATGCGGGGCAGGCTCTGCGGATACTCGCGCTGCAGGAAATCCACCATGCCCTCGCGCACATCGCAGCGCACGCGCCACAGCAGGTCGGCGTTGGCGGCGGTCACTTCCATCCGCAGCTGGATGCCGTGGGCGGCGGTGTCCGTCACGTCCAGTTTGCAGTAGCGGCGGTCCCAGGCGGGCGAGGCGGCGCAGATGCGGTCCAGCGCGGTGCGCAGCGCGGGGACGGGCGTGGTGTAGTCCACCCACAGAAACACCGTGCCGATCAGTTCGGGGTTGCGGCGCGACCAGTTCTGGAACGGGTTTTCGATGAACCACTGCAGCGGAATGATGAGCCGGCGCTGGTCCCAGATTTTCAGCACCACGTAGGTGCCGGTGATCTCTTCCACCCGGCCCCATTCGCCCTGCACGATCAGCACGTCGTCGATGCGCAGCGGCTGGCCCAGGGCGATTTGCAGGCCCGCCACCAGGTTGCCCAGCACCGGCCGTGCGGCCATGCCCACGATGATGCCGACCACCCCGGCCGACGCCAGCAGGCTGGCCCCAAACTGCCGGGCCTCGGGAAAGGTCATCAGCATCGCCGCCAGCCCGGTCACCAGAATGCCGATGACCAGGGTGTTGGCCAGCACCTTGGCCTGGGTGTGCACGCGGCGGGCGTTGAGGTTGTCTTCGGCTTCCAGCGGGTACGAGGCGATCAGCCCCTGCACGGTGCCGTGCACCACGCGCAGGCCCAGCCAGGTCAGGCAGGCCAGCAGCAGCAGCACGTTGGCATGGCGCACCTCGGCGATCATCGGAAAGTCGCGCGGCGCAATCTGCCATACCGCCTGCAGTGCAATCAGCGGCAGCACAAAGCGCATGGGCGCGTGGCAGGCGTTGGCGATGCGCGAGGCCAGCGGCAGGCTGCGGGTGACCTTGCGCACCAGCGCGGCACCGATGGCGTGCAGCACCAGCGCCAGCACGATCGCCACGCCCGCCGACAACAGTATCCGCAGCGCCGAGTCGTCGGCCCACGCCACGAGCTGGTGGAAAGGCATCAAGCGCGGCGGGGTTTGACCAGCGCGGCGGCCTGCTTGGCGCGGGTGCGGGCCACCTCCACGTCGGCGTCAAAGGCCAGGGCCACGCCCATGCGGCGCTTCACAAAGCTCTCGGGCTTGCCGAACAGGCGGATGTCAGTGTTGGGCACGCGCAGCGCCTCGGCCACGCCGTCGAACACGATGCCCTGCGCATCCACACCGCCGTAGATCACGGCGCTGGCACCGGGCGACTTGAGCGCGGTGTTGACCGGCAGGCCCAGGATGGCGCGGGCGTGCAGCTCGAACTCGTTTTGCCACTGGGTGCACAGCGTGACCATGCCGGTGTCGTGCGGGCGCGGGCTGACTTCGCTGAACCACACCGCGTCGCCCTTCACAAACAGCTCTACGCCGAACAGGCCCTGGCCTCCGAGGTTGTCCGTCACCGCCTTGGCGATGGCCTGCGCGCGTTGCAGCGCCCGGCTGGGCATGGGGTGTGGCTGCCAGCTCTCCACGTAGTCGCCGCTGACCTGGATGTGGCCGATGGGTTCGCAGAAATGGGTTTCCACCGCGCCATCCGCGCCGTTCTCGGAGTTTGCAGCGCCTTCGCCGCTGCGGGCCCGCACGGTCAGCAGGGTGATCTCGTAGTCGAAGTCGATGAAGCCCTCGACGATGACCCGCCCATGGCTCACGCGGCCCCCGGCCATGGCCACGTCCCAGGCGGTTTGCACGTCGGCCGGGCCGCTGATCTTGCTCTGGCCCTTGCCCGAGCTGCTCATCACCGGCTTGACCACGCAGGGGTAGCCGGTGGTGCTGTCAATGGCGGCCTGCAGCTCGGCCAGCGAATCACAGAACACATAGGGGCTGGTCGGCAGGCCCAGCGTCTCGGCGGCCAGGCGGCGGATGCCTTCGCGGTCCATGGTCAGGCGGGCGGCGCGGGCGGTAGGGATCACACGCACCGTGCCCGCGGCCTCCAGCTCTTCCAGCATGGGGGTGGCGATGGCCTCGATCTCGGGCACCACCAGGTGCGGGCGCTCGGCTTCAATCAAGGCCTTGAGCTGGGCCGGGTCGCTCATGGTGATGGTGCGCGCATGGTGCGCCACCTGCTGGCCCGGCGCGTTGGCGTAGCGGTCTACCGCAATGGTCTCCACGCCCAGGCGCTGCAGCGCAATCAGCACCTCCTTGCCCAGCTCGCCGGAGCCGAGCAGCATGACTTTGGTGGCCGAGGGGGACAGGGGGGTGCCGAAGGGGCGCATGGCGGGGCTTTCATGGAATGCAAAACATCCCGCAACTTTACTGCAGGTGCGCTCCGGTGGATGCGGCGGCAAGAAGCTCTGGCAGGGCAGGCTGGCCAAGGACAGATGAAGTCACCTAAAATTTCTATTTGCTATCAAATTAAGAGCTTCTTGTGCCGGTGTGGTGAGCGCGAGCGGCCTACTTCATATAAATCCAGATTTACCGCCTGCGCACCCGCCGTTGCGAGTTGCGGGCGTGCGGTAGCCAGCCGTGCCAGTGCCAGCGCGACCACATCAGCAGGCCGCGCACCCATTCGTCGGCGGCGTAGGCAATGAAGATGCCGGGCAGGCCGAAGTTGCGGCCTAAAAAGTACGAGCCGCAGCCCAGCACCAGGGCAAACGAGCCCAGGCTGGCGGCCACCGGGTAGATCACGTCGCCGGTGGCCCGCAGCGCGCCGGTGATGATGAGGTTGAAGGCGCGGCCCGTCTCCAGCGCCACGGCGATCCACAGCAGGGTTTGGGCGGCGTGGATCACGTGCGGGTCCTTGGTGAAGATGTGCATCAGCCAGGGCGCGGCCAGCGCCGCCACCACGGCCATGCCGCCCGAGGCCATGAGGCCGTTGCGCAGGCCCTTGCGCACCAGGGCATGGGCCTGATTGAACTGGCCGCCGCCCACCAGCCGCCCCACCATGATCTCGCAGGCCCAGCCAATTGCCAGGCTGATCAGCAGCACGTAGCGCAGCAGTTGCAGGGTGTAGGCATGGGTGGCCAGCGCCACCACGCCCAGGCGCGCGGCCCCGGCCAGCGACACCATGAAGGCGGCGCGGTAGCCCAGCTCGGCGCTGGCACCGGGCACGCCGATGCGCAGCACCGGCCCCAGCACGCGCCACTGCAGCACCCACCAGTGGCGGGCGGTGGGCACCAGGGCCATGCGCTTGCGCCACAGCACCAGGTGCAGCCCCAGGCCGACGGCGCGGCTGATCACCAGGGCCACCGCAAAGCCGTACAGCCCCAGCCCCTCCCAAGGGCCGAAGCCCAGCATCAGCGGCACGGCCAGCGCCAGGTGGGTGCAGTGCATGACGACCATCACCTTGAGCGAGTCGCGGGCGTGCAGGTGGGCCCGCAGGATGGAGGCCATGGTGAGGTTGTAGCCGTCCAGCAGCGCCGCCGGGGCCAGCAGTTGCAGGTAGGGGCTGACCAGGGGCAGGATCTCGTCGGGCGCGTTCAGCAGGTCCAGAATCCAGTCGTTGGCCAGCACCAGCACGCCCACCACCAGCAAGCCCGCCCAGGTGCAGGCCCCCAGGCCCGCCAGCGCCGTGCGCCGCACCTGCTCCACCTGCTGGCCGCCCAGCAGCTGGGTGATGACCACGCCCATGCCGATGGCCAGCACCCGGAACACCACGTACAGCGTTTCCAGCACCTGGTTGGCCAGCCCCAGGCTGCCCGCGGCGCCGTCCGAGGTGTGCGAGGCCAGCCACAGCCCGGCGATGATGACGGTGTAGCCGAGCAGGAATTCGCCAAAGATGGGGCCAGCGATGGCGTTGAGCCGGGGGCGTTCGGGGAGGTGCATGGGGCGCTAGAAGATGAAACCATGCGTGCGATGGTTGAACCTGCATTCTTCCAAACAAATCAGCCTTGCGCCGCATCCTCGCGCAACATATCTGCGGCTTTTTCGGCCAGCATGGTGGTGGCCGCGGTGGTGTTGGCGCTGACGATGCGCGGCATGACGGACGCATCCACCACCCGCAGCCCGGCCATGCCGTGGACCCGCAGGCGGGCGTCGACCACGTCGGTATGTTCCCCATTCCCCCCGGGGCCCATGCGGCAACTGCCTACCGGGTGGTACACCGTGTCGGCGGTTTCGCGCAGCAGCAGTTCCAGCTCCAGCTCGCTCCGGGCGCGGGCCGACCGCTCGTGGCCGCCCCATGCCGCCATCGCAGGCTGGGCGCAAATGCGCCGCACCAGTTGGAACCCGCGCCGCAGCCGTTCCATATCTTCCAGCGCGCCCAGGAAGTTGGGGTCGATGTGCGGCGGGGCCAGCGGGTCTTTGCCGTTCAGGCGCACGCTGCCCCGGCTGGCAGGTTGCAGCACGCAGATGTGCACCGAATAGCCATGGCCCCACAGTGTCTTGCGGCCGTGGTCGGCCAGCTGGGCGGGCACAAAGTGCAGCTGCAGGTCGGGCTGGGGCTCCATCGGCTGGCTTTTGAGGAAGCCCCCGGCCTCGGCCAGGTTGCTGGTCAGCAAGCCGCTGCGGTCGCGCCGCCAGTCCCGCACGCCCCGGGCGATGCGGGCGATGCCGGTGGGCGAGATGCCCCACAAATCCTTGGCGTGGGCGGCTTTCACCACCTGCACCACATCCACGTGGTCGTGCAGATGCTGGCCCACACCGGGCAGGTGGTGCACGGTGGCAATGCCGTTGGCCAGCAACTGCGCGTGGTCGCCGATGCCCGACAGCATCAGCAGCTGCGGCGACTGCAGGGCCCCGGCGCACAGCAGCACCTCGCCCTGGGTGCGCAGCTGTTTCAGCTGCCCGTCCTGCATGAACTCCACGCCCACGGCGCGGCGGTTCTGGGTCAGGATGCGGGAGGTGTGCGCGCCAGTGAACACCTGCAGGTTGGGGCGACCCAGGTGGGGCGTGAGGTAGGCCTTGGCCGCGCTGCAGCGCTCGCCGTCTTTTTGCATCACCTGGTACAGGCCCACACCCTCCTGGCGGGCGCCGTTGAAATCGGCATTGGCGGCAAACCCGGCCTGCACCGCGGCCTGTACAAAGGCCTGGCTGGCGGGGTGGGGCTGCTGTAGATCGGTGACATGCAGCGGGCCATCGCCCCCGTGCCAGGCGTCCGCGCCCCGGCTATTGCTTTCGGCCCTTTTGAAATACGGCAGCACATCCGCATAGCCCCAGCCGGGGTTGCCCTGGGCCGCCCAGAAGTCAAAGTCGCCGGGCTGGCCGCGGGTGTAGACCATGGCGTTGACCGAGCTGCTGCCGCCCAGCACCCGGCCCCGCGGCTGGTAGCCACAGCGCCCGTTCAGCCCTGGCTGCGGCACGGTGGCAAAGCGCCATTGCGCCTGGCCGGTACGGGCCAGCAACGCGATGCCCGAGGGGCACTGCACCAGGGCGCTGTGGTCGCTGGGGCCGGATTCGAGCAGGGCGACGTGGATCGCCGGGTCTTCGCTCAGGCGCGCCGCCAGCACGCAGCCTGCCGCGCCGCCGCCAATGATGAGGTAGTCGAACATAGCTGGGGGGTGTTTATGATGAATGCTGCACTGCAACCAAATAATCTACTGGGAGTTCTCTATGAGCGGCATTTTGACAATCAACACCGTCGGCATTGTCGGCGCGGGGACCATGGGCAATGGCATTGCGCAAACCTGTGCGGCGGCGGGCCTGCAAGTGGTGATGGTCGACATCAGCGACGAGGCGGTGGCCAAGGGCCTGGCCACCATTGCAGGCAGCCTGGACCGGCTGATCAAGAAAGACAAGCTCACGGCAGCGGACAAGGGCGCCATCCTGGCCCGCATCAAAGGCTCCACCCAGTACAGCGACTTCGGCAGCGCCCAGCTGGTCATCGAAGCCGCCACCGAAAACTACGCCCTCAAGGTCAAGATCGTGCAGCAGCTCGACGCGCTGCTGGCCCCCGAGGTGCTGATTGCCTCCAACACCTCGTCCATCTCCATCACCAAGCTGGCAGCGGTGACCCAACGGCCCGACCGCTGCATCGGCATGCACTTCTTCAACCCCGTGCCGCTGATGGCGCTGGTGGAGATCATCCGCGGCCTGCAAACCAGCGATGCCACCCATGACGCGGTGCACGCCATGGCCGCCGTGCTGGGCAAGACCCCCATCACCGTCAAGAACGGCCCCGGCTTCGTGGTCAACCGCATCCTGATGCCGATGGTCAACGAGGCGCTGTTCGTGCTGGCCGAGGGTGTGGCCACGCCGGAAGACATTGACGCCGGCATGAAACTGGGCTGCAACCAGCCCATCGGCCCGCTGGCCCTGGCCGACATGATTGGCCTGGACGTGTGCCTGGCGGTGATGGAAGTGTTCTTGACCGAATTCGGCGACAGCAAGTACCGCCCCTGCCCGCTGCTCAAAGAGCTGGTGGCCGCAGGCCGCCTGGGACGCAAGACGGGGCAGGGCGTGTACACCTACTAAACGGACCGCCAGCGCACTTCGGTGCGTGGGTAAATTAAATTGTGCAAAATTTAATTGCGCGCTATAATTCAACCCATGCCAACGAACACCCTCACTGTCGACGAAACACTGAAACTGGACAACCAGCTGTGTTTTGCGCTGTATTCCGCGTCGTTGGCCATGACCAAGCTGTACAAGCCGCTGCTCAAGGCTCTGGGCCTCACCTATCCGCAGTATTTGGCGATGCTGGTGCTGTGGGAGCGCGATGGCCAGATGGTGTCCGAACTGGGCGAGCGCCTGTCGCTGGACTCCGGCACGCTGACCCCGCTGCTCAAGCGCATGGAAGCTGCGGGCTGGATCAGCCGCCAGCGCGATGTGCAGGACGAGCGCCGGGTGTTCATCACCCTGACTCCCGCAGGCCGCACGCTCAAGACCGAGGCGGCCAAGATACCGCCATGCATCCTTAGCGCCAGCCAGTGCACCGTCCCTGAAATCATTTCCCTCACGCAGCAAGTCCAGGCACTGCGGGAGCGTTTAACCACCGCCTGACACTTTTTTCAACCCAAGGAAGCACCATGCCCACCAAACTCGACAAAGTGATCTACACCGCCCACGCCCACACCACCGGTGGCCGCGAAGGCCAATCGGCCAGCAACGACGGCCTGCTGGCAGTCAAGCTCTCGCCCCCGAAAGAAATGGGCGGTGCGGGCACGGGCACCAACCCCGAGCAGCTGTTTGCCGCGGGCTACTCGGCCTGCTTCATGGGTGCGATGAAGCATGTCGCCGGCATGAAGAAGATCACTGTGCCTGCAGACGCCTCGATTGACGCCTCCGTGGACATCGGCCCCATCCCCGCAGGCTTTGGCATCGCCGCCACGCTGGTCATCAACCTGCCCGGCATGGACCGCGCTGTGGCCCAGGACCTGATCGACACCGCCCATGGCGTGTGCCCCTACTCCAACGCGACCCGCGGCAATATCGAAGTCACGCTGACTTTGGCCTAATCCCCAGCCTGCCCTCGCAAGAGGGTGTGCTCCAACGCCCGCGCCATTTGCCTGGCGCGGGCGTTTTGCTGTGGAGCAGCGACAATCGCCCCATGTCCAACCCCTTAGATTCCTCCGGCCTGTCTGCCGTTTCCCACGATTACCAGGCCCTGACCCCCGACGTGGTGATGGACGCGCTGGCCAGCGTCGGCCTGTTTGGCGATGGCCGCCTGATGGCGCTCAGCTCGTACGAAAACCGGGTCTACCAGGCGCAGCTGGAAGACGGCAGCGTGGTGGTGGCCAAGTTCTACCGGCCTGGGCGCTGGAGCCAGGCGCAGATTCTGGAAGAGCACAGCTTTGCCGCCGAACTCATGGCCGCCGAGATCCCCGCCGTGGGCCCGTTGGTGCTGCAGGGGGCCACGCTGCACCAGTTTGCCGGATTCGCCTTCAGCGTCAGCCCCAGCAGGGGTGGCCGCGCGCCCGAGCTGGACGACTTCGAGGTGCTGGAGTGGATTGGCCGTTTCCTGGCCCGCATCCACACCGTAGGGGCCAAACATGCGTTTGTGCACCGCCCGGCGCTGGACCTGGAGACTTTTGGCCTGCACTCGCGCGACTGGCTGGTGAAGCACCAGATCGTGCCGCTGGACGTGCAGGGCCCGTGGCAAAAGGCCTGCACCGAAGCTCTTGATTTGATAGCTGCTAGCGCTCTACCTATAAGCGCTGGAGGCCTAAAAGACCCTCAAATAAAAACCCTGCGGCTGCACGGCGACTGCCACCCCGGCAACATCCTCTGGACCCCCACCGACCGCCCCGGCGGCGGCCCGCATTTTGTCGATCTGGACGATGCCCGCACCGGCCCGGCGGTGCAGGACCTGTGGATGCTGCTGAGTGGCGACCGCGCCCAGCGCACCGGCCAGCTCAGCGGCCTGGTCGATGGCTATGAGCAGTTCCGCAGCTTTGACCGCCGCGAGCTGGCCCTGATCGAGCCGCTGCGCACCCTGCGCCTGATCCACTACAGCGCCTGGCTGGCCCGCCGCTGGAGCGACCCGGCCTTCCCGGTTAACTTTCCGTGGTTTGGCAGCAGCGACTACTGGGTTGGCCAGGTCAACATGCTCACCGAGCAGATCGAAGCCATGCAGGAAGAGCCGCTTTACGTATGACGGCGGTTTTTTTGCAACGCGCAGGCATTGCGTGGCCCCCCCGCTGGGCCGACGCGGTGCCACTGGCCGAATACCTGTCTTACCGCGTGGGAACCTACCTGCTGCTCAACGTGGTGGAAGACCCGGCCTGGCTGGCCTGGGCGTTCTGCTGAATCTCAAACCGCGACGGCAGCGGAAACATCTGTTGCAGCGCATCCCGCACCCGGGCCAGACGCGGGTCGTGGGGCAGGGCATCGTCGGTGGTGTCGTTGATGCAGAAGAAGGCCAACTGGCCGTTGCGGGCCACCAGCCGGTCCAGGTCTTGCGTGGTGTCGGCATCGCTGGTGCACAGGTACTGGTGGGCGTATTCGCGCAGCCGGGCGTGGCCCTGGGCCAGGGCCCAGCGCAGCAAGAAGTCGGAGACGATGGCGGGCTTGTCCCAGGCACGGAACACGGTGGAGCGCACCCGGGCAAACATGTCCGGGGCCAGCTGCTCCAGCGTGGTCAGCAGCGACTTGCACATCGGCCGGGGCGCGTGCGCAAAGGTGCGAAAGGTGTGCTGGTAGCCGGGCACGGGGTGCGCCCGCAGCCACTGGATGGAGCGGCGGCAGGCGTTGTCCAGCGCGGTGGCATCGGGGCGCAGGGGCTCATCGCTCACTGGCGGTTCGTCCGACCAGGACACCCACACGCCGCCGGGCCAGAACCAGTCGTCCAACACCACTGGTGCGCCAAAAAACACGTCGTCGTTCAGATAAAAGTAACGCTCCGACAGGCCGGGAATGCGGTGGATGTAGGACTCGATGTGGCCTGAATCGAAGGTGGGCAGGCTGCTGGCGGGGATCAGGTCGCGGTGGTCCACCACGCTGATGCCCGGCACGGCGGCCAACCAGGCCGGGGATTGCGCGTCGGTGACCAGGTAAATGTGGCCGTGGTCGGGGAAAAAACGCTCCAGCGCGCGCAGGCTATGGCGCAGCTCGTCGTTGTCGCGAAACCGTCCTTCCACGTTGGCGTAGGCGGCCATGCGGGTGTGGCTGTGCAGCGTGGCGGCGGCTTGCTGGCGCTTGGCGCGCCACAGCGGATCGTTGCCGTTGACCCAGAGGTAAACGATGTCGATGGGGCCGGCAGACAGGGGGGGAAATGGGGAGTGCAACCCACCATGTTAGCGGGATTTGGACAGATTCTTGCGGCTGCCATCTGGCTGCTATTTTTTACAAATGCAAGTGTATATTGCATATTGTTTATATATTTTTGTATCCACAAAAAAATCTTTAAATACTATCGTGCGGTGTGAACATCTGTAACTCATCTCCGTGAGAGTACACCCCCATGAAATCGATTGTTTTGGCCCTGGGCCTGGTCTATAGCCTGGGCCAGGCCCAGGCGAGTCTGGTGTTATTTGATGACATCCATACAGCGGTAGCCGCCCGCATTTCCGATGGGTACCAGAATTTCAACCGCGTCAACTTTGCGGTTCAGAACCCGGCCACGGGCGCAAGCGCCGGGTTTGCCAACGCCGGCGTCTCGCCCGATTCCGTGGCGTTCAACCGCCATAGCTCCACTGCCATGCTGTTGGGCGCGCGGTGGCCGCCGGGCAGTCCGCCCAACCCGGTGGCCAACGACTTTGTGTTCTACAGCGCGTATTTCACCGCGGTGTATCTGCATGGGTTGAACATCCACCTGACCGGTTACCTGGACGGCGCGCAGGCGTACCTGCAAACCACCATTACCGACACCGATGCGGCACGGATGTCTGACTCCCATGCGAAGGCCGATGCCCTGTACGCCAGCGCCGACGGCGGCAGCCGCGCGGGCATTGCGGTGGACACACTGCGGGGCATCGGCGAGCTGTCTGAGGCCAGCATCTCGGCCTTGCCGGGGGTCGGCATGGGGAGTCTTACCTGGTCGCGTCCCCGCGCCCGGTAATTATTAGCGTACACATTTGTTGCACACCTCGAAGTGTGCAGAAACTTACGACAGAAAGGCGCCAAGGCCGGGCGGGGATGTCATACTTCCAGCGGAGACAATTCTTCCCACCGATGGACCTATGGCCGACCCTGACCCGCGCACGTCGTTGCCGAATTTACACAACTTGCTGGTCCAGCGGGGTGCCTTGCCGCCCGCCGAAGCCGTCGCGCTGGCCCTGGACCTGCTGGATGCTTTGCTGGCCGCGCATGCTGCGGGGCGGCCCCACATGCCGCCCACCACGGCCACTGTGCAGGTCGATGCCACCGGCCGGGCCCATCTGGCCAACTCTGCTGACTTCACCGACACCGCATTCGCGTCTGCCGCCCTGCCGCAAGACGATGTGGCGGCTGTGGGCCATGTGCTGGAAGCCATGCTGGCCGGTCCGCACGGCGATGGGGTGCAGGGGGACGACGATCTGCTGGCCATCGTGGCCCAGGCCCAGGCCCTCGACGCCCAGCGCACCCCCAGCCTGCAGGCCCTGCGCCGGGCCCTGTCACAGTGGGCTGACAGTACGCTGCACGCGCCGCTGAGTGCCTTGCCCGGTACCCCGGGTGCCCCTGGCGCCGCGGGCAACAGCAATCTGGACGCGCTGATGGCCCGCATGCGCTTCAAGAGCGATTTCCCAGCCATGTCGGATGCGGTGGTGCGCATCCAGGGCATGGCCAGCTCGGAAACCGAAAGCATCGCCAGCTTCACCAATGAAATTCTGAAAGACGTGGCGCTGACCAACAAGCTGCTGCGCCTGGTCAACAGCGCCCATTTCGCAGCCCGGGGTGGCAGTATCAACACCGTGTCGCGGGCGGTCAGCCTGGTGGGCTTCAACGGCGTGCGCAACATGGCGATGAGCCTGGTGCTGCTGGAGCACATGCGCGACAAGGCCCATGCCCAACTGATCAAGGACGAATTCCTGCGTGCGCTGATGGCGGGCTCGATTGCGGTGGAGCTGTGCGCCGAAGCCCGCGAGAACGAAGAGGCCTTCATCGCCGCCATGTTCCAGAATCTGGGCCGCATGCTGGCCGAGTTCTACTTTGCCGACGAAGCCCGCGCCGTGCGCCACCTGGTGGGCGCCAGCTACAAGCCGCAGTCCGAAGCCCGTGCCTCCGCCAGCGTGCTGGGGGTGGACTTTGAAACCCTGGGCCTGGCCGTGGCCAAAGCCTGGGGCCTGCCCGAAGCCATCCAGCACAGCATGCGCAGGCCGCGGGGCGAGCCGCCGCTGCGCCCGCCGGTGCAGGCCGTCGAACGGCTGCGCTGGATTGCCCTGGTGGCCAACGACATGGCCGACATCCTGCTGCGCGCCCCGCCCCGCGAGCTGGAGCTGCGGCTGGCGCAGGAGGCCGGGCTGTACGCCAAAACCCTGGGCATCCGTCCCCAGCAGGTGCGCCAAGCCACCGTGGCGGCGCGCAAGAAGCTCATCGACATGGCCGGTGTCATGGAGCTCAGTGTGCTGGAAGGCTCCGCCGCCGCCCAGTTGCTGCAGCACCCTGACGAAGACATCGCCGCCCACCTCGCTCCCATCGCCGACAAAGCCGAGCCGCCCGATGCCCTGGCACCCCTGGCGCTGCAGGCCACGCCGTCCCCTGCGCCCGACGGGGGCCAACCCACAGTGGCACCTAGCGTCGCCGATGTGCTGTCGGCCGGCATCCAGGACATCAGCCAGGCCATGGTCGACGACTTCAAGCTCAGCGACGTGCTGCGCATGATCCTGGAAACCATGTACCGTGCCATGGGCTTCCAGCGCGTGGTGTTTTGCCTGCGCGACCCCAAAGCCGATGCCCTGACCGGCCGCTTTGGCCTGGGGGCTGGCATGGAGGGGATGGGTCGCATCGACAGCCTTGTCAATGCCTTCCACATCACCCTCAAGGCCAGTAGTCTGGACCTGTTCAGCACCGTCTGCCTCAAAGGCGTGGACACCCTGATCAGCGATGCCACCGAGCCGCGCATTGCCCAGCGCCTGCCCGCCTGGTACCGCAGCCAGGTTCATGCACCCACCTTTTTGCTGCTGCCGCTGGTGATCAAGGGCAAGCCCTTTGGCCTGGTCTATGCCGACATGGCCGAAAAAGGCCTGCTGCCGCTGGACGAGCAGGAGCTGGCCCTGCTGCGCACCCTGCGCAACCAGGCCATCATTGCCTTTCGCCAATCCGTGTAGATAGGCACCCCCGGGCTCCAGTGCTGCGGTGTTTCTGGAAGGGGTGTTTTTTCGATTCTTACATGCGTTTTAGGCCGCTTGTGCTTATTCCATGAGCGTGAGTAGCTATAAATTAGATAGTGTGTATGCCATGGCAATCTGGCGGGCCACCCAGTCGCCGTCGTCCAGCGGCAGGTCGTGTCCTGCGGTGGGGTGCACTTGCAGGCGGCACTGCCACTGCCGGGCCAGGGCCCGGGAGCAGGCGACCGACACCAACTGGTCTTGGGCGCTGGCCAGCAGCAGGGTGGGGGTGGCCAGGGCGGCGGGTGCCCGGTAGCGGGCGGCGGCCAGCAACTGGCGCAGGGCGTTGGTGCGGGTCACGGGGTGCTGGGCGCGCAGGGCCTGCCACTGCGGCAGCACCGCGTCGTGCCCGCCATTGCTGGTGATGCGCAGGATGCCACGTTCCCAATCTTCAGGGCTGGCGCCTGTCAACACCAGCCGCAGCAGCAAGCCGTAATTGCGGGGCCGCAGCCGCTGGTAGAACGGGCTGAACGGGCGCAGGCTGGTGTTGATCAGCACCTGCGCCGCCACCTCGTCGGGGTGCGCCGCCGACCAGGCCACGGCCACCATCGCGCCCAGCGACATCCCCAGCAGGTGGTAGGGCGGTGGCAGCCAGCGGCGGTCCAGTTCGGCGCGGCAGTGTGCCACCATGTCCTGCACCCGTGTGGGGCTGGCGTGCGGGTACAGGCTGCCGTTGCCGGGCAGGTCCAGCGCCACCACCTCGCAGCCGGGGAGGGCGTTTTCAAACTGCGGTATGAACGCACCCCAGTGGCCACTCTCACGGACCAGGCCGCGCAGGAAGATCCAGGTGCTCACGCGTGGCTCCCGTACCAGTCGTGCCGGGCCTGGGCGTGGTGGTAGGTGCGCAATTCGGCATCCGGCAGCCACAGCCGGTGCCCGTGGGCGGCGCGGGCCAGAAAGTCCAGCAACGACTGGTGCTGGCGCAGCACCCGCTGCTGCCGGTGGGCGATCAGCGGGTTGAAGATGCCGTGGCGCGAGAACAGCTGGCGCGGGTTCTTCTTCACCCACAGCCAGGAACCCATCTCCAGGGTCAGCGGCAAAAAGATGCGCCCGGGCTGCGCGCAGGCCTGCTGGTACAGGTGGTCCCACAGGTCACCGTGCGCCAGGTACTGCAGGCTTTGCGGCTCAAAGATGTAGCGGTAGTGGCTGTGCGAGGCGGTAAAGATGGCTTGAAGCGCATGCATCTCCGCCAGATGGGTGATCGGCGTGCGGGTGTGGGCGTAGGGGAACCACAGCCGGTCGCGGGTGCCAAAGCCCGAATGGCAGTCCACCGACAGACTGAAGTTGCGCGACAGCAGCTCGGCCTGGACCACTTCGCACACGGCCTGGTTCTCCGCCTCCATCGCCGCGCCAAAGGCCCCACGAAACCACGGTAGCCGCGCACTCATCCGTTGCCCTCCCACCAGGAACGGCACGGGGTCCTGCGCATCTACCGGCGCGTTGCGCATCAAGTCCACCCCTCGCGGATTGGCCCGCGTGCCCAAGGCCATGCCACCAGGGTTCACGATGGGCATGAACACCAGGCGCACGGATTCCAGTTGGCGGTGCAGGGCACTGTCCCAGGCCAACCGCTCCACCAGGCTGTGCAGATGGGCAATCACCACGCCCGCGCCGATGCGTTCCAGCCCGTGCACGCCACCAAAGTAGCCCACGGCGGGCACGTCCAACGCCGGATTGCCCAGCGTGACACACACCACCGGGTAGCGGGCACCGCCGGGCAGGTCCACGCTGCAGACGGTGCGTGCTTGCAGGTGGTTGCCGCCCAGCGCGATGGTGCGCTCCAGCGCGTCTAGCTCGGGCAGCTCAATGGGGGTAGGGTGGGGCACAGCGGCCAGGATACCCAGGCGGGAGCTGTTGCAGCGCTTTATCCAGCGCACTGTGCGGTTATTGCACACGGTCACGACCCTGTCACGCGGCAGGTTTAGGGCGATACGGTATTTTTGTATACCTTGTGTTGATTTGTACCGGGTTGTATAGATTGTCCATTTTTGCGCTAAAACAGGCAACGCGCGCCGTCGGGTGCGCCCACGCTCGGTCATCAGCCCCAGAATTCAGACCGGGGTCGACGATGAATATTTTGTATGGCGACCTTCAAATATCCGAGAAATAAACAATGGCTGGATGGAATAAATACCTGATATTCGGCATATTGGCGTCTCTGTGTATTCCGCTGGCAGATGGACTTGGTGGGCGCGATATTCTCTACTTTTTTATTGTTTTGTATGGCATGTCGGGCGTGTTTTATGGCGTCTTAAGCCATAAGCCGATTGCGGTAGGCCCATGGGCTTATTTTCTGCTTGCAATATTTTTTCAGTTTTCCGGGGCGCTCATCCAGGCTGACACCGATGTCAGTGGGATTTTTGGCTCTAGGTTGTCGCTGGCGGACGGCTTTCTTTTGTCTGGCCATATGTGTTTGGTGGTGGCATTGTGGCAGTTTGCATGCACATTGCACCGGGAATTTCCAAGACATGGTTTTTTCCAGGGATGCATTCTGGCTACGAGTTTGATTTTGACCGGTTGGCAGTTTCTTTTTCTTCCCACCATCGTGGAGTATGGGTTCTCGATAGACCAACCCCAGATATTCAGAATGGTGTATCCCACCATGTCTTATGTCGAGGTCGGCATGCTGCTCTGGGTATGGACCAGCAGCAAGGCCTATAAATCAACCGTCTTCACCCTGCTTTCCGTGGCGACCGTCTTGTTTGCCGCAGGAGAGTCATTTTTTCATGGTACCAGTTCCAGTTTGGGTGTTCCCACCAATTTGAATCTTTTATTATGGCTATTGGCCTATGTGACCTTTGGCGCGCTGGCATTGCACCCAGAAATGAAGCAACTGTCATATCCTAGGCCGAGTGAAGAAAGTAGCCACGTCAACAACGTGCTGACCCTGTTATTGCCTTTGGTTTTGTTGTTGCCCGTGACCCTGTTGGTTATTTACTTTAAAGAACTGCATCCTGCAACTGTGGGTATATTGGGTGGATTTTTTTTAGTGATGGTTCTTGGTTGGTACCAGTTGCGATTGTCCATTCAGAATATTGTTCGTGCCAATCTGCAGTTGGAAGAGCAAAATAGGATTGACTATCTGACAGGTATCCCCAATCGAAAGCATATTGAGCAGGTAATCGAGGCGAGTACGTACCAGTTGGATAAAAGGAATGGACTGCTGCTGATCGATATTGATGGATTTAAATCGATCAACAATATTTTTGGTTTCCATGTGGGGGATTTGATTATTAAGGCGATTGCTGACCGCCTGTATGCTGATATTTCAAAAAATGGAAATCATTTCGCCAGAGTCGATGGCGATGAATTTGCACTTTTAATGCTGAACGCTGAAAACAGGCGGGCAATTGAGGCGCAAGCCTGGCAGATCCATCGGCTATTGGAGAATCCTGTCACCGTCAATGGCGTGGTGATACGCGTCATGTGCAGTATTGGAGTATCCATTGATTATGGTTTTGAGAAGTTAAATTTTGCGTCTATGTTGAAGGAGAGCGAACGTGCACTGGGATGGGCAAGAGAAACTCAATCCCAGGTGGAAGTTTATGATAAGAGCAAAGATATTGCCGAAGACAAGAGCTGGGTGCTGACGGATTTTCGCGGGGCGGTGACCGCATGCCAATTGATTGTTTATTACCAGCCGAAAATACATGCGAGTACCAAAAAGGTGATCGGGGTAGAAGCATTGATCCGGTGGCACCATCCCCAGCGAGGCTTGGTAATGCCCTATGAATTTATCCAACAAATTGAAACTACGGATTTGGCGCACCAATTGTTCACATTGGTGCTTCACGACGCGGCCAAGCAGTGGCATATTTGGAGCGACCAGGGCCTGGTTCTCAGTATTGCACTCAATGTGGTTGCCAGAGACATCATGGGCTTCGATCTTGTGAAGGAAATCAGGGGTGTGCTGGAGCAAACCAACATGCCTGCCAAATACCTGGAAATCGAAATTACCGAATCGAGCGCCCTTTCTGATCCTGTGCACGTTAAAAAGGTATTGTCTGCTTTGATGAATTTGGGCGTGAAAATCAGTATCGATGATTATGGTACGGGCTACAGTTCCTTGCTCCATTTGCAGCAATTGCCACTCCACTTTCTTAAAATAGACCAGCAATTTATCCGGCAAATGCGAGACCACCAATCCAGTGCGACGATCGTGAGTTCGACCATGGAGTTGGCCAAGAATTTGAATGTAGAGGTTATTGCCGAGGGTGTTGAAGATATGTGGGTGTACCAAAAACTCCTTTCGCTGGGCTGTTATGGCGTGCAGGGCTTCCTGTTTTCGAAAGCGGTTGTAGCCGAGAGCATCGTCCAGGTGGTTCAGGAGATCGAATCGGCACCGGTGGCCATTGGCGACGGCACAACCCGAGGCTATTGAGCCCGGGGGCTGCGCTACAGGTGGTCATGCCCCTGTCACGTGGCCGGTTTAGGGTGGCTTTCTGTCTGGGAAAGGAGCCCGATCATGGTCTTGTTACGCAAAGTGGCGGTCATGCGCCTGGTGGCAGTGCCCGCCTGTCTGGTGTGGGGTTTGTGGGAGCTGTGCGCCTTGCAACGGGCGCGCTGGCAATGCGCCAGGAGGGAATGGGTTTGAAGGCAAAATCGGGGCTGCCACAGACAACATCCGCGGAGCACACCCAACCCCATGGCCCACCCCGTCCACGCGCCGCAAGCCTTCACCACGACCGTGCAGCCGCGCAGTCTGGGCGATCGCGTTTTTGCCGGTACCGCCGACCCGGCCATCCTGGCTGCCCGTGTCCGCCAGGCGATGCCGTGGTGGGTGACACAGGTACAGACAGCATCCACCGGTATGGTGCGCCTGGAACTGCAACGGCCTGCCCATGGCACGCTATGCCACCACCTATGGCGGTACGTCGCATGGGGCCTGAACAATGGTGCCCGGCACATCTGTAGCCGGGCCAACGCACTGCACGCCCGCGCTGCCGACAAGGCCGCGGCCGGACCATGAGCACGCGCGTCGGAGACGACATCACCTTCCGCCGGCTGGAGGTTTTTTTGGCCTTCATGCAAGAAGGTAATCTGACGCGCACGGCCGAGGTGCTGGACACCAGCACGGTCAGCGTGCACCGGGCCTTGCATGCCTTGGAGGAAGGTTTGCGCTGTGCGTTGTTTCGCCACGAAGGCCGCAACCTGATCCCGACCCAGGCGGCGCAGGTGCTGGCCGAGGCGGCCAAGGACGTGCTGCACCTGATGGCCGAGGGCGTGCGCGCCACGCGCGAGGCGGCGGGTTACGCGTCTGACCAGATCCGCATCGGCTCGCTCTACTCGTTGACCATCAAGACCGTGCCGACCCTGCTGATCGCCCTGAAAGTGCGCAAGCCGGAGCTGCAGCCCGAGCTGGTGTTGGGCTCGAACGCGGTGCTGCTGCGCAAGCTGGCCCAGGGCGCGATCGATGCGGCGCTGATGGCCATTCCCGACGACGCGCCCGACATCGAATCGCTGCCGCTGTTTGAGGACGAAATCTACTTTGCCGCCCCGGTGGGCTCGCGCTACGCCGAGATGGAGGCGGTGGACCTGGGCCGTTGCGCGGACGAGCGCTTCGTCAGCCTGACCGAAGGTTTTGCCACCTACAAGGGCTTCCAGGAGGCCTTCCGCATCGCCGAATTCACGCCCAATGTGGTGATGCAGACCGGCGACATTTTTTCGCTGATGAACCTGGTCAGCGGTGGCCTGGGCTGCACGCTGCTACCAGGCCGGGTGCGCGATGTGTTCCAGCACAAGGTGCAGCTGATTCCGCTGCAAGCCAAATACGCCATGCGCCAGACCATCGGGCTGAACTTTCTGCGCACGCGTGAGCGCGATCCCAATCTGCTGACCTTGTTGTCGGTCTGCCGCCTGTCCCAAGCCCACCTCGCCTGACACGGCCCAAAGGGTTAACCCCCGATTGTTTCGCTGGGCGTAAACATTCCCGCTTCCTGTTAATTGTTCTGTCTGCACTGGCTCGGTACATTCCCTCCCAAGAAGTCCTGCAGGGCCGAAATGCCCGGCAAGGCTTCCCAGAAATAGCGCTGACATGCGCCATAACCAGGAGACAGACATGATCATTTACGGCACCGCATTGCTGGCAGCCTGCCACTTGCTCGGTATTTTTTTAGGTGACCTGCTGGGCCAGGCCATGGGGGTCAAAACCAATGTGGGCGGGGTCGGCATCGCCATGCTGCTGCTGATTTTTGCGCGCCTCTACATGCAGAAGCACAACATCCTGCCCAGGCCCACCGAGGTGGGTGTGGAGTACTGGGGCGCCATGTACATCCCGGTGGTAGTGGCCATGGCGGCCCAGCAGGATGTGGTGTCGGCCCTGCGTGGCGGGCATCTGGCGCTGTTGTCGGCGCTGGGAGCGGTGGGCTTGTGCGCCGTCGTCATCTCCCTGATCAACCGCACGGAAAAGCCCTCTGAAGAGGCCGATGCCGTCGCGCTGCCAACGGCAGGTCCTACCCCCCACGCAAAGTAAACACCATGCTCGAAATTCTCCAAAAAGCCGCCGCCAGCAACGGCCTCGTTACCGCCTTCGCCATCGTTGGCCTGGTGGTCTTGCTGTCCAACTTCATCTCGCGCAAGCTGACTTTTGGGCGGGTGCATGGCTCGGCCATCGCCATCGTCATCGGGCTGGTGCTGGCCTACTGGGGTGGTACCCAGACCGGCGGGCACAAGGGCCTGGCCGATATGTCGCTGTTTGGTGGTATCGGCCTGATGGGCGGGGCCATGCTGCGCGACTTTGCCATCGTCGCCACCGCTTTCGAAGTGCAGGCCACCGAAGCCCGCAGGGCCGGTCTGATCGGGGTGGTCGCCCTGGTGCTGGGCACCGTGCTGCCTTTCATCGTCGGGGCCAGCATCGCCTGGAGCTTTGGCTACACCGATGCCGTCAGCATGACCACCATCGGCGCGGGTGCCGTCACCTACATCGTCGGCCCGGTCACCGGTGCGGCCATTGGTGCCAGCCCCGACGTGATGGCGCTGAGCATCGCCACCGGCCTGATCAAGGCGATTCTGGTGATGGTGGGCACCCCGGTGGCCGCGCGGTTTCTGCGCCTGAAAACACCCCGCTCGGCCATGGTGTTTGGCGGGCTGGCGGGCACCGTGAGCGGTGTATCGGCCGGGCTGGCCGCCACCGACCGCAAGCTGGTGCCCTACGGCGCGCTGGTCGCCACTTTCCACACCGGCCTGGGCTGCCTGATGGGCCCGTCGGTTCTGTTTTTTGCCACCAAAGCGCTGGTGGGATAAGGATCACGTGATGGACCGTTTGAACTGGAACACCAAGGCCGACAACCGCGCCGCCCGGCTGGCGCGGGCCGCCCAGGCGCTGGGGCCGCAGCTGCGTGGCAAGCATGTGGCCACCGCGGCCATCGGTGCGCTGCTGGAGGCCGTGATCGAGCCCGGCGACCGCGTCTGCCTGGAGGGCAACAACCAGAAGCAGGCCGACTTTCTGGCCCAGGCCCTGGTGCAGGTGGACCCGCAAAAAGTCCATGGCCTGCACATGGTGCAATCCGTGCTGGCGCTGCCGGAGCACCTGGATATCTTCGAGAACGGCGTGGCCAGCAAACTGGACTTCAGCTTCTCCGGCCCGCAGGGCGCGCGGCTGGCGCGGTTGGTGTCTACCGGGCGCATCCAGATCGGTGCCATCCACACCTACCTGGAGCTGTTCGCCCGCTATTTTGTGGACCTGACCCCCAAGGTGGCGCTGGTGGCGGCGCATGCGGCCGATGCCGAGGGCAACCTCTACACCGGGCCCAACACCGAGGACACCCCGGCCATCGTCGAGGCCACAGCCTTCTCGGGTGGCATTGTCATCGCCCAGGTCAATGAGCTGGTGGACGGCAACACCACGCTGCCGCGCATCGACATTCCGGCGGGCTGGATCAGCTTTGTGGTGAAAGCGCCGCGCCCCAATTTGATCGAACCTCTGTTCACCCGCGACCCAGCGCAGATCAGCGAAATCCAGGTGCTGATGGCCATGATGGCCATCAAGGGCATCTACGCCGAATACGGGGTGGAGCGGCTGAACCACGGCATCGGCTTCGACACCGCCGCCATCGAACTGCTGCTGCCCACCTACGCCGAATCGCTGGGGCTCAAGGGCAAGATCGCCAAGCACTGGGCGCTGAACCCGCACCCGGCGCTGATCCCGGCCATCGAGGCGGGCTGGGTCGAATCCATCCACTCCTTCGGCTCCGAGCTGGGCATGGAGGACTACATCCGCGCCCGCTCCGACGTGTTCTTCACCGGCCCCGACGGCAGCCTGCGCAGCAACCGGGCCTTCAGCCAGGCGGCGGGCCATTACGCCTGCGATCTGTTCATCGGCTCCACCCTGCAGATCGACCTGGACGGCAACAGCTCCACCGCCACCCTGGGCCGCATCGCCGGGTTTGGCGGCGCACCCAACATGGGGGCCGATGCCCGGGGCCGCCGCCACGCCAGCCCGGCCTGGCTGAAAGCCGGCCGTGAAGCCCGCGCAGGCCGCAGCGGCGCCGCGGGCACGCCGCGTGGGCAAAAGCTGGTGGTGCAGATGGTGGAAACCTTCCGCGAACACATGCAGCCTGCGTTTGTGGACCGGCTGGACGCCTGGACGCTGCAAGAGCAAGCGGGCATGGCCCTGCCACCCATCATGGTCTATGGCGACGACGTCACCCACATCCTCACCGAAGAAGGCATTGCCAACCTGCTGCTGTGCCGCAGCGATGCCGAGCGCGAGCAGGCCATCCGTGGCGTGGCCGGTTACACGGCGGTCGGTCTGGCGCGCGATAAGCGCGCGGTCGAAAACCTGCGCGACCGCGGCATCATCCGCCGCCCGCAAGACTTAGGCATCGACCCCCGCGATGCCACCCGCAACCTGTTGGCCGCCCGCAGCATGCGCGACCTGGTGCGCGCCTCCGGCGGGCTGTACCAACCGCCCAAACGTTTCAGAAACTGGTAAGAGGAAGACCACCATGAGCGATATTCCCGCAGGGCTGGAAACCCTGGACTTTTCGTACGCTACAGGCCTGCCCGCAGGCGGCTTTGCGCCCATTCTGGTCGGCGTGGTCGGCTCGGGCAACCTGGAGGTCATGCTGGAGGCCACGCCCGACAACGACTGCGCCGTCCGCGTTGAAACCTCGGCCCGCGGCTTTGGCCCGATCTGGCAGGCGGTGGTGGACGACTTCCACACCCGCCACCCGCTCACCGGCGTGCGCATTTCCATCCACGACATGGGGGCCACGCCTGCCGTCGTCAGCCTGCGCCTGGACCAGGCCGTGGCCGAACTCCCAGCAACTCCAGGGGCCTCCACATGATCAGCTATGTCGAATGCACCGCCCGCGAGCGCCTGGCCCAGGTGCTGGACGGTGGCAGCTTCCACGAGTGGCTGCCGCCTGCAGAGCGCATCACCAGCCCGCACCTGGCCCAGCTCGGCGTGCCCTCGGCCTTTGACGACGGCGTGGCCATTGGCCGTGCCACCTTGGACGGCCATCCCATCTTTGTGGCTGCGCAAGAAGGCGAATTCATGGGCGGTGGCGTGGGCGAGGTGCACGGTGCCAAGCTGGTGGGCCTGCTGCAGCGCGCGCTACGCGACCGGCCACAGGCCGTGCTGGTGCTGGCCGAATCCGGCGGTGTGCGCCTGCACGAAGCCAATGCCGGGCTGATTGCGGTGTCGGAAGTGATGCGTGCCGTACTGGACGTGCGGGCTGCGGGCATCCCGGTCATCTTCCTGATCGGTGGTGCCAACGGCTGCTTTGGCGGCATGGGCATCGTGGCGCGTTGTGCCGACCACATCGTGATGAGCGACGTGGGCCGCCTGGCCATGTCCGGCCCGGAAGTGATCGAGGCCAGCCAAGGCGTGGACGAATTCGACGCGCGCGACCGCGCACTGGTCTGGCGCACCACGGGCGGCAAACACCGCTGGCTCACCGGTGACTGCGATGCGCTGGTGGAAGACGACGTGGCGGCCTTCCGCCGTGCCGCCATCGCGGCACTGCAAGCCGCCCAACCCGTCACCCTGGTCACCTTGGAAGCCGAGCATGCCCTGCTGGCAGCGCGCCTGCGGCCCCTGGCCATTGGCGGCGACGAAGCCACCGCCCTGTGGCAGCGCCTGGGTGTTGCCGACGCGGCCCGCGTGCCCGATATGGATGTGGCCGAACTCAACACCTTGGGAGTCAACGCATGAACTGGAACACCCTGGCGATTCAACTCTTCGGCCCCGCCCACGGCATCACCGCCGAGGGCGACTTTCTGCAAGGCACCGCCACCTTCGACGGGCAGCCGCTGGCGGTGCTGGGCACCACGAACCACGCGCCCATCGGTGTCCAGCTGGCACTGGCCCAGGCCCGGGTGGTGCTGGACACCATCGCCCGGCACCCGGGCCGCCCCATCCTGCTGCTGATCGACACCCAGGGCCAGCAGCTGCGCCGCCGTGACGAGCTGCTGGGCATCAACCGCGCCATGGCGCACCTGGGCATGGCCATCGACCTGGCGCGGCGCAGCGGGCACCGGGTGCTGGGCCTGGTGTACGACCAGGCGCTGTCGGGCGGTTTCATCACTTCGGGCCTGATTGCCGATGCCTGCTATGCGCTGCCCGAGGCCGAGATCCGCGTCATGCGCATCCCTGCCATGGCCCGCGTCACCAAGCTGCCCGAGGAGATGCTGACTGCGCTGTCGCAGTCCAACCCCGTATTCGCCCCCGGCGTGGGCAACTACGTGGCCATGGGCGGCGTGCAGGCCCTGTGGCAGGGCGATTTGCCCGCCGCCCTGCGCGAGGCGCTGGCGCATGCGCCCACCCAAGACCGGCGCGCCATGGACGGTGCCGCACGCGGTGGCCGCAAGATGTCGGCTGCCGTGGTGCAGCGGGTGCTGGATGCCGCATGACCCCCTTGCACCGCCACCAGATCGCCTGGCTTTCTGATGCCGGCTGGCAGCAGGTACTGGCCCAGACTTGGGATGCCACGGCACAGGACTGCCTGCAGCACTGGACCCGCCAGCGCCTGCCGCTGGTGGTCACGCGCCAGACTGCCAGCGAAATGCCGCACACCGTCGCCCTGGGTCTGCCCGCTCCGGCGCGTTGGGACAAGCGGCGCATCACGCTGGCCGTGCCGCGCAGTGCGGTGCTGTATTTCGACGCATTTCCCCGCGCCGGTGAGGTGCAGTGCCTGCTGCCGCTACCGGCGCGCACCGCATGGCGCGGACTGTGTGAACAGCTCAGTGCCTGCCACGCCGCCGCGCGGGTCTACGGCAGCTACGGCTGGCAGCGGCTGACCGGGCTGGACCATGTGCATGGCGATTCCGATATCGACCTGTGCATCGCCGTATCCCACGCCAGCCAGGCCGATGCGGTTGCCACCTTGCTGCAGGACTGTGCCGTGCCGCGCGTGCGCCTGGACGGTGAGCTGGTGTTTGGCGACGGTGCCGCGGTGGCCTGGCGCGAATGGGCGGCCTGGCGGGCGGGCCGCAGCAGCGCCGTGCTGGTCAAGCGCCTGTGCGGTGCCACGCTGGAGCGCACATCCTTCTGGCAGAGTGCTCCGTTGGTGGCGGAGGCCCTGGCATGAGGGCCGCCGCACGGCAGGCCTGGCCCCTGGCTCCCTTGTCACTCACCCCCCAGGCGATAGGCCGGGCGGCGACGCGGGCGCTGTACCACGAGCTGGCCCTGTCCCCCAAACCCGGCCTGGTCACGTTGACCGACAACGGCAGCCACCGCGACATGGATGCGCAAACCTTTATGCGCAGCCTGTTCGCCCTGCGCAGCTACTTCGTGGCCATCGCCGAGCTGGGTCAGCACAAGGTCGATTTTGCGGCGCTGGAGCGCTGCGGTATCCAGGCCGAAGCCCACATGCTGGCGGCCACCGGCGGCATCAACACGCACCGGGGGGCCATCTTCATGCTGGGCCTGCTGTGTGCGGCGGCGGGGGCGGTGTCGTGCAGCGGCGCGCCACCCACCCCGGCGCGGCTGCGCCAGGCCTTGCGGCACCACTGGGGCGACGCGCTGGCGGCGCGGGCTTCGCGAACGTCCACGCTACCCGGGGGCGTTGCTGCGCAAAAACACGGTTTGCGCAGTGCCTCGCAGGAGGCGGCGCTGGCGTTTCCGGTGCTGTTCGAAACGGCGGTACCGGCACTGGTTGCCGGACTGGCACGGGGCTTGTCATCCACGCAGGCACGGCTGGACACCCTTTTCCACGTGATGGCGGTGCTGGACGACAGCAACCTGGCCCACCGGGGCGGGCTGGAAGGTTTGCACCACGCCCGGCAGGCGGCCCGCAGTTTTCTGGCTGCAGGCGGCGCTGCCCGCCCGGGGGGCATGGAGGCTGCCCAGGCCATGGGCCGGGACTTCCAAGCCCGCAACCTGTCGCCCGGCGGCTCCGCCGACACTCTGGCCGCCGCCTGCTGGATGGTGCAGTTCTGTAACCCACAGCCATGAGCTTCGCGTTGGTCTTCAGCGGCCAAGGCATGCAGCACCCCGCCATGCTGCCCTGGCTGGCCGCCGACAGTGCCCTGGTGCGGCTGACCTGCGCACAGCTGGGCGTAGGCGATTGGCGCATAGGTCTCGAAGACCCCGACTGGGCCGCCAGCAACCGCCATGCGCAATGGCTGCTGACTGGGCTGGGGCTGGCGGCCTGGCAGCAACTCGCCGCAGATCTGCCGCCGCCTGCTGCCATCGCCGGTTACAGCGTGGGCGAGCTGGCGGCTTTCAGCGCCGCCGGGGTGTTCGATGCCACCATGGCGCTGGACCTGGCCCGCGACCGGGCCGAGGCCATGGACCGCTGTGCCGCTGAAACGCCGGGCGGCTTGTTGGCCGTCAGCGGCCTCACCATGCCGGTGCTCGACCTGCTCTGCCACCAGACCGGCGTGGCCGTGGCCCTCCGCAACGGGGTGGACAGCGCCGTCATCGGCGGCCCACATGCCGCGCTGGCACGGGCCGAAAGCCAGGCCTTGCAACAGAACGCGCACTGCACCCGCCTCAAGGTCCACGTCGCCTCGCACACACCCTGGATGCAGCCCGCGGCGGACAGCTTTGCCCAGACCCTGGCAGCCTTGCCATTGCAGCGGCCGCGCAGCGTACTCTTCAGCAACGCGGCCGACCGCATTCTGGATGCCGCGCAGGCCAAAGCCGCGCTGGCCGCGCAAATCGCCCAGACTGTGCGCTGGGACGAGTGCATGGACAACCTGGCCGCGCGCGGCGTGGGCTGCGTGCTGGAGGTTGGCCCGGGGCAGGCCTTGGCCCGCATCTGGAACCAGCGTTACCCCGATATTCCGGCCCGCGCCTGCGACGATTTTCGCAGCGCGGATGCTGTGGTGGCGTGGGTTCTTAGGCATGCCTGAAGGCTCTCTGCCCAGCGTGTAAGCCCGCGTCTTTACGCTTTCTATACACCCCACCCTTCACTCACTACCCCGTCTTTACGCCCAGTTACGTAATCTCACACCATCAATTTCTTGAGAAAGTGGGATGGTATGGATGTACTGTGGATGGCGGGCCTGGGCCTGTTGTGGGGCGTGATGGTCTTGCTGGTCAAGGGGTTCCAGAAGCTGGAAAAACCCCAGGGAGGCCGCGCATGATCGCGCTCGACATGCTCTATGGCCTGGGGGGCTTGTGCGCCGTGCTGTTGCTGGCGTACCTGGTCTATGCGCTGATCTGCGCGGAGGAATTTTGATGTCCTCCAACGCCTGGATCTTGCTCACTGTGTACCTGGCGGTGCTGCTGGCCGCTGCCTGGCCGCTGGGCCTGTGGCTGGCGCGTCTGGCCAACGGCAACGTGCCGGGCTGGATGCACAAGGTGGAAGCGCCTGTGTACCGGCTGGCGGGCACCTCGCCGACCCAGTCCATGCACTGGGCGCACTACGCGCTGGCGCTGCTGGCCTTCAACACGCTGGGCGTGCTGGTGGTCTACGGCCTGCAACGGCTGCAGGTGTGGCTGCCGCTGAACCCGCAGGGCATGGCGGCGGTGTCGGCCGACTCGGCTTTCAACACCGCCATCAGCTTTGTGTCCAACACCGACTGGCAGGGCTATGCCGGGGAGTCCACCATGGGCTACCTGACCCAGATGCTGGGCCTGGCGGTGCAGAACTTTTTCTCTGCCGCGACCGGCATCGCCGTGGTGTTTGCGTTGATGCGCGGCTTTGCGGCGCGGTCTACGGCGGTGATTGGCAACTTCTGGGTGGACGTGGTGCGCGTCACCGCCTGGGTGCTGGTGCCGTTGTCGCTGGTGTTGTCGCTGGTGCTGGTGGGGCAGGGCGTAGTGCAGAACTTTGACGGCTACAAGGACGTGACCACGCTCGAAGTCACCGCGTTCCAGCAGCCCAAAGTAGACGCTGCTGGCGCGCCGGTGCTGGATGCCCAGGGCCACCCGATGCTGGAAGATGCCAAGACGGCTACGCAAACCCTGCCCATGGGCCCGGTCGCATCGCAAGAGGCCATCAAGATGCTGGGCACCAACGGCGGCGGCTTCTTCAACGCCAACTCGGCCCACCCATTTGAAAACCCCACGGGCTTGAGCAACTTCTTGCAGATGCTGGCGATCTTTCTGATCCCCGCCGCGCTGTGTTTCACCTTCGGCAGCGTGGTGGGCGACAAGCGCCAGGGCTGGGCGGTTTTATCGGCGATGGCCATCTTGTTCGTGGTGGCCGTGGTCGCCATCATGCCCGCCGAGCAGGCTGGTAACCCGCTGCTGGCCCCGCTGGGCGTGGACCAGATGGCCAGCAGCCTGCAGCCGGGCGGCAACATGGAAGGCAAGGAACTGCGCTACGGCATCACCGCCAGCAGTCTGTTTGCCGTCATCACCACGGCTGCAAGCTGCGGCGCGGTGAATGCCATGCACGACTCATTCACCCCGCTGGGCGGCATGGTGCCGCTGGTGCTGATGCAGCTGGGCGAGGTGGTGTTTGGCGGCGTGGGCTCGGGCCTGTACGGCATGCTGGTCTTCGCCATCCTGGCGGTGTTCATCGCCGGGCTGATGATCGGCCGCACCCCCGAGTACCTGGGCAAGAAGATCGAGGTGCACGAGATGAAGCTGACCTCCATCGCCATCCTGGTCACCCCCATCGTGGTGCTGGCGGGCACCGCCGTGGCGGTGGTGTCGGGCGCCGGCACGGCAGGCATTGCCAACCCGGGGGCCCATGGATTCTCGGAGATGCTGTACGCGCTGAGCTCGGCGGGCAACAACAACGGCAGCGCCTTCGCGGGCTTGTCGGCCAACACGCCGTTCTACAACATCCTGCTGGGCATCGCCATGTGGCTGGGCCGCTTCGGCATGGTCGTGCCCGTGCTGGCCATCGCCGGTTCGTTGGCCGCCAAGCAGCGCCTGCCGGTGACGGCGGGCACCCTGCCCACGCACGGCCCGCTGTTTGTCACCCTGTTGATCGGTACCGTGCTGCTGGTGGGCCTGCTGAACTACGTGCCCGCGCTGGCTTTGGGCCCGGTGGTCGAACACCTGGTGCTGTGGGCTGCACCATGATTGCTACATATTTAGTAGCTTGTCACGCTGATGGAATGGGCGCTAGAGCCCGATTTTGTTTAAATCTTCGAAAGACGTCTGTATGAACACCCAAAAATCTTTGGTGTTGCTCGACCCTGCCCTGCTCAAGCCCGCGCTGGCCGCGGCCTTCACCAAGCTCAGCCCCCGCGTGCAGTGGCACAACCCCGTGATGTTCGTGGTCTACATCGGCAGCATCCTGACCACGCTGCTGGGCGTGCTGGCGCTGCAAAGCGGCGATGGCACGGCGGGCTTTGTGCTGTCGGTGGCGGTGTGGCTGTGGTTCACCGTGTTGTTTGCCAACTTTGCCGAAGCCTTGGCCGAAGGGCGTGCACAAGCGCAGGCTTCGTCTTTGCGTGGCCTGAAGAAAAGCACCATGGCCAAGAAGCTGACCAAGCCGGTGCATGGCGCCACCTGGCTCCCAGAGGAGGCCGAAAACCTGCGCAAGGGCGATGTGGTGCTGGTGGAGGCACACGACCTGATTCCGCTGGACGGCGAAGTGATCGAAGGCGTGGCCTCGGTGGACGAGAGCGCCATCACCGGCGAGTCGGCCCCGGTGGTGCGCGAGTCGGGCGGCGACTTTTCATCCGTCACAGGCGGCACCCGGGTGCTGTCCGACTGGCTGGTGGTGCGCATCGGCGTGAACCCCGGCGAGTCCTTCCTGGACCGCATGATCAGCATGGTCGAAGGGGCGAAACGCCAAAAAACGCCCAATGAGATCGCGCTGACGATTCTGCTGGTGGCGCTGACCATCGTGTTCCTGGTGGTCACCGTGACGCTGCTGCCGTTCTCCAGCTTCAGCGTGCAGGCAGCAGGTGCGGGCACCGTGGTGAGCATGACGGCGCTGATCGCGCTGCTGGTTTGCCTGATTCCCACCACGATCGGTGGCCTTCTGTCCGCGGTGGGCGTGGCGGGCATGAGCCGCATGATGCAGGCAAATGTGATCGCCACCTCGGGCCGCGCGGTGGAAGCCGCGGGCGACGTGGACGTGCTGCTGCTGGACAAAACCGGCACCATCACCCACGGCAACCGCCAGGCCTCGGCCTTCTTCCCCGCCCCCGGTGTGGGCGAAGCCCAACTGGCCGCCTGCGCCGCACAGGCTTCGCTGGCCGATGAAACCCCGGAAGGCCGCAGCATCGTGGCGCTGGCGCAGCGGCTGGCGTCAGTGCCATTGCTGGTAGGGCAGACCACCGAGATTCCTTTCACCGCGCAGACCCGCATGAGCGGCATCGACGTGGTGGCCGGCACCACTACCCGCGTGCTGCGCAAGGGCGCGGTGGATGCGATACGCAAATACGTGCAGGCGCAGAACGGTCGCATGCCCACCGAGGTCTCGAACACCGCCGACGACGTGGCACGCCGCGGCAGCACGCCGCTGGTAGTGGTGGAGGGCAACACGGTGCTGGGCGTGGTCGAGCTCAAAGACATCGTCAAGGCGGGCATCAAGGAGCGCTTTGGCGAACTGCGCCGCATGGGCATCCAAACGGTGATGATCACCGGCGACAACAAGCTCACCGCCGCGGCCATTGCCGCCGAAGCCGGTGTGGATGACTTCCTGGCCGAGGCCACGCCCGAGCAAAAGCTGGCCCTGATCCGCCAGTACCAGAGCGAAGGCCGCCTGGTCGCCATGACCGGCGACGGCACCAACGACGCGCCCGCGCTGGCCCAGGCCGACGTGGCCGTGGCCATGAACAGCGGCACCCAGGCGGCCAAGGAAGCCGGGAACATGGTGGACCTGGACTCCAACCCCACCAAGCTGCTGGAGATTGTGGAAACCGGCAAGGCCCTGCTGATGACGCGCGGCTCACTCACCACCTTCTCGATTGCCAACGACGTGGCCAAGTACTTCGCCATCATTCCGGCCATCTTCGTCAGCACCTACCCGCAGCTCAAGGCGCTGAACGTGATGGGGCTGGGCAGCCCGTCCTCGGCGATCTTGTCGGCGGTGATCTTCAACGCGCTCATCATCATGTTCCTGGTGCCGCTGGCGCTGAAGGGTGTGCGCTACCGCCCGGTCGGAGCCGCCGCGCTGCTGCGCCGCAACCTGTTGATATATGGGCTGGGCGGCCTGGTGGTGCCCTTCATCGGCATCAAGGCGATTGACATGGTTTTAGTCTCCATGCAAATGGTTTAAGGAATTTAAAATGAACGCGATTCTTCGTCCTACCCTGGCGGTATTTACCGCCCTTACGCTGCTCACCGGCGTGGTTTACCCCCTGGTCGTCACCGGCGTGGGCCAGGCGGCTTTTCCGAAGGAAGCGGCTGGCAGCCTCATCTTGCGCGACGGCAAGCCTGTGGGCTCCGGGCTGATCGGCCAGAACTTCAGTGACCCCCGGCACTTCTGGGGCCGCCCTTCGGCCACCGGCCCGCAGCCGTACAACGCTGCGGCCTCCAGCGGCTCCAACCAGGGCCCACTGAACCCGGCGCTGACCGATGCTGTCAAAGGCCGCATCCAGGCCCTGCGCGATGCCGATCCTGGCAACACCACACCCGTGCCGGTGGACCTGGTGACGGCCTCCGCCAGCGGGCTGGACCCGCACACCAGCCCGGCGGCAGCGCTGTACCAAATCCCGCGTGTGGCCAAGGCACGGGGGGTGGATGCTGCCAAGCTGCAAGCCCTGGTGGCCCAGCACACCGAGCCGCCCCTGTTCGGATTCCTGGGTGAGCCGCGCGTCAACGTGCTGCGCCTGAACCTGGCGCTGGATGCCATGCAGTAACCTCGGCACATGCCCCACGACGACTCCCGCCCCGACCCCGATGTGCTGCTGCAACGCCTGCAAGCGCAGGACAGCGCACGCGCCAAGGGTCGGCTGCGCATCTACTTCGGGGCCAACGCAGGCGTGGGCAAAACCTACGCCATGCTCAGTGCCGCCCAGCAGGCGCACCAGGCCGGGCGCGAGGTGCTGGTGGGCGTGGTGGAAACCCATGGCCGCCAGGAAACGGCCGCCCTGCTGGAAGGCCTGGAGCAGTTGCCGCTGCGCCAGCTCCCGTACCGCGGTCAGACGCTGCCAGAATTCGACCTGGACGCAGCCCTGGCCCGCCAACCCGCCATCCTGCTGGTCGATGAGCTGGCCCACACCAATGTGGAGGGCTCGCGCCACCCCAAGCGCTGGCAGGATGTGCAGGAGCTGCTGGCCGCGGGCATCGACGTCTGGTCGGCCCTGAACGTGCAGCACCTGGAGAGCCTGAATGGCACCGTGGGGGCCATCACCGGCATCCGCGTGCTGGAGACCGTGCCCGACACCGTGCTCGACAGTGCCGACGAGATCATCCTGGTGGATGTCACCCCCGACGAGCTCACCGCCCGGCTGCAGGCGGGCAAGGTCTACCTGCCCCAGCAGGCCGCCCGCGCCGCGCAGAACTTCTTCCGCAAGGGCAACCTGATTGCACTGCGCGAAATCGCCCTGCGCCGCACGGCAGAGCACGTGGAAGACGATGTGCGCAGCTACCGGGTGGAACAGTCCGGGCAATCGGGCAGTGCATCCACGCTGCCCCCGGTATGGAACACCTCGGGGGCCATCCTGGCCTGCATCGGCCCGCACGAGGGCGCGGAGCAGACGGTGCGCACCGCCGCGCGGCTGGCCGGGCAGCTCAATGTGCGCTGGCATGCCGCCTATGTGGAAACCCCGCTGCTGCAGCGCCTGGAGGCCCCGGAGCGCGACCGCATCCTTACCGTGCTGCAACTGGCCGAAACCCTGGGGGCCGACACCGCGGTGCTGACCGGCAGCGATGTGGCCGACGCGCTGGTGCAGCAGGCCCAAACCCTGAACTGCGCCACCCTGGTCCTGGGCCGCCCCCGCCCGGTACCGCGCTGGCAGCTGTGGCGGCGCTGGGCCCCCACGCTGACGCGCCAGCTCGCCACCCTGGCCCCCACGCTGGACGTGCTGGAGGTGGGGGCCAGCCCCCGTACCCGCCGCCTGGCCCGTGCCTGGCTGCCCACCGACACCGACGGCGACCTCCGCCGCCGCACCTGGCAGCCCTGGGCCGCCGCCCTGGGCGGGGCCGTGCTGGTCACCCTGCTGGCCACGCCGCTGGCGAACCGGCTGGACCTGGCCAATATCGCCATGCTGTTTCTGGTGGCTGTGGTGCTGGTGGCCGTGCGCTACGGGCGCGCCGCGGCGGCGCTGGCCGCGGTGCTGAACGTGGCCGCGTTCGACTTCTTTTTTGTACCACCGCGCTTTTCGTTCGCGGTCAGCGATGTGCAGTACCTGGTGACCTTTGTGGTGATGCTGGCCATGGGCCTGCTGACCGGCCAGCTCACTGCGGGGCTGCGCTTTTCGGCCCGCATCGCCGCCAGCCGCGAGCGCCGGGCGCAGGCCCTGTTCGACCTGACGCGGGAGCTGTCTGCCGCGCTGCTGACCCGCCAGGTGGTGGAGATCGGCCAGACCGCCGTGCAGCGCCTGTTCACCCAGGTGGAGGGCGTGGCGTTTGACCCGGTCAAAGGCGGCAAGGTGATGGTGCTGGTGGCCGAGCACACCGATGCAGGCACCGGCCACCTGCGTTTACCTGCCATGCTGCCGCACGACTTCGACGCAGGCATCGCCGAATGGGTGCTGCGCACCGGCCACAGCGCCGGGTTGGCCACCACCACCTTGCCCGCCCACCCCTGGCATTGCGTGCCGCTGCAAGCCCCCATGCGGGTGCGCGGCGTGCTGGCCCTCAAACCAAGCCAGGCGCGCTGGCTGCTGATTCCCGAGCAGCAGCAACTGCTGCAAACCCTGGCCCGGCAGATCGCCATTGCGCTGGAGCGCGTGCACTACGTGGAGGTGGCGCAAGAGGCGGTGGTGCACATGGAGTCCGAGCGCCTGCGCAACACCTTGCTGGCCGCCATTTCGCACGACGTGCGCACCCCCCTCACTGCCTTGATGGGCCTGGCCGAATCGCTGCACACCGCGCAGCCGCCGCTGGCCCCCGCCCAGGCCGATGCGGCGCAGGCCATGGTGGCGCAGGCGCGCGAACTCTCGGCCCTGGTCACCAACCTGCTGGACATGGCGCGGCTGCAAAACGGCGGCGTGGCCCTGCGCAGCGACTGGCAGTCGGTGGAAGAACTGGTGGGCTCCGCCATCCGCGCCGCCGCCCCGGCCCTGCGCGGTGAGCACGTGGACACCGATGTGCCGACCGACCTGCCGCTGGTGGAATTTGATGCGGTACTGATGGAGCGCGTGCTGGTGAACCTGCTGGAAAATGCCGCCAAGTACGGCGCCGCCCCCATCGTATTGACCGCCCGCGCCACCCCCACCAGCCTGGTACTGGCGGTGCGCGACCACGGCCCCGGCCTGCCGCCCAAGCTGCGGGGCCGCGAGGCCGAGCTGTTCGACAAGTTCACCCGCGGCAGCGCCGAGTCCACCACCCCCGGCGTGGGCCTGGGCCTGGCCATCTGCAAAGCCATCGTCGATGCGCACCGGGGGCAGATCGTGGCTACCAATGCGCCGGGCGGTGGCGCAGAATTCACCCTCACTCTGCCGCGCCGACCCGCACCGGACTTGCAGGAACTGTCTTGACCACCCCTGTTGCCGTACTCATCGAAGACGAACCCCACATCCGCCGCTTCGTGCGCGCCGCATTGGAGGCCGAAGGCTGGCAGGTGTTCGAGGCCAGCACCGCCCACCAAGGCCTGACCGAGGCCGGCACCCGCAAGCCCGACCTGCTGGTGCTCGACCTGGGCCTGCCCGACGGCGATGGGCTGGACGTGGTGCGCGACGTGCGCAGTTGGTCGGCCGTGCCCATCATCGTGTTGTCGGCCCGCAGCCTGGAAGCCGACAAAATCGCCGCCCTGGATGCCGGGGCCGACGACTACCTGACCAAGCCCTTCGGCGTGGGCGAGTTGCTGGCCCGCGTGCGCGCCAACCTGCGCCGCCCCCGGGTGGCCGAGGGCGGCGAGGAGGCCGTGTTCCGCTTCGGCACGGTGGAGGTTGACCGCACCGCCCGCCTGGTGCGCCGGGGCGGGGCCGAAGTGCACCTCACCCCCATCGAATACCGCCTGCTCTGCGTGCTGGCCAGCAACGCCGGGCGCGTGCTCACCCACCGCCAGTTGCTGCGCGACGTCTGGGGCCCGGCCCACACCCAACAAAGCCACTATCTGCGCATCCACATGGGCCACCTGCGGCAAAAACTGGAGGCTGACCCGGCCCAGCCGGTGCATTTGCTGACGGAAACCGGGGTGGGCTATCGGCTCCTGGCCTAAAATCTAAGCAAAATCTGCCCCCAGCGCCCATTCCATCGGCGCAAGCAGCTACTACATTGATAGCATTTATGAACTCCCCCGTGCCACCCCCCAAGCCCCGATCCGCTCCGGTTCCGTTCCGCCGCGCCGCCCCACCTGCCGGTGCCGCCGGAAAGCCCAACAGCACCGACCCCATCCGCCTGAACAAGCGCATGGCCGACCTGAACATGTGCTCGCGCCGCGAAGCCGATGAATGGATCGCCCGGGGCTGGGTCAAGGTCAACGGAGCCATCGCCGAGATGGGTGTCAAGGTCACGCCCAGCGACCGCATCCAGATCGACAAGGCTGCCAGCGGGCACCAGGCCAACCAGGTCACCATCCTGATCAACAAGCCCATGGGCTACGTCAGCGCCCAGGCCGAGGACGGCCACGAACCGGCGGTCTCGCTGTTCACCGCGCAAAACCGCTGGGCCGAGGACAACGCCCGCTTCTTCTTCCACCCCAAGCAGTTGGTTGGCCTGGCCCCCGCCGGGCGGCTGGATATCGACTCCATCGGCCTGCTGGTGATGACGCAGGATGGCCGCGTGGCCCGCCAGCTCATCGGTGAAGACTCGGTCATGGAAAAGGAATATTTGGTGCGTGTGGCCTACCACGGCCTGGGCCAGCCCGCGCCCACCGGCCAGCTCGTCCGCATGGACGACGACGACCCCATCACCAGCAACGTGCAGGCCGTGTTCCCGCCCGCCATGCTGGCCAAGCTGCGCCACGGCCTGAGCCTGGACGGCCAGGCCCTCAAGCCCGCCAAGGTCACCTGGCAAAACCCCGAGCAGCTGCGCTTTGTGCTCACCGAAGGCAAAAAACGCCAGATCCGCCGCATGTGCGAACTGGTCGGCCTGAAGGTGGTCGGCTTGAAGCGCGTGCGCATCGGCAACGTGATGCTGGGCAACCTGCCCCTGGGGCAGTGGCGCTACCTGGCACCGCACGAAGGGTTTTGAAAGTTGGGGTGGCGTAGCCAGCGGCATGCGAATTGCATAATCCGCGCTGACTTCTGATGCCCACCCCCACCATGCACAAACGCCTCCCTCCGCTGAATGCGCTGCGCGTGTTCGCGGCCGCGGCCCGGACCGAGAACTTCATGCAGGCGGGCGAGAGCCTGTTTGTCACCCAGGGCGCAGTGAGTCGGCAGATCAAGCAGCTCGAAGAGTGGCTGGGTGTGCCGGTGTTCACCCGCACCCACCGGGGCGTGCAGCTCACGCCCGCCGGGCGGCAACTGGCCACCGCCGTGGACACCGCCTTCCAGCACATCGACACCGTGGTGCAAAACCTGCAGCACCACAACCTGCGCCAGCAGCTGGCCATCAACCTGCCGCCCACCTTTGCCACCCGCTGGATGGCCCCGCGCCTGCCGGACTTTCGGCGGCAGTTTCCGCACATCGACCTGTCCATCAGCACCCACGACGTGCATGCCCCGCGCGATGTGCGCCACTGCGACTGCGTGATTGCCTTCAGCGACCAGGCCTGGGCCGACGGCGACTGCGCCCTGCTGATGGTGGAACAGCACGTGATGCTGGCCAGCCCCAAGCTGTGGGTGGGTGACCAGCCCCCGCGCCTGGAAGAGGCCACCCTGCTGCACATCACCGACGGCAATGTGCGCATGCCCATGTGGGAGCACTGGTGCGCCGCCCAGGGCCTGACCGAGGTGAACCCCAAACCGGGCCTGAGCTTCAGCACGCTGGACCAGGTGATCAACGCCGCCCTGGCCGGGGCCGGGGTGGCCATCGTCGACGAGGCCATGGTGCCCAAGGAGCTGGCCGAGGGCAGCCTGCGGCCCCTGAGCGGCGTGAAGGTGGCCGGGCCGCACGGCTACTGGTTTGTCAACCTGGCCCGCGACGCCGAAAGCCGCGCACTCGTGGGCCTGTTCCGCGACTGGCTGACGGGCCAGTTCGGTTGAGTTCATCCTAGGATCATAGCCACACCATTTTTCTCATGGCTGGGGCCGCGAATTCGTAGTTTGCCCACGCTAGCCGTCGCCGCTAACCTGCGGCGCTATGCATGAATATGACTACATCATCGTCGGCGCCGGGTCCGCCGGGTGCGTGCTGGCCAACCGGCTGAGCGCCAACGGCACCGACCGCGTGCTGCTGCTGGAGGCCGGGGGCTCCGACCGCAGCCCCTGGATCCAGGTGCCGATTGGCTATGGCCGCACCTTTGCCGACCCGCGCTTCAACTGGATGTACCACGCCGAGCCCGAGCCCGCCATGGGCAACCGCCGCCTGTACTGGCCGCGCGGCAAGGTGCTGGGCGGTACCAGCTCGATCAACGCCATGGTCTACATCCGCGGCCAGCGCGAAGACTTTGACGACTGGGAGGCCGCGGGCAACCCCGGCTGGGGCTGGAAGTCGGTGCTGCCGTACTTCAAGAAGTCCGAAGACCATGTGGGGGGCGCGTCCGACTACCACGGCAGCGGCGGCCCCCTGCGGGTCAGCGAATTCAGTGGCAAGGTGCACCCGCTGTGCGACACCTTCATGGCCGCCTGCAACGCCCTGGGTTACCCCACCACGGCCGACTTCAACGGCGCGCAGACCGAAGGCGCGGGCCTGTGGCAAATGACCATCCGCGATGGCGTGCGCGCCTCTACTGCCAACGCGTTTCTGCGCCCGGCGCTCAAACGCAAGAACCTCACCCTGACCACCCGCGCCCAGGTGACCCGGGTGGTGTTCGAGGGCACGCGTGCCGTGGGCGTGGAGTTTTTGCACCAGGGCAGCCTGCAGACCGTGCGCGCCGCCAAAGAGGTGGTGCTGTCGGGCGGCTCCATCAATTCTCCGCAACTGCTGCAGCTCTCGGGCGTGGGCGATGCGGGTTTGCTGCAGGGCCTGCACATCCCCCTGGTGCGCCACGCGCCCGCCGTGGGGCAGAACATGCAAGACCACGTGTGTGTGTCGTACTACTTTAAATCCAAGGTGCCCACGCTCAACGACACCCTGTACCCGTTCAGTGGCAAGGTCAAGGCGGCGCTGCAGTACCTGCTGGGCAAGCAAGGCCCGCTGGCCATGAGCGTGAACCAGGCCGGGGCCTTTGTGCGCAGCCGCCCGGAGCTGGCGCGGCCGAACATGCACGTGTACTTCAACCCCATCAGCTACACGGCCAACGCCAAGCCCCAGGCCAAGCTGATGAACCCGGATCCGTATTCGGCGTTTTTGATGTCCTTCAACACCTGCCGCCCCACCAGCCGCGGCAGCATCACTATCCAGTCCTCGGACCCGTTTGCCAAGCCGGTGATCCGCACCAACTTCTTGTCCACCCCGGAAGATATTGCCGATGTGCAAGAGGGCAGCCAGCTGCTGCGGCGCATTGCCGCCAGCGCGCCCTTGTCGGGCGTGGTGGCCTCCGAGCTGTTTCCCGGTCCTGGTGCCACCTCGCCCGAAGCCCTGCTGGAAGACTTTCGCCAGCGCAGCGGCTCGGTCTACCACGCCTGCGGCACCTGCGGCATGGGCCCGGACCCGGTACGCCATGTGGTGGACCACCGGCTGCGGGTGCACGGCATCCAGGGCCTGCGGGTGGTGGATGCCTCGGTGTTCCCGGCGGTCACCTCGGGCAACACCAACGCGCCCACCATCATGGTCGCCGAAAAAGGCGCCGACCTGATCCTGGAAGACCACGCGGCATGAGTTTTCCTCAAGCGTCATGCCCCGAAATCATCGCTTTTCAACACACGCGCAGCTGCGCATGATTCCCCCCACATTGATCCTGGAGTTTGTATGAGCACTTTTCCCACCCTCGCACTGGCCGATGCCGAATGCATGGACCTGAGCGACATCGTCGACACCGAGCGCTACCCGCTGCAGGCCCCCGGCTCACAGCGCATGCAAGAGCTGGTGGAGATGTGCCGCCAGCAGCTGGCCGCCGAGGGCAGCTACGTGCTGCCCGGCTTCTTGCGGCCCGAAGCCATGCTGCGCGTGACCGAAGAAGGCCGTGTGCTGGCGCAGAAAACCTTTTTCTCGCCGCGCCAGCAGACCAACGCCTACTTCACCAATGACGACCCCAGCCTGCCCGCCAGCGACCCGCGCCGCTTCTTCATGGACCGCACCAGCGGCTTCGTCACGCGCGACATGATCCCGGCCGACTACATCATCCACCGCATCTACGTGGCCCGCGCCATGAAGCTGTTTGTGGCCGCCTGCCTGCAGCAGGAGCGGGTGTGGGAATACGCCGACCCGTATGCCGGCCTGGTGCAAAACGTGCTGCCCGACGGCACCCAGCAGCCCTGGCACTACGACACCAACGAGTTCATCGTCTCGATGATGACGCAGCGCTCCGAATCGGGCGGCGACTTTGAATACTGCCCCAACATCCGCTCGCCCGAAGGCGAGAACTACGAGGGCGTGGGCCGGGTGGTGCGCGGCGAAGACCGTAGCGTGGTCAAGGTGCTCACGCTGCGCCCCGGCGACGTGCAGTTCTTCAAGGGCCGCTTCTCGCTGCACCGCGTCACCCCGGTCAGCGGCAGCATCCAGCGCCATACCGCCATCTTTGCCTACTCGCAAAAGCCCAACGTGATGGGCCGCCTGGAGCGCACCCGCCAGCTGTATGGCCGCGTCTCCGAGGCGCATTTGATTGCCGAGAGCCAGCTGGTACGCAACGACAGCTTGATCGACTGATTTTTTCTTCTATAACAACCCGAAAGCCCCCCACCATGGCCCTCATCCGTCCCACCCAGCGCCTCGAAGACTGCGAACCCACCGCCGCCGAGATCGCGCAAATCCAGCGCGACCGCATGGCCCGCGTCAAGGCCGAGCTGAAAAAGCGCGACCTCACCGCCTGCATCCTGTTCGACCCCACGCACATCCGCTATGCCAGCGGCTCGCGCAACATGCAGGTCTACTCGATGCGCAACCCGGCGCGCTACCTGTTCGTGCCCGCCGAGGGCAAGGTGGTGATGTTTGAGTACGCCGGTTGCGACTTCCTGGCCGACGGCCTGGACACCATCGACGAAGTGCGTCCGGCCACCGCCATCTCGTACTACTTCTGCAACGACAATCTGGGTGACGTGACCAAGCGCTGGGCGGCGGAGCTGCACGAGCTCATCCAGCAGTGCGGCGGTGGCAAAAAGATCGCCCTGGAAAGCGCCACCTCGGCCGCCGCCTTCGCGCTGCAGGCCTACGGCTACATCCTCTCAGACGCGCAAGAGCCGCTGGAGCGCGCCCGCTGTATCAAGGTGGACAACGAGATCAAGATGGTCCGCGCCTCGCTGCGCGCCGCCGAGCAGGGCGTGCGCAACCTGGAAGCCGCCCTGGTGCCCGGCATCACCGAGAACGCCCTCTGGTCGCACCTGCACCAGCACATCATCGCCACCGATGGCGACTACATCGAAACCCGTTTGCTCAGCTCCGGCCCGCGCACCAACCCCTGGTTCCACGAGTGCAGCACCCGCGTCATCGAAGACGGCGACCTGGTGGGCCTGGACACCGACGTGGTGGGCCGCTTTGGCTACTACGCCGACTTCTCGCGCACCTTTTTGTGCGGCAAAGGCCAGGCCAACGCCGCGCAAAAAACCGTCTACCAGCTGGCCTACGAGCAGATCCACACCAACATGGAGCTGGTGAAACCCGGCATGAGCTTCTCCGAGTACACCACCCGCGCCTGGAAGATCCCCAAGCCCTACCAGGCCCGGCGCTACTTCGCGCTGGCCCACGGCGTGGGCATGTGCGGCGAGTACCCGTACATCGTGCACCGCGAAGACAGCGATGCCAAAGGCTACGACGGCGTGTTCGAGCCCGGCATGACCCTGTGCATCGAAGGCTACATCGGCCACGAAGACGGCGGCGAAGGTGCCAAGCTCGAAGAGCAGATCTACATCCGCAACGACGGCAGCATCGAGCTGCTGTCCGACTACCCGTTTGAGCAGCGGCTGCTGGGGTAGTCTGGTGGGGTCGGATCCCCATCGCGCAACGGCTGCTGGCGGGAAACGCGCATTCGTAGCCAATGGGGGTCGGATCCCAATTGCGCGATCAAAGCTGGCGGTTGGAGAGGGATGTACCCCGCATTTGGGCTCCGACCCCTATTGGCGGGTGGGCGTTGACCTTTTCTGGGTGCCCGCCAGCATCGTCGGCCGGGAGTTGCGCCCGGCGGCGCAGTCACCTTTCTTTGAACGCCAAAGAAAGGTAACCCAAAGAAAGGCGCCCCAACTGTCTGCGCCCCGTCGCTACCGCGCCGGGGAACCTGCGGTGCTCGCTTTGACCGGGGTCTGGCTAAACTCGCCTTCGGCTCAAACAGACGCCAGCCCTGATCCGCCCAAAGCTGCGCTCCTCGGCGCATACAGATGGGGACCCCGGGGAGCGGGATCGGCCCGGCTTTGCCAGGCATCGCGCCTAGGGCGCGAGCACGGATGGTTATTGCGCTAGTTTGAGACTTTCAGGCCATTTTTCAGGTGCCAAATCGACCTCCTGCGCTTATTCAATCAGCGCAAGCGGCTCCTATTTTTAACTACCAAAACAGTAGCGCAACGCTACTGCACATTGGCCCCAGCTTCTACCAGCAAATGCCGCAGGATCGAGCGGTGGCAATGCGCTTCTTCCACGCAGTAGCAGCCCACCGAGAAGTGGCTTTGGTGGGACAGGGTGGCCAGCAGGGCCAGGGTGCGGGTGTTGTCGGGGGTGGCCATTTCGGCCTTGTACTTTTTCTCGAAAGCGCGCCATTGCTCCGGGGTCTCGGCGGTCTGGCCCAGCTTCATGGTGTCGGCGCTGGGGGCCAGGTTGGGGTACCACACGTCGTACCAGTTTCCCGTCGCAAACTCGGCTTTGGGCACCCCGCGCGGGGGCCGGCGCACCGTGCCGATGCGGGTGCCTTCTTGCGGGTCTCGGGGGCTACCCAGTTGGACAATGCGAACCACCATGCTGTGCTCCTTGGTACAAATACCGCAAAACTATAGCCGCGCTTTGGCGTGGTTTGTGCAGCAGACTATTTCAGATTTTCGGGTCCATTTTCAGATGCCAAAACGGCAGCCTGTGCTTATCCTATGGGCGTAAGCAGCTCCTATTTTTAACTATCAAAAAAGAAGCAATTTGTTTCGACTCCGCGGGTCGAAGCGAATGGGTGCGGTTCCCGATTGCGCAACGGGTGCTGGCGGCAAAAGTGCCATCGTAGCCAATGGGGGTCGGATCCCAATTGCGCGATCAGAGCTGGCGGATCGAGCACGGTGTATCCCGCATTTGGGCTCCGACCCCTATTGGTGGGTTGACGTTGACGGTTTCTGGGTGCTCGCCAGCATCCCCGGCCGGGTAGTGCGCCCGGCGGCGCAGTATCTTTTCTTTTACGCAAAAGAAAAGACACCAAAAGAAAGGCGCCCCAACTGTCTGCGCCCCGTCGCTACCGCGCCGGGGAACCTGCGGTGCGCGCTTTGGACGGGGTCTGGCTAAACTCGCTGGCGCTCAGACAACGCCAGCCTTGATCCGCCCAAAGCTGTGCTCCTCGGCGCATACAGATGGGGACCCCGGAAGCGGAATCGGCCCGGCTCTGCCGGGCATCGCGCCTAGGGCGCGAGCACGGATGGCAATTGCGCTAGTTTGAGACTTTCAGGCCATTTTTCAGATGCCAAATTGCCCTCTTACGCTGATCCAATCAGCACAAGCAGCTCCTATTTTTAACTATCCAAAACGCAGCATTTATACCGGTGAAGTGGTCGGCTCCATGGCCCGCCTCAGCCGTCGCCCAGTGCGGAGCGAATAAAGGCGGCCTTGGCATCCGTATAGGCCTCTCGGTCGGTGGTGTGGCGTGCGGCGAGGTCGGATTTGAGCGCCGCATAGCGGGCCGCAAGCGCAGCGTCTGACCGCAGGGCATCGCGAAACGCCAGATGCGCGTGCCAGACCTCGCTTGCGTGCACCACCACATGGAGGTGGTGCGTGCGGTGCCCTTCGGCCCAGCGCATGAACCACTGGCGGTCTTGCAGGCTGGCATTGAACTCCGCCGATGTGGTATAGCCCGATTGGCAGACCTGCGCGGCAATGGACTTCGCTAACGCCATGGATTCCACACCGGCCAATAGATCAATGATGGGCTTGGCGGGCATGCCGGGTACGGCGGTGCTTCCGATGTGCGCGATGTCCTGGAACACAGCTGGCAGCATAGAAGCCAGCCGCGCCTGCTCAGCTGCAAACGCAGGGGGCCACGATGGGTCATAGGGGTGCAGGCGCACCTCTTCGTGGATGGCCGCGAGCAGAGATTCTTGTTCGGTCATGGTGGATGTTTTTCAGAAATTTAGGCCCATTTTCAGATACCAAAAAGGCTGATTGTGCTTACCAGATGAGCGTAAGCAGCTTCTATTTTTAACTACCAAAATGTGCAGACTGCACGGGCGTTAGCCAATGGGGGTCGGATCCCAATTGCGCGATCAAAGCTGGCGGGTCGAGCACGGTGTACCCCGCATTTGGGCTCCGACCCCTATTGGCGGGTTGACGTTGACGTTTTCTGGGGGGCTGCCAGCATCCCCGGCCGGGTAGTGCGCCCCGGCGGCGCAGTCACTTGTTCTTTTGCGCAAAAGAAAAGTAACCCAAAGAAAGGCGCCCCAACTGTCTGCGCCCTCCGCTGGCGCTGCGGGAACCTGCGGTGCGCGCTTTGGGCGGGGTCTGGCTAAACTCGCTGGCGCTCAAACAACGCCAGCCCTAATCCGCCCAAAGCTGTGCTCCTCGGCGCACACAGATGGGGACCCCGGGGAGCGGGATCGGCCCGGCTATGCCGGGCATCGCGCCGGTCGCGAGCTTGTGGGCGCTGGACTGAGGGAATTGCATTTAGCTTTGGGTAAGACTTGAACCAAAAATCTACTGCAAAGAGGCTCTTTTCACTTCACCGTCATCATCGAATGCGATTGCTAATTTCACTCCGTCTGAGGCAGACAAAATAAGGTCCAGCCGTTGAGACAAATTGAGTGAGAAGGCTTCATATGCTCGAAGCTGACCTACACCAATCTCCACGAATTTGTCCATTTTTAGATTAATCTTGTCTTTACGGGCTTGGAGAATTTCATCGCTGTTGAATATGGCCTTAATCAATTCATCTGTCTTAGCTGCGAGCCCATCTCGCAAGTTGCTGAGAAGACCCTCCCACTGAGCTCCGTCTACTTGCGGTGGTACAAAGTTCTTTTTGAGAGGATCGATATAGATGAGTAAGAAGTCCAGAAGCCTGACGAAGTCGGTGTACAAGTCATAACGCTTTGCCAGTTTGTCCGTAACATCTGCATGGGAGAGAAGAGCCTTGTAGGTGTTCTCCGTTCCACCCCACGAGTCCTGATCCTGCTGCCCCCCAATCCGGTGGATAAGGCTGCGAACATCTTCAAAAAGCTTCTCACGCCATACATTGGAAGATAAAACGAGCTGAGCAATGGTGACCTGAAGGGGCATGCTCAGTTGATCCGGAACTCCGTTCGATTTGATGAGATCTGCGACTTGTTCCAGGTAAGCGATGCCCCCTTTGATGCTGGCCACATCAGATGCCTCCATATTGTCCAGGACTTGATTAATGCCACCTTTCAACGCGCTAAGGGACCGCTCTATGTCAGCCAAATGAGATTGAGCCACCACGATACTGGCAAGCTGAAAAGCGCCAGCTGCAAGTTGCTTGACCTGCCCTGTCTGAACTATTCTCCCTTTTCCGACAATCCTCCCAGAAGCGTTGTTCACAGCATCTGCCAATACTTCACCGGTTCTGGTTTGCATTAGGCTGAAAGTTCCATCACGTAAACCTTCTTGAACTCGTGGATGAAAAACGATTTCCACCGTCTTGCCGGGAATACTGACTGCACCTTTGAAAAACTCGCTTGCAAGCCGGGTAATTAGTTTCCCAGTTTCGGCGGTTGGCTTGAGTTCCGCTCCACTATTGGGCATGCATTCCAACTCCCTGCTTGCGATCATGACTTTGCCTTGGTCGTCTAAGAGTTCAAAGTTCGCTAATGCCGATCTGATATGCGATGTGAACGGCTGCACATTTACAAGCGTTGTAGAAACAGCGTCGAGCTCGGGCTTCGTTACCGCTACTCTCTTCTTGCCAAGTTTGAATGCCCAATATAAGAGAGCGAGTAAAAAAATCGCCCCAATTATTACCAAAACAGCTTTTTCCACAAACTACCTTCCATATGCTGATTATGTGAGGCATAAATTGCCCCAAAACCCACTCAAACTTAGAATTTCTCGGTTTGAAGCGAATGGTCAAAGAACCATAAAACTCTAGAAAAACAACGTAAGTGGTGCGGCACTATAGCTGGCGGCGTTGAGCATTAAGATGCCCCCCTCACCCCACCTGGAACCAAGCCGATTTGGTCTGCATGTACGACAGCAAACTGTCCACATGTTTGTCCCGCGAATTCCCCGACTGCTTGTACCCGCCAAACGGCTGGGTCATGTCCCCATCGCCGAAGCAGTTGACCCAGACCACGCCCGCCTCCAGCGCCCCGACCATGCGGTGGGCCTGGTGCAGGTCGCGGGTCCAGACGGCGGCGGCGAGGCCGTAGACGGAGTCGTTGGCTAACCCGATGGCCTCGGCTTCGGTGTCGAAGGGGATGAGGGTGGCTACCGGGCCGAAGATTTCTTCCTGGGCGATGGCCATGCGGTTGTGGCCGACGAACAGGGTGGGGGGCACATACGTGCCGGGCAGGGCGACGTTTGTACCGCCCATCACCATTTGCGCGCCTTCGGCCTGGCCGCGGGCGATGTCGGCCAGCACCTTGCGCTGGTGGGGCTGGCTGGCCAGGGGGCCGAGGGTGGTGGCCGGGTCCAGCGGGTCGCCGGGCTGGTACAGCGCCTGGGTGCGGGCGATGAATTTGGCGGTAAATGCCTCTTGCAGATCGCGGTGCACCAGCAGGCGCGAGCCCGCGTTGCAGACCTGGCCGGCGTTGTCAAAAATGCCGCCTACGGCGCGGTCTACCGCTGCGTCCAGATCGTACAGGTCGGGCATGAAAATCTGCGGGCTTTTGCCGCCGGTTTCCAGCGCCACGCGCTTCATGTTGGACTGCCCGGCGTAGCCCATCAGCAGCTTGCCGACGCGGGTGGAGCCGGTGAACGACAGCTTGATCACATCCGGGTGGAGGGCCAGGGCGCGGCCTGCCTCGGGGCCCAGGCCGTTGACCAGGTTAAACACCCCGGCGGGGCCGCCCGCCTCCACGAACAATGCGGCCAGCCGGGTGCAGGTCAGCGGGGCCTGCTCGGCGGGTTTGAGCACTACGCAGTTGCCTGCGGCCAGGATGGGGGCCAGCTTCCATACCGCCATCAGCATCGGGTAGTTCCACGGCGTGATGGCACCCACCACGCCCAGCGGCTCGTGCAGGATCATGTGCAGCGCGCCGGGCGCGGTGTGGGTCACGGCCCCCTCCACCTTGTCGATGCACTCGGCGAAATAGCGGATGGTGCGCAGCACCTCGGGCAGGTCGATGTTCAGCATGTCGCTGATGGGCTTGCCCATGTCCAGGGTTTCCAGCAGCGCCAGCTCTTCGGCATGTTGCTCCACCAGGTCGGCCCAGCGGTTCATCACCTGCATGCGCTCGCGCGGGGCCTGGCCGCGCCAGCGGCGGTCGTTCCAGGCGGCCAGGGCGCTGGCCACGGCGGCATCCACGTCTTTGGCTTCGCCTTGGGCGATGCGGGCCAGCACGGCACCGGTGCTGGGGTTGGTGCAGTCAAAGCTGCCGCCGTCTTGCGCGTCTACGTAGCGGCCTTCGATGAACAGGCGGCCTTCGATTTTCAGCGCTTGGGCTTTGCGCAGCCAGTCTTCGTGGGTCATGGCTTACTCCGCCACCAGCTCGGTGGGGTAGCCGGGCGCGCGCAGTTCCAGGCCGCAGGCCTGCTCCAGCATGCGCACCACCTCGGGGCTTTGCGCCTGGCTGCCAAACAGGCCGCGGGCGCGGCGGAAGATCTGCTGCGTCATGCTGCCCAGCTCCAGCGGCACGCCCAGTTTTTCGGCGATGCCGTTGACCAGACCCAGGTCTTTGCAGGCCAGGTCCATGTTGAACTTGACGTTGTAGCTGCCGCTGAGGATGAGCTGCGACTCGGTCTCGTGCACAAAGCTGTTGCCCGAACTGGCGCGGATGGCGCGGTAGGTGGCATCCGGGTCCACGCCGTATTTGGCGGGCACCATCATGGCCTCGCCCGCGGCCACCAGGTGGATGAAGGCCAGCATATTGGTGACCACTTTCACCACGGATGCATTGCCCAGCTTGCCCATGTAGATGATCTGCCCGCCCATGGCCGCCAGCAGCGGCTCCACGCGCTGGAACACGGCCTCATCGCCGCCCACCAGCACGGTGATCTGGCCCGAGTTGGCCAGGTGCACCCCGCCGGTGACCGGGCATTCCAGCACCGCAATGCCGCGCTCGGTGGCGGCCGCTTGCAGGCGCTGCAGGTCCTCGAAATCGGTGGTGCTCATCTCTATCCACACTCCGCCCGCACGCAGGTTCTCAAACACACCGCCCGGGCCTTCCACCACTTTGCGCGAAATGGCGGGCGAGGGCAGTACGGTGATCACCACGTCCGCGCCCCGGCAGACCCCGGCCACATCGTCCGCCCAGGCCGCGCCCGCCGCCAGCAGCTTCTGGGCGCAGGCAGGGTTCAGGTCCGTCACCGTGACCGGAAAGCCCGCCTTCACCAGGCTGTTGCACAGGCCCTCGCCCAAGCTGCCCAAGCCGATAAAACCAATGTTCAGTGCCATCTCTAACTCCAGTGGATTAAAAAATTACGCGGCCCGGCGGCGCAGCGGGTTGAAGCCCATGACCATCATGCTGGCCACGACGATCAGCGCGCCGCCCGCGTACAGGCCGGGGCCGGTGGCCTCGCCCAGAAAAATGATGGAAAACAGCACGCCAAATCCGGTGACCAAAAAGGTGCTGCTCAGCGCCGCCACCGGGGGCACGTGGCGCATGATGCGCATGTACATCCAGTACGCCATGCCCGAGGTCATGGTGCCCATCAGCACCACCCCGGCCAGGGCGGGCAGCGTGAAGTGCGCGCGGGGCAGGTCGTACAGGGCACCGGGCAACAGCAGCAGCGCGCCGGTGGCATGCATGCCTGCGGTGATGGCCAGCGGCTCCAGCCGGGTGGTAGCACGCTTCAGAAACGGGGTGGACATGCCCGACAGCGATGCCCCCGCCACGCAGCCCAGGGCCGACAGCACCAGCAGCGGCGTGGGGTTCACAGGCCCCAGCTGCACCACCAACGCCGCGCCGCCAAAGCCCAGCAGGCAGCCCACCAGCTTCACCGGGGTCAGCACCTCCTCTTTCATGGTGGCCGAAATGATCGCCCCAAACAGCACCGCGGTGACCGATAGCAGCGAGCCGTAGGCCGCAGGCAGCTCCACCGACGACCATGCGTAAAAAAAGTGCGGCCCGGCTACCGCCAGCGCGCCCAGCAAAAACATTTCGCGCCACTGCGCCCAGGGCCAGGGCTGGCGTGCCACCCGCATGATGGCGCCCAGTACCAGCGTGGCCATGGCCATGCGCAGGCCAGCCACTAGGTTGTGCCCCAGCGTGGGCACCGCCAGGCGCGTCAGCATGAAGGTGGTACCCCACAAGGCAGACAAGGCCACCAACTGGACGAAATACTTGGTTTGCATAGATGCTTCAAAAATAAGAGCTGCTCACGCCCATGCGATGGGCATGGGAGGCTTAAAAGGCTTAAACCAATTTGCGCGGGATCTTCTTGTTCCAGGCTTTGGCAAACACCTGGGTGTCGCCCTCATAGGCTTCCAGTCTGCCCGATACCAGCCAATGCGTCTTCGTCGCGCGCAGGCTGCTGTAGGTTTCGGTGCGCACTTTCCAGTCGCCGCGCGAGGTCTCCATCGACCAGTGGCAGTCTTGCAGGGCCGACAGCGGGTCGTCCGGCAGGATGCGGTAGTTTTCGCGCCCGCAGCCCCAGGTGGTCAGGCCGTGCTCGGTGCTGGTGCTGCGGCCAAAGTCGTCGATGATGGCCATGCGGCGCTCGCCGGTGCGCTGGTCGGTGGTGACCTCGCGCTTATTCCAGGCGGGCTGTACGGTGAGCAGCTTCACCGGTGGCGCGGCTTGCGCAGGGGCGAACACCGGGGCTTTTTCACCGCGCTTGGGTTTGCGCACCGGTATGTCGATAAAGCTGGCCCCCGTGTGCACCGTCAGCGTCACCGGCTCGGGCGCGGGCCACACCAGCGGCCAGTAGCTGGTGGAGATGGACACCCGCAGGCGGTGGCCCTTGGGCACGGTGCAGGCCACGTCGTCCAGCGCGATCTGCAGGCTGTAGACCTTGCCGGGTTCCAGCACTTCGGGGTGCTCATGGCTATTGCGGTGGCACAGGTTGGCTACCGTGTAGGTCAGGCGCGACACCGCCCCGTCGGGCCAGACGCTGTTGAGCCGGATGGCGGCGATGGCCACCGGGCGGTCGCTGCTGACCCGCAGGTGCAGCACCGCCGCGCCCACCAGGTCGATGGGCTTGGCCAGCGGCGGGGTGTCGAAGGTAAGCGAGCCCGAGTCGTCCTGGCGCTGGTCGCCGGGGAACTCCGGGCCGAGCCAGATGATGCAGTACTCGCCGCTGTCGGCACCGGTGTGCTGCGGGGACGAGACGATGTGCTGGCCCTTGGCATCCGGGGTCTGGCTTAGACCCTGCGCATTGAGATACCAGCGCTGCAGCTCGGACCGGTCCGACGGCCAGACCGTGTCGCTCACCCAGCGCCCGGCGATGTGCGCCACGCTGGCGCCGGGGCGGCCGATCTCCATGATGTAGGTGCGGTGCGCCGGGTCTTGCGCCACGCCGGTGTCCACGCCCTTGAGCCACTGGTCCCACCAGCGCAGGGCTTCTTGCAGAAAACCGATGCGCGGCTCGGGCACGGCGAAGTGCGGGTACTTGTGCGCCCAGGGCCCAATAATCCCCTTCACAGGGCTTTGTACGCTGGCCACCAGGCGCGGCACGGCGTTGGAGTAGGCATCGTTCCAGCCGCCGATGGCCAGCACGGCGGCCTGGATGGCGCCTATGTCTTCGCACACCGAGCCGCGTTTCCAGTAGGCATCGCGGTGCGGGTGCTGCAGCCAGGGGATGGCCAGCAGGGGTTCGGCCTCCAGCCGCTCCAGCCACATGGCGCGCCAGCGGTCGCCCACCAGGGCCGGGTCGGGGGCGCGGCTTGAGTAGGCCAGCATGGTGGCCGACCAGCCCAGGTTTTCGCCCAGCAGGCAGCCGCCCTTGTAGTGGATGTCGTCTGCGTAGCGGTCGTCGGTGGAGCACAGGGTGATCACCGCCTCCAGCCCCGGCGGCTGGCGTGCGGCCACCTGCAGGCCGTTGAAGCCGCCCCAGGAGATGCCCATCATGCCCACCTTTCCGGTACACCAGAGCTGCGCCACCAGCCAGGCGATGACCTCTTCGGCGTCGGCCAGCTCTGCTTCAGCGTACTCGTCCAGCATCACGCCGTCGGAGTCGCCGCTGCCCCGCATGTCCACCCGCACGCAGGCGTAGCCGTGGCCTGCCAGGTAGGGGTGGGTGAGGGCATCGCGCACCACGGTGCCGTCGCGCTTGCGGTAGGGCAGGTATTCGAGGATGGCGGGCACGGGTTGGCGCTCGGCATCCACCGGCCGCCAGATGCGCGCGGCCAGGCGGGTGCCATCGGCCAGGGGAATGAAGGTGTTGGGGATTTCCTGGACTTTGCGGGGGAAGGATTTGACGGTTTTCATGGGGGCGGCGTTAAAAATCAGGGAGCCATATCGGCGGTGGGGCTGCTCTCCAGCACCTGCACCAGGGTGCGCAGCCCCTGCTCCAGTTGCGCGGGCGAGGTGGCGGTGTTCAGGCTGATGCGCACGGCGTGCGGTGCGCGGCTGCGCCCAGCAGCAAACTGTTCTGCGGTGCGCACCAGCACCCCGGCCTGGCGCAGGGCGGCGGCAAACGGGCTGGCGTGCCAGGGTTCGGGCAGGGGAAACCACAGGTGCGGGTGGTGGGCGCTCCAGGCGTAGTCCCACCCGGCCAGGCAGGTGTGGGCCAGGGCCAGGCGCTCGTCAATCTGCTGGCGCTGCAGGGCAATCAGGCGCTCGGCCTCGCCGCTGGCCAGCCAGCGGGTGGCGATCTCGGGCATCAGCGGGGCCACCATCCAGCAGTCGGCGCGGATGCTGGCAGCCACCTTGTCCAGCCACTCGGGGGCGGCCTCCAGGTAGCCCACGCGCAGGCCGGGGGCCATCACCTTGCTCAGGCTGGCCAGCAGAAAGGATTGCTCGGGCACCAGGGACGAGATGGCGGGCGGTGGCTGGGCCAGCACGGCGGCGTGCACCACGTCTTCCACCAGCCACAGGCCCCGGCGGCGGATGACGGCGGCCAGGGCTTCGCGGCGCGCCAGCGACTGGGTGCGGCCGGTGGGGTTGTGCAGCGTGGGGCTGCAAAACAGCAGCTTGGCCTGGAAGCTGCGGGCGGCCTGGTCCAGCGCCTCGGGCAGCAGGCCTTCACCGTCCATCTCCAGCCCGATCACCTGCAGCCGTAGCGACCGGGCCAGGGCCAGCAGGCCAGGGTAGCTGAGCGACTCGGTGAGCAAGGTGTCGCCGGGCTTGGCCAGGGTGCGCAACACCCCGGCCAGGCCGTGCTGCGCGCCGTGGGTGACCATGACGCGGGTGGCGTCGCCCGTGGTGCCAAAGCGGCGCAGCCAGTCGGCCCCGGCCTGGCGGTGCTGCGGGGCGCCGGTTTCGGGCTGGTAGGCCAGCACCCCGGCCATGCACGCCGGGTCCTGGCTGATCTCGGCCAGCACCTGGCGCAGGGCTTGCACCTCGTCGGTGGCGATGGCCACGTTGTGGGCCAGGTCGATGGGCGGTGCGCCGGGCACGGGTGCGGCCGCGTCGGGGCTGAGGGCGCGCACATAGGTGCCGTCGCCCACGCGGGCTGCCGCCAGGCCGAGCTGTTCCAGCTGGGCATAGGCGCGGCTGACGGTGGCGATCGGCACGCCCAGGCGCTGGGCCAGCACCCGGTGCGCGGGCAGCTTCTCGCCCGCCGACAGCTGGCCGTCCCGGATCTTCTGGGCCAGCTCTTCGGCGATCGAGGAGGTCGTGGAGGTGCTAGGGGCCACGCCAGGGGCAGAGTGCATGGGCAGACGACCTATCTGCTACAGAAAAAAGAGCTGCTTGTGCCGATGGAATAAGCACAAGAGGCCTGTTTCACGTGGGTTCTTTCAGGATGGCCGGGTCGAACGGCGGGCGCGCAAACACCTCGCGCAGCATCGGCTCGAAGTGGGCCAGGGGCTTGCTCGGGTAGTGCGGGTCAAACGATGCCTGGTCGTACAGTTCGCAAAAGCGGCAGCAGGCGGCAAACCAGGGGTGGTCGCGGTAGGCCAGGTAGCCGTCGTTGGGCAGGCCGTAGTGGTGGGCGTAGTACTGCATCTGGAACAGGCCGTGCATTTCCACCACCCAGGTGACCTCGGCGCGCACGTAGGGGCGGAGGATGGCGGCGGCAAACTGCGAATGGTTTTCAGGCGCGAGCTCGTCGCCCAGGTCGTGCAGCAGGGCGGCGACGATGGTTTCCATGTCGGCCCCGTCGGCCTCGGCGCGGGTGGCGGCCTGCAGCGAATGCTCCAGGCGGCTCACCTGGTAGCCCTCCAGCGAGTCGCCCAGGCGGTGCAGGGCCAGCAGCAGGCGCTCGGGCAGGGCACGCACGTAGTTGTGCTCCAGCTTTTGCAGAGAGCGGTATTCCTCGGTGCTGCCGTCTTTCATCTGGGTGAAGCTGACGGCGTGCATGGCGGGGTTGGCAACAGTGATCATGCGGGGGTTCCAGTGAATTTGCGGTTTAACACACGGTACAGGCTGCGCGGGCCATCGCGATCGATGTAGCAGCCTTGCAGTTGGCGGTGCCCTTCGGCGGGGTTGAAAGACGTGCGGCCATGCAGCACGCGGTTGTTGTCGAACACCATCATCTGCCCCGGCTCCAGCCGGAAACGCAGCGCGTAGGTATCGTCGTCAAACAACTCGCCCATGCGCTTGCGGGCGCGGTGGTAGCGGCGGGTGTCGTCCTCGGACATCAGCGGAATATTGTCCAGCCGGGGGCTGTAGTGCACGCCCACCATCTGGCCGCTGCCGTCGAGTTCGATCATGGGTTTGATCGCCACCAGCTGGGTGTTGGCATCGCGGTGCTCGAAGCGCAGCGGGATGCGGCTGAGCAGCGCAAAGCCTTCGGGGTCTTCCTGACGCACCTGGGCGGCCACGGCCAGGCTGTCCACCAGGCTGGACAGGCCGCCCGAGGTTTCGTTTTGCAGGCACTGCAGCAGCTGGATGCCGGGCACCGGGGTGCGGTAGGGGTTGTCGGTGTGCGGGCCCAAAGCCACCGGCTGGTACGACAGGTCGATGGCATCGGCCGCCTTGGGGCGCGAATACACCTCGAAGTACGCACCAAAGTTGGTCTCGCGCACAAAGCCGAAGCGCCGGGCGATGGTGAGGATGGAGTCGGGCTGGGTGGGCGTGTCGTGCACCAGCAGAAAGCCGAGCTCGATGAAGTCCTTCAAGGCCTGGTACAGCACCGCGTCCTGCGCCAGATCGGGCCACTGGTAGACCGGCGTGTAGGCGATGTTGGCCGCCCAGGGCTGGGGCGCGGGGCAGCCCTCGCTGAGCACCGTGCCGGCCAGCAGCTCGGCCGCGTCATAGTGCCCGGCAAAGCCGTCGCTGAAGGCCAGGTGCAGGCGGGGGCCGTCCCAGCGGGCGGCGGTGAGCACCAGGTCTTCGGGAAACAGGTGCGGGTTGACCAGGCGCTGGCCGGTCAGCGGGTCGCGCTGGGTAGGGTCGGGGCTGAGGGCGCGCAGCCACAGGGCGGGCAGCGGCGTGTCGCCCTCTGGTGTGCGCATCACCAGCCGGGTGGGACTAGAAAGAATATGGATTTCTGGCATGGCGAGGCGGTCGTGGGTTGGCAAGGGACAAAGTTTGCGGGATGACCCCGAAACCGACAAACGAAGAAAACAGCGCTATAACCTTAGCAAAACTAATGCCTAGCTAATCCATGCAACGCCTTCCCCCCCTGAACTGGCTGCGTGCCTTCGAGGCCTCAGCCCGCGCGCTGAGCTTCACGGCAGCCGCGCAAGAGCTGAACATGACGCAGTCGGCGGTGAGCCAGCAGATCAAGAGCCTGGAGAACGCCATCGGCCGCCCGCTGTTTGTGCGCCGGGTGCGTGGCCTGGAGTTGACCGACGCGGGCCGGGGCTACCTGCCCACGGTGCAGGCGGCGTTTGCCATGCTGGAGGAAAGCACCCGCATGCTCACGGGCCGCAAGGAGCCCGACATGCTGGAGCTGCACGTGAACCTGTCGTTTGCCAAGTTTTGGCTCAGCCCGCGCCTGGGCCGTTTCATGGACCAGTACCCCTGGGTGCAGCTCAATGTGGTGACCTCGATCTGGCCCGAAGAGCGGCAGAGCGATTCGGCCGATGTGGAGATCGTCTTTGGCCTGGGCAAGTGGGAGAGCCGGGTGGGCAAGCGGCTGGCGCAGGACAGCATTTTTCCGGTGTGCTCGCCCGAGGTGGGGGCGCGCATCCAGCGGCTGGACGACCTGCTGCGCCAGCGCCTGTTCGACCTGCCGGGCACGCTGCAAAGCTGGGACAGCTGGCTGGAGGCCTACCCCGCCAAGAGCCGGGTGGCCCGGCCTGTGGTGCACCGCACCAGCACCTGGGCGCTGAGCCTGGAATGGGCCCAGAACGGCCTGGGCGTGGTGCTGGCCCACGACACGGTGGCCAACGACCTGATCCGCGCCGGGCGGCTGGTGCGCCCGCTGGCGTTTGCCCTGCCGATGAAAGAGGCCTACTACCTGATCGCCCCCGAGGGCAACCAGGCGCACCCGGCGGCGCAGGCCTTCAAAACCTGGCTCCTGCAGGAGATGGAACGGGTGCCGTAAACACTATGGTTTTAGGAGCTGCTTACGCTGATGGAATAAGCGCTAGCGCCCTAAAACCTTCTGTTTTTTGATCAGGCAATCGCCACGCGGGCGCTGTGTTGGCGGCCCCGGGTGGCCAGCAGCACCAGAATGCCGCCCAGGAACAGACTGCCGGCCAGCACATACAGGCCTGCCGTGGTGCTGCCGGTGGCGTCCTTGACGCTGCCCACCATGAACGGGCTGACGAACCCGGCCAGATTGCCCACCGCGTTGATCAGCGCAATACCCGCCGCCGCCGCAGAGCCGCGCAGCATGCTGGTGGGCAGGGTCCAGAACAGGGGCAGGCTGGTCAGAATGCCCATGGTGGCCAGGCTCAGGGCGGCCATGGCCAGGGGCAGATCGCCACCGAACATGCCACTCAAGATCAGGCCGACGCCGCCGATGAAACCGGCTCCGGCGGTGTGCCAGCGGCGTTCGCCGGTGCGGTCCGAGCTGCGGCTGGCCAGCACCATGGCCACGGCGGCCAGGGCGTAGGGGATCATGGTCAGCAAGCCGACATCCAGCACGTTTTTCACGCCCGCCGTCTTGACCAGCTGCGGCAGCCAGAAGCTGATGCCGTACAGGCCCATGATGAAGCAGAAGTAGATGCTGGCCATCAGCCACACCCGGCCATTGCGGAAGACCTGCTTCAGGCTGTGGTCGCCACGGGTTCCCTCGTCGCGGCTGATGTTGTCGATCAGCAGGCGCTTCTCGGCGTCGGTGAGCCAGGGCGCTGCGGCGATGGAGTCGTCGAGGTAGAAGTACACGCTGATGCCGACCAGGATGGACGGAATGCCTTCCAGCAGAAACAGCCATTGCCAGCCCGACCAGCCGTTGACACCGGCAAAGGCTTGCATGATCCAGCCCGACAGCGGGCCGCCCACCACGCCGGACAAGGCGATGGCCGTCATGAACAGCGCCACCACCCGCGCGCGCCGCGCCGACGGGAACCAGTACGTCAGGTACAGGATGATGCCGGGGAAGAAGCCCGCTTCCGACACGCCCAGAAAGAAGCGCAGCACGTAGAACATGGTGGGCGTGGTGACGAACATCATGCACGAGGAAATGATCCCCCAGGTGACCATGATGCGGGCAATCCAGACACGGGCACCGGTGCGGTGCAGGATCATGTTGCTGGGCACTTCAAACAAAAAGTAGCCAATGAAGAAAATGCCCGCGCCCAGGCCGTACACCGTGTCGCTGAACTTCAGGTCGGTCAGCATCTGCAGCTTGGCGAAACCCACGTTGACGCGGTCCAGGTAGGCCACCACGTAGCACAGAAACAGAAAGGGAATCAGCCGCCACATGACTTTGCTGTAGGTGGCTTTCTCCAGCGCGTCGCTGGCAGGGGAGGGAATGGGCATTTTTATGTCTCCAGGAGATGGACTTGTGGAAGGGGCGTGGCGTGTCGCCACCGACCAGGAACGCCGGTCTGGGCGCAGTCTAGGCAGGCAGCCCGGTTTCACCGAGTGACTTTGCGGCAACCCGGCCTCAACCTGCGGGAATAGCCTTTGGCGACAAGGACTTACGCGATGGCCCTAGCGGCGGCATGGTGAAAACCCCTAGGAGTCTGGATCGCCTTCATCGACCGGCCAGACCACCTGCAGCATGGCCAGCAGGGCCTGGAGGGTGGCGGTGTTTTCGTCGGCGCGGCGGTACAGCAGCGACAGCGGGCAGGGCAGGCGCACGCCCGGCCACAGTGCCACCTGGCCACGCTGCAGGACGGGCGCGGCGATGCGCTCCCGCATCAGGCACAGTGCCACGCCGCTCTGCACCAGCTCCAGCATGGTGGCTTCCTGGTCGGCCTGCACCGAGGTGCGGTGGCTCAGGCCGCGCTCGGCAAACATCTGGGCCACCAGGCCGTACTGCGAGCCGCCCACCGGCATGGACAGCCAGGGCATGGCCGCCAGGTCGCTCCAGTCGGCCTGGCGCAGCCGCGCTTCCCAGGCCACGGGGCCGACCACCACATAGTGCTCCAGCCAGAGCTGGCGCACGGCGATGTCCGGGTCTTTCAAGGCCCCCAGGAAGAAGCAGGCATCCACCCCGCCGTCGCGCAGCATCTGCAGCACGCTGCCGGAGATGCCGTGCTGCAGCGCCACGTCCACGTGCGGGTAAAACTCCAGCAGGGCCGCCAGCAGCGGGCCCAGGCGGATGGATTCGGGGTCGATGATGGTGCCCAGCCGTAGCCCGCCCGATACCGTGCCCCGCATCTGCGCCGCCAGCGTGCTGATCTCCAGCGTGGCCTCTACCGTCTTGGTGGCCAGGGGCAGCAGCCGCCGCCCCTCGCCGGACAGCACCATGCCGGTGGGCGTGCGCGCAAACAGCAGCACGCCCAGCTCGTCTTCCAGACCCTTGATCTGCTTGGACAGCGCGGACTGGGTCAGGTGCAGTTGCTCGGCCGCCCGCACCAGCTGGCCGTGGCGGGCGACGGCCAGGAATGCGCGCAAGGGGGTGAGTTCCATCGCGGCATTATGACCAGGGTGGGGTTAAGGCAATGCTGAACAAGTCCCTCGCGGTCCGCGCATCCCTGGCCTCGGGCGGTCTGCGGCGTTGCAAATCCTCGCCATAGCCCAAGCTATGTCTGCGGTTTGCGCCTTGCATCCCATCCCGATCCAGGGCGCGCCGCCTCGCGGGGACTTATTCAGAGTCGCCTTACTATTGTTTTGATAGCTTCTTACGCCGATGGAATGGGCGCGAGAGGCCGATTTCTTTTAAAACTTCATGACCACCAAACGGGTCTGGGTGAATTCCAGCATGCCGTGCTTGCCGTCGTCGCCGCCCAGGCCGGAGCGCTTCCAGCCTGCGTGGTAGCCCTGGTAGGGGTCGGCGGGGGTGCGGTTGATGTAGAGCTCTCCGGCTTCAATCTCGTTGCTGGCCTGCATCACGCTGCGGTAGTCGGCCGTGTACAGCACCGAGGCCAGGCCGAACTGGTGGTCGTTGGCCAGGGCCAGGGCGTGGTCCAGCGTGGTGTAGGGCAGCACGCACAGCACTGGGCCGAAGACTTCTTCCTGCACGATTTCCATGTCCTGCCGCACCTGGGTGAGCAGGGTGGGCGGGTAGAAGTAGCCGGGGCCGCTGGGGATGCTGCCGCCGCATTCCAGCTGGGCACCGGCCTGCAGCGCGCGCTCCACCATGGCGTGGATGCCCTGGCGTGCGGCGGCGCTGACCAGCGGGCCCATGCGCTGGGGCTGTTCGGCGCGGTTGCCATGGGCGTGGGCGCCGAGCTTGGCTTTGAGCTTGGCGACCAGTGCGTCGTGCACGGCCTCTTGCACGTAGACCCGTTCCACCGCGGTGCAGAGCTGGCCGCAGTGGGTGGTTTTGGAGCGCACGATGTCGCTGGCGGCTTGCTCCAGGTCGGCATCGGCCGCCACGATGGCCGGGGTTTTGCCGCCCAGCTCCAGCGACACCTTGGCGATATTGACGCGCGAATAGTCCAGCACGCGCTGGCCCGCGCCCACGCTGCCGGTGAGCGTGATCATGGCCACCTTGGGGTGGGTGCACAGCACTTCGGCCTCGGCGTGGCCCATGGCCAGGATGTTGACCACGCCGGGGGGTAGGCCTGCGTCCAATACCGCCTGGGCGATCTCGAAGGCCGAGCAGGGCGTGTGGTTGCTGGGGCGCACCACCACGGTGTTGCCGGTGATCAGCGCCGGTGCGATCTTGCGCAGCAGGGTGTAGACGGGGTAGTTGAACGGGATCAGGCAGGCCACCACGCCCATGGGTTCGCGGTGCAGCATGAGGTTCTCGCCGGGGCTGTCGCTGGGGATGATTTCGCCCTCGATGCGGCGCGCCCATTCGGCGTGGTAACGGGTGATGTCGGCGGCGTAGACGGCTTCGTTCTCGGCGTCTTCCAGGCTCTTGCCCGACTCCAGCGCCAAGGCCTGGCCGATGGCGGATTTGCGGGCTACCAGGGCATCGGCCAGAGCGCGCAGGTGGTTGCCGCGCTCGATGCTGGTGAGCTTGCGCCAGCCGCGCTGGGCCGCCGCGGCAGCGTCGCAGGCCGCCAGGGCCTGGACGGCACTGGCGGCGCTGACCTGGCCCACGGTGTCCCCGGTGGCAGGGTTGGTGACGGTCAGGCTGCCGGTACCGGCGACCCACTGGTTGTGGATGAAGTTCAGGTAGATGTGCATGTCAAAAGTAACCGAGTGGGTGCTGCGCCATGTCGAGGTGCAGGCGCTTGCTGTCATAGGGGTGGGCCAGGGCCACGGCTTCGTTGAGTTCCACGCCCAGGCCGGGTTCCTTGCTGGGGATGACGTAGCCGCCTTCCCACTGCAACGGCTTCTTCAATAGCTGCGCGTGGAAGCCGCCAAACTGCTGGATGCTTTCCAGGATCAAAAAGTTGGGAATGCACGCCGCCAGCTGGATGTTGGCCGCCGCCACGATGGGGCCGCAGTACAGGTGCGGGGCGATCTGGGCGTAGTGGGCTTCGGCCATACCGGCAATCTTCTTGGCCTCCAGAATGCCGCCGACGCGGCCCAGGTTGGGCTGCAGGATGGTGGCCGCGCCGGTTTCCAGCACCCGGGCAAATTCGTACTTGGTGCACAGGCGCTCGCCGGTGGCTACCGGGATGCAGGTGTAGCGCGCCACCTCGGCCATCGCCTCCGGGCGCTCGGGCGGGGTGGGCTCTTCAAACCACAGCGGGTTGTAGGGCTCCAGGCGGCGCGCCAGGCGCTTGGCCCCCGACACGGTGAACTGGCCGTGGGTGCCAAACAGCAAATCGGCCTTGTCGCCCACGGCTTCGCGGATGCGGGCGCAGAAGCGCTCCGACATGTCCATGCGCTCCAGCGTGGGCTGGCGCGGGTCGAACACCGAGTAGCCGCCCACCGGGTCGAACTTCACCGCGGTAAAGCCTTCTTCCACATAGCGGGCGGCGCGCTCGGCGGAGCGGTCGGGGTCACCGTAGAAAGATTCGTCTTCGTTGGCGTCGGGGTACAGGTAGGTGTAGCTGCGCAGGCGTGGGTTCACCAGGCCGCCCAGCAGCTTGTACACGGGCTGCCCCAGCGCCTTGCCGGTGATGTCCCAGCAGGCCATCTCCAGCGCGCTGAGCACGCCCATCAGCGAGATGTCGGGCCGCAGCGAGAAGCCTTCGCCATAGGCGCGCCGCCACAGGGTTTCGGTCTGCATCGGGTCTTCACCCTGGAACACGCGGGCAAACAGGTCTTCGGCCATGGCCGCTACCACCTGGGGGCCGAAGGTGGCGGTATAGGCCTCGCCAATGCCTTCGATGCCGCAGCGGGTGCGCAGCTTGACGAACACAAAGTAGCGGCCGCCAAAGCTGGGCGGCGGGTTGGCCACCACGAAGGTCTGGATGGATTCGAGTTGCATGCGGGCTCCGGGGTCTGGAATGAGCCGAAAGTTTAGGGCCGCCCCGTACTATCCACTTCGGCCCGCCGCAAGATCAATCCGAATAATTGATTGGCTGCTACGGTCCGAGGTCCGCGGGGCTGGTGTGGGTCCCGGCGGTCCGGCGCGGGTCCATCTGCAGCACTGCCTGCGAGCCGCTGCCCATGACCACGTAGTCGGATTTGACGGCATGCGCATCGGCATGCGGCGTGGTGTGCAGGCTGTAGCGCCAGATGGCCAGCACCAGCACGGCCAGCGCACCGGCGAAATACAGCATCAAGGCGGCAGGCCCCATCCAGTCCATCATGCCACCCCCCAGCACGGGGCCCACCGTGGAGCCTATGCCGTACAGCAGCAGCAGGCCGCCGGTCACTTCCAGCACCCGCGAGGGGTCGATCAGGTCGTTCACATGGGCCACGCTCAGGCCATAGATGGCAAACGACAGGCCGCCGTACACCACGCCCAGGCCGATCAGCAGCGTCTCGTTGCCCTCGGCCATGAAGTAGCCCGCCACCGCCACCGCCGCGCTCAGGGCGCAGACCAGAAACAGCACGCGGCGGCGGTCATGCCGGTCCGACAAATGGCCCACCGGCCACTGGAACACCGCGCCGCCCAGGATGGTGGCGGCCATGAAGGTGGCGCTACCGGCTTCGCTGAAGCCCACGCCCTGGGCAAACACCGTGCCCAGGCTGTAGAAGGCCCCGTTGAGCAGGCCCGCGCCAAACACCGCGATCACGCCGATCGGCGAGATCACAAACAGCTCCAGCAAACCCAGCTTGGGCGCATCGGTGGGCTCGGGCTCGTTCACCGGGGTCAGGGTGATGGGCAGCATGGCGAATGAAAACAGGATGGACACCAATGCAAACGGCACAAAGCCGTGGCGGTCGCCTAGCAAGATCAGCCACTGGCCCAGCGCCAGCGTGACCCCGCACACGGCCATGTAGATGGCAAACACCTTGCCGCGCTGCTGGCTGGTGGCCACCACGTTGAGCCAGCTCTCCACCACGATGTACAGGCCCAGCAAGCACATGCCGGTGATGAAGCGCAGCGTGCCCCAGGCCCAGGGGTTGGTCCACAGGGCGTGCAGGATGGGCAGGGCCGAGGCCACCGTGGCCATGGAGGCAAAGGCCCGGATGTGGCCGACGCGGCGGATGATGACGGGGCAGGCAAAGGAGCCAAATACAAAGCCCGCGAAATAGGCCGAGTTGATCAGGCCCGTCACCAGGGCCGAAAAATGGGCCGAACTGGCCTGCGCACCAATGGCCGCAAACAGCAAACCGGTGCCGACCACCAGCATGCCCACGCCGCTGAGTAAGGAGGCCAGGGGGATGAGTATGTTGCGCAAGAGGGGTTCCTTGTGTGGGACGAAAGCTGCTGCTGGAAGTTAACACGGACCGGTGACCGCAGGGTTCGGATGTACTGCACCATCCGCGTGCAAAAGCAGCCGTGCCAGCGCTGTCGGTCTGCACCGATTCGGGGGTTGGCATGCCGCGCACGGGGCCCACGGCAACGCCATTGCGCGGCGTATGGCGCTGGTTTGGAATGCTGGCGGGGGCCCGGATGGACGGACGGCGCAAGCACCGGAGTCGGCGTTGCGGGTCTGCCCGAAAACCCGTTTTGGGCGGCCTGGGAGGTCGGAATAATTAGCCCTTTCAAAAACCAGCCGCCGCATGGGCGTACTTTGCACCGAGCGCTGGCTGGCAGGCACTTCATAGCAGGCTGACTTGATGGGGCTAGCTGAAATCCGACACTAATTGATGGTGCTGCGACGCAAGTGCATTTACGTACTTGAAGTCCCAAAAATATTTGAATCGCACTTTGAAAATCATTCGGCCGAATAAGCGCATATACCGATACAAGAAAAAAATCCCACCCTATGATGGTCGGTGAGTGCAAAGCTACTTTGCTCTTGGGGTAGTTGCATGATTTTCAGGCCTCTCCAGCGGACCCCTATCCATCGACTTTGAAGGAATTTTTGATATGCCCATGAACGACATCCATCCAGAATCCGGCATCATTTTGGACCGCCGCCAGCTCATCACGGGGGCCGCCGCTTTCGGTCTGTCAGCGACTTTCGGCGCCATGCCTGCCATGGCCCAAGGTGCACCAAAAAAGGGCGGAACCCTGCGCATGGGAGTGGAAGGCGGCTCGGCTTCGGACAGCTTTGACCCCCGCACCTATGCCGACTCGGTGATGATCAACATCAGCCTGATGCTCTGGAACAACCTGGTCGAAGTGGCCGACAACGGCGACGCCACCGGTGAGCTGTTTGAAAACTGGGAAGTCAAACCCGGTGCCGCCGACTGGATTTTCAATATCCGTAAAGGCATTACCTTTGCATCTGGCAAAACACTGGATGCCGACGATGTCATTTACTCGATCAATATGCACCGCGGCGAAACCAAATCGCCCGCCAAAGCCCTGCTGGCCGATATCAAGGAAATCAAGAAACTCTCGCCTACGCAAATCCAGATTTTGATGACCAATGGCAACCTGGATTTGCCATATAACCTGAGCGATTACCACATCATCGTCGTGCCCAATGGCACAACCGATTTCAGCAAGCCCGATGGCACCGGTGCCTATCTGCTGGAAGAGTTCCAGCCCGGCGTGCGCGCGACCTTCAAGCGCAAGCCCGGCAACTACTGGAAGCCCAACCGCGGCAACTTTGACCGCGTGGAACTGCGCTACATCGGCGATGCCGCTGCCCGCACCCAGGCACTGGTGACCGGCCAGGTGGACGTGATCAACCGCGTGGACCCCAAGACCGCCGGCCTGCTGGCCAAGAGCAAGGGCATCAAGCTGTCGCGCACGCCCGGTGCCGGTAACCGGTTTGCGTTTGTCGCGCACACCGACAAGTCGCCCTTCAGCAACCCGGACCTGATGATGGCGCTGAAGTTCGGTATCGACCGCAAGAAGATCGTGGACAACGTGTTCTCGGGCTACGCCTCCATCGGCAACGACCACACCGTGGGCGCGAAGATGAAGTACTACGACCCCAAGCAAAAGCTGCACGCCTACGATCCCGACAAGGCCAAGTTCTTCTTCAAGAAGGCCAACATTGCCGGACCGGTGGAGTTGCAAGTCTCGGAAGGTGCCTTCTCGGGTGCTACCGACAGCGGCCAGGTGTTCCAGGAATCGCTGTCCAAGGCCGGTATCCAGCTGGACCTGAAGCGCGTCTCGGGCGACGGCTACTGGGACAACGTGTGGCTCAAGCAACCCTTCTGCGCGGTGTACTGGGGCAACCGCCCGACCATCGACAACCAGTTGACCAGCACCTTCAAGGCCAACACCACCTGGAACGACACCCACTTCAACAACCCCGAGTTCGAGAAGTTGCTGGTGGCCGCCCGGGTGGAACTGGACCAGCCCAAGCGCGCGCAAATGTACGCACGTTGCCAGGAGCTGATCAGCGAAAACGCCGGCATGGTGTGTTTTGCGGTGCAGGACTACATCGATGCGTACAACGCCAAGCTGGGCGGTTTGACCGTCTCTGGCCGTTACGACCTGGCCGATGACCGTATCGCCGAAAAAGGCTGGTTTATCTAAAGCGCACTCCCAGGCTACGGCGCAAGCGCTTTCCGCGTAGGCGGAGGCGTGTGCTCTGTCGCTAGCGGGGTGGGGCGTGTCCCCACTCCGCTTTTTTTGGGTCAACCGCCCGTGTTGCCCTCCCGTCCACTCGGAAATTGCTATGGCGAAATTGATATTTAACCGCTTTTTTTTAGGCGTGCTGACACTGTTGGCCGTGTCGGTGTTGATCTTTGTGTGCACCGAAATTTTGCCGGGCGACGTGGCTTCGGCAGTGCTGGGCCAGGGGGCTACGCCCGAGGCACTGGTCATCTTCCGCAAGGAGCTGGGCTATGACATCCCGTCTTACCTGCGTTACTGGCATTGGCTGACCGGGGTGCTGCATGGCGACCTGGGCATTGCGCTGACCAACAAGCGCGTAATCGTCGACGAAATTTTGCCGCGCCTGGGCAACACCATGTTCCTGGCCGGGTATGCCGCGCTGATCGCGATTCCGGTGGCCGTGGGCCTGGGGGTGTTTTCGGCCATCAACGAAGGCAAGATCTCGGACAAGCTGGCCAACATCCTGTCGCTGATCGCCATCTCGTTTCCCGAGTTCTTCATTGCCTATTTGCTGATCATCTTTTTCTCGGTGAATGTGGACTGGTTCCCGTCACTGTCCACGGTGTTCAAGGGCATGCCGTTTACCGAGCGCGTCTACCAGACGACGCTGCCCGCCATCACCCTCACGCTGCTGGTGGCCGCGCACATGCTGCGCATGACGCGCAGTTCGGTGCTGTCGGTGATGTCCACGCCCTACATTGAAATGGCCTTTCTCAAGGGGGCCAAACGCGGGCGCGTCATCACCCGCCACGCCCTGCCCAATGCGGCTGCACCCATCATCACCGTGATCGCCCTGAACCTGGCCTACCTGGTGGTGGGGGTGGTGGTGATCGAGGCGGTGTTTGTCTACCCCGGCCTGGGGCAGCTGATGGTGGATGCCGTGTCCAAGCGCGACGTGCCGGTGATCCAGGCCTGCGGCCTGGTGTTTGCCATGGTGTTTGTGCTGCTCAATACCGTGGCCGACATTTTGGTGATTTTGGTCAATCCCCGCCTGCGCCACAAACGCTAACCAGAATAGAGACGAGAACCCCATGAAACTCTTCGGACAAAAACCCACCCTGTCGGCCTGGTTCGGCCTGACGGTGGTGGCGATCTTCATCTTTGTGTCCCTGTTCACGCCTTGGCTGGCGCCGTATGCGCAGTCGGCCAACATCGGCGAGACCTGGGCCGAGCCCTCCAAGACCATGTGGCTGGGCGGCGACCAGATCGGGCGCGATATGTTCACCCGCATTCTGTATGGCACCCGCATGACGATTGGCGTGGCATTGGCCATCACGTTGCTGTCGTTCTTTATCGGCATCGTGCTGGGCTTCATCAGCGCGGTGGTGGGGGGCTGGGTGGACGTGTTCTTCAGCCGCCTGGTGGATGTGATGCTGTCGATCCCGGGCCTGATCTTTGCGCTCATCGTGCTGGGCGTGTTTGGCTCCAGCATCCCGGTGCTGATCCTGACCATCGCCGTGCTGGACTCCACCCGCGTGTTCCGGCTGTCGCGGGCGCTGGGCATGAACCTGTCGGTAATGGAGTACGTGGAGGCGGCCCGCCTGCGCGGCGAAGGCCTGTGGTGGATCATCAGCCGCGAAATTTTGCCCAACGCCTGGGCACCGCTGGTGTCGGAGTTTGGCCTGCGCTTTTGCTTCAATTTTCTGTTCATCGCCGGCCTGTCGTTCCTGGGCCTGGGCATCCAGCCGCCGTATGCCGACCTGGGCGGCATGGTGCGTGAAAACGCCGCCGCCATCAACTTCGGGATGATGGCCCCGATCTACCCGGCCGCCACCATTGCACTGCTCACCGTGTCGGTGAACCTGGTGGTGGACTGGATGTTGTCCATGGACGCGCGCCCCTCCGGCGCACAGGCCGAACTGTAATTAAGACTGACCTGCGCAGCGCCCGTGTACCGGGCTTGCGGCCCCGCCACACGGGCGCTGCACAGGTCCCAAAGGAAATACGACCATGGACAAGCAAATCATTCTGCAAATCAAAGGGCTGCGCCTGGAGAGCATGGCGGGCGCCGCCATCGTGGACAACGTCGACCTGAACCTGCGCAAGGGCGAGGTCTTGGGCCTGATTGGCGAGAGCGGGGCGGGTAAATCCACCATCGGCCTGTCCAGCATGTGCTACGCCCGTGCCGGGGTGCACATTGCCGGCGGCGAAATCATTCTGGACGGCGTGAACATCCGCGCCCTCAACGCCGAAGGACGGCGCAGCGTGCGCGGCAAACGCGTGGCCTACATCGCCCAGTCGGCCTCGGCTGCCTTCAACCCGGTGCACACCCTGATGGACCAGGTATGCGAAGCGCCGCTGCTGCACAAGCTGATGACCCGCACCGAGGCCGAGGCCTGGGCGCGCCAGCTCTTCAAGTCGCTGGACCTGCCCAACCCCGACACCTTTGGCGCGCGCTACCCGCACCAGGCCTCGGGCGGGCAGTTGCAGCGCGCCATGGCGGCCATGGCCATGTCGTGCCGCCCCGATGTGCTGGTGCTGGACGAGCCCACCACCGCACTCGACGTGACCACCCAGATCGAGGTGCTGATCCTGCTCAAGTCCCTGATCAAGCAGTACCACACCGCCGCGCTCTACATCACCCATGACCTGGCCGTGGTGGCCCAGGTGGCCGACCGCATCAAGGTGTTGCGCCACGGCAAGGAAGTGGAAGAAGGCGAAACCCAGCAAATCCTCACCCACGCCAACCAGGACTACACCGCCCGGCTGGTGGCCGTGCGCGGGGCCGCGGCCAGTGAGCGTGCCAACGAGGCCACCGTCAAGCCCGAGACCGTGCTGTCCATCAAGGACTGCCAGGCCTATTACGGCGATTTCCATGTGGTCAAGGGCGTGTCGCTGGATGTCAAAGGCGGTGAAACCGTGGCCGTGGTGGGCGAATCCGGCTCGGGCAAATCTACCCTGGCGCGCATCGTCACCGGCCTCTTGCCGCCCAAAAGCGGCGAAATCATCTTCCAGGGCAAGGCCTTGCCACGCGCCCTCAAGGCCCGCGACAAAGAGCTCAAGCGCCGTATCCAGCTGGTCTACCAGATCCCCGACGTGGCCATCAACCCGCGGCACAACCTGCTCGACATCGTGGGCCGCCCGGTGCAGTTCTACTTTGGCCTGGGCCGCCAGGCCGTGCTGGAGCGCGCCAAGGAGCTGATGGCGCTGGTGGAGCTGCCGGTGGAGTTTTTGCAGCGCCGCCCCGGCCAGCTCTCGGGCGGGCAAAAGCAGCGCGTGTGCATTGCCCGCGCCCTGGCTGCCAAGCCGGAGTTGATCATCCTGGACGAGCCCACCTCGGCACTCGACCCGCTGGTGGCCGAGGAAATCCTCAAGCTGCTGCGCAAGCTGCAGTCCGAGCTGGGCCTGTCGTACGTGCTGATCACCCACGACCTGGATGTTGTGCACCGCATCGCCCACCGCACGGCGGTGATGCTGCAGGGCCAGTTTGTGGCATTTGATGCGACCGACAAGATCTTCCACAACCCCGAGCATCCCTACACCCGCAAGCTGATCACCGCGGTGCCGGAAATGCGGGTGGACTGGCTCGACGGCGTGCTGGCCGAACGCCTGGCCGTGGCGGCCTGACCCGCAGGCTGTAGACCCCGGGGGCCGGGCTTTCGGGTTCGGCCCTGTTTTCATTCGCCCCCCTATGCAAAACCAAACCGTGCGCGGCATTGTGTGTCTGTGCCTGGGTGTGCTGGTGTTCTCGCTGCAGGACGCGATCATCAAGCAGGTCAGCGGCGCCTACCCCCTGACCGAGGTGGTGGCCATCCGCTCGCTCGTCGGGGTGCCGGTGCTGTGGGCCCTGGTGCAGCGCGAGGTGGGCTGGCGGGCGCTGTTCACCCCGCGCTGGGGTGTGCTGGCGCTGCGCGCGCTGATCCTGTTCATTTCGTACACGGCCTACTACATGGCGTTTCCGGCGCTGCCGCTGGCCGACGCGGTGGCGCTGTATTTCACCGTGCCCTTGTTCGTCACCGCGCTGGCCGGGCCGTTTCTGGGCGAGAAGTCGGGTTGGAAGGTTTGGCTGGCGGTGGTGGTGGGCTTTGCCGGGGTGATGGTGATGCTGCAGCCCGGCAGCGGCCTGTTCGAGCCCGCTGCGCTGCTGTCTTTGCTGTCGGCGGCCATGTACGGCAGCTCCATGCTGATGGCACGGCGGCTGGGCACCACCCAGGCTGCGTCGGTGATGTCATTCCACCAGAATGCATTTTTCCTGCTGGGGGCCCTGGCCACCGCCCTGGTGCTGCACCAGCTGGGCATTGTGCGGGCCGAGCATCCCAGCCTGTCGTTCCTGGTGCGACCCTGGGTGCCGCCCACGCTGCTGGACGGTTCGCTGATGGCGGTGTGCGGCGTGGTGGCCGCCGTGGGCACCTTGTTTCTTACCAGCGCCTACCGCATGGCCCGGGCCAGCATCGTCACGCCGTTCGAGTACACCGGCATGCTATGGGCCCCCACCTGGGGCTATGTGTTCTTCCACGAGGTGCCACGCGCCACCACGGTACTGGGCGGGGGCATCGTGGTGGCCGCCGGGCTGGTGGCCCTGCGCGCGGCCCACAAGCCCTGACCCACAAAAAAGCCGCGACAGGTCGCGGCTTGGTGAAGGCTATGCTTTTTATAGCTGCTCTCGCCCATTCCATAAGCGCAAGCAGCCTGAAAAGCACATAACTTAGTCGTCGCTCAAGAGCACGTTGTAAATGACGGCACCGAGGATGGCGCCGACGATGGGGGCCACCCAGAACAGCCACAGGTCGCCCATGGCGCCGGGCACGAACAGCGCGGGGCCGGTGCTGCGGGCGGGGTTGACTGAGGTGTTGGACACGGGGATGGACACCAGGTGGATCAGCGTCAGGCACAGGCCGATGCTCAGGCCGCCAAAGGCACCGGCAGCGCGCTTGGCGGTAGAGCCCAAGATCACGACCAGGAAGATGGCGGTCATGACCACCTCGGTGATCAGCACCGACATCATGCTGAAACCGCCAGGCGAGTGGGCACCAAAGCCGTTGGTGGCAAATGCGCCCGCGCCGGTGAAGGCCTTGGCCGCATCAAAGTCGGCCTTGCCCGACACGATCAGGTACAGCACAAATGCCGCTGCGCACGCGCCCAGCACCTGCGCAATGATGTAACCCGGCAGGCCGCTGGCGGGGAAGCGCTTGCCCACCGCCAGGCCGATCGACACCGCGGGGTTGAAGTGGCCGCCGGAGATGGGGCCCAGCGCGTACGCGCCCGTCACCACCGTCAGGCCAAAGGCCAGCGACACGCCCAACAGGCCGATGCCCACGCCCGGAAAGGCGGCGGCCAGCACGGCACTGCCGCAGCCGCCCAGCGTCAGCCAGAAGGTGCCGAGGAATTCCGCCGACCATTTTTTGAGATTGCTATCCATTGTGTTCACTCCTATGTGTATTGAATCCATGCATACAGCCGCAATGGGCGAAACCTGCACGCGGCGGCCATCATCGTCGCAGCTGAATGTGACGCGGGCAACTAATTCACACAATTCGCGGTTTTTTGCTGGGAAATTTGTAATAGCCATTTACAAATACCAAAGTTCATTGACACCCGAGCCCCTTCCTGGAGGTTTAGAGCATGAACAGGCTCCCTGGGCCTTGCAATCAGCCCGCCCGGCCATAATTGAGGGTTGCCCGGCAACGCAGCGTGCCGACACCTCTTTCAGAACCATTCACACATACCAACATGACCAAGCAAACGCTTTCCTTCCAGGCCGAAGTGGCCCAACTGCTGCACCTCGTCACCCACGCGCTGTATTCCAACAAGGAAATCTTCATGCGCGAGCTGGTGTCCAACGCCTCCGACGCGTGCGACAAACTGCGTTTTGAAGCCATTGCCAACCCCGCCCTGTACGAGGACGCCACCAACCTCGAAGTCCGTGTGGCCTTCGACAAAGATGCCAAAACCCTGACCATCACCGACAACGGCATCGGCCTCACGCAGCAGGAAGCCATCGACAACCTGGGCACCATCGCCAAGAGCGGCACCAAAGACTTCGTCAGCAAGATGTCGGGCGACCAAAAGGCCGACTCGCAGCTCATCGGCCAGTTTGGCGTGGGCTTTTACTCCGGCTTCATCGTGGCCGACCGCATCACCGTGGAGTCGCGCCGTGCCGGTGTGCCTGCCACGGAAGGCGTGCGTTGGTCCAGCGACGGCGGTGCCGCTGGCGGCGACGCGTTCGAAGTGGAGAACATCACCCGCGAAAAGCGCGGCACCAGCGTGATCCTGCACCTGCGCGACGACGCGCTGGACTACGCCTCTGCCTGGAAGCTCAAGTCCATCATCGGCAAGTACTCCGACCACATCAGCCTGCCCATCCTGATGGAAAAGGAAGAGTGGAAAGACGGTGACCTGATCAATCCTGAAGACGAAAACGGTGGCCGCCAGCCCGGTGGCATGGTCAACACCGGCGAATGGGAAACCGTCAACAAGGCCAGCGCCATCTGGGCCCGCGCCAAGAAAGACATCAGCCAGGAGCAGTACGACGACTTCTACAAGCAGATCAGCCACGATTTCGAAGCCCCGCTGGCCTACACCCACAACCGCGTGGAAGGCAGCACCGAATACACCCAGTTGCTCTACGTGCCCGGCAAGGCCCCGCAAGACCTGTGGAACCGCGACAAAAAGGGCGGCCTGAAGCTGTACGTGAAGCGCGTCTTCATCATGGACGATGCCGAAGCCCTGCTGCCCAGCTACCTGCGCTTTGTGAAGGGCGTGGTGGATTCCGCCGACCTGCCGCTGAACGTGAGCCGCGAGCTGCTGCAAGAGAGCCGCGATGTCAAAGCCATCCGCGAAGGCTGCACCAAGCGCGTCTTGGGCATGCTGGAAGACCTGGCCAAGCACAACGCACTGCCGGAATCCACCGGCGACGTGACGGACGTGGTCAGCGACGAAGACAAGGCCCTGGTCGGCAAGTACAGCCAGTTCTATGCCGAATTCGGCGCGGTCCTCAAAGAAGGCCTGGGCGAAGACTTTACCAACCGCGACCGCCTGGCCAAGCTGCTGCGATTTGCCAGCAACACCACCGACACCACCACCGTGTCGCTGGCCGACTACAAGGCACGCATGAAAGAAGGCCAGGAAGCCATCTACTACATCACCGCCGACAACGCCGCCGCCGCCAAGAACAGCCCGCAGCTCGAAGTCTTCAAGAAAAAGGGCATCGAAGTGCTCTTGATGACCGACCGCGTGGACGAATGGGCGCTGAACTACCTGCAAGACTTTGACGGCACCCCGCTGCAGTCCGTCGCCAAGGGCGCGGTCGACCTGGGCAAGCTGCTGGATGAGGACGAAAAGAAAGCCGCCGAAGCCGCCGCCGAAACCTTCAAACCCCTGCTGGCCAAGCTGAAAGAGGCGCTGAAAGACAAGGCCGAGGACGTGCGCGTCACCACCCGCCTGGTCGACAGCCCCGCCTGCCTGGTGGTGCAAGACGACGGCATGAGCACCCAGCTCGCCCGCATGCTCAAGCAAGCTGGCCAGACCGCCCCCGAAGTCAAGCCCGTGCTGGAAGTGAACGCCGAACACGCCCTGGTCAAGAAACTGGAGGGCTCGGTGCACTTCAACGACCTGGCCCACATCCTGTTCGACCAGGCGCTGCTGGCCGAAGGCGGTTTACCTGCCGACCCGGCGGCCTACGTCAAGCGCGTGAATGCCTTGCTGGTGTAAGTGGATTTATACGAAAAGTGGCTCTGGCGCTTGTTCGATGAGCGTAAGCAGCTACTGATTTCGTAGCGTCACTGTTATAGAGAAGCCCCGCGGTTGTGAGACTGGCGGGGCTTTTTTGTGGATTTGCATTCCGTGGTGGCTCACCTCACTTTTTTCACCCCTTGGAGTCGAAGTGGATGTACGCTTGAAGGCCGCAATGCGGGCCCAGCGCGAGCCTCAAACGTCCGCAGGTTAACGTTGCACATCGCATGGAGGCGCGTGATGGATGCCAGTGTTTTCAAGCAGACTGTGGAAATGCTGTTCCAAAACAACCAGCAAATCCACGAGAACATCAAGTTTGCCGACCAGAAGGCTGGCGCAGTGATCACGGCCAATACGGCGCTCCTGGCCTTGATTTACAGCACCATTCCATCGGGCGCGGTGTTGTGCAAACTGTGGACGGGTTTTCTGGTGTGTTTTATCCTGGCGGTGGCGATCGCCTTGGCTTTTTTTGCGATCAAACCCCGCGGAAGCAGAAATTTGCGGCGTGGTCCCGGCGTTGTGGATTCGATACGCATCAATCTCTACGGGCTTCGCGACTATTTAGACCGGGCTGCGACCATCTCGGAAGATGATTTTCTGTGCGAGCTCCGCACCTTGATACACGATCGATCCCATATCGACGAGCGCAAGTACTTTTATTTGCGCGCATCCCTGGGGGTGTCGGCGCTTGGATGGCTTGCGGCACTGGTCTTTGCCGCCTGGGTCAAGTTACAAACTTGAAGGTCGGCGCCGCGGTTAATTGTTACAGCAGCCCCTCCTATTTCCCCACAAAATGGCGGTTTAGTCTGCGCAGGAGACCGCCATGACCACCTCTACGTCCACCCCTGGCACCGTGCGCTTCCACCGCGTGCTGCGCGCCCCGGCCGAGCGGGTCTACCGGGCCTTTCTCGATCCCGATGCGCGGGTCAAGTGGCTACCGCCGCATGGGTTCACGGCCAAGATCCACCACTCGGAAGAGCGGGTGGGTGGAAAGTTTCGCATGTCGTTCACCAACTTTGGCACCGGCCATAGCCATTCGTTTGGCGGCACCTTCACCGAACTCACGCCGCACACCCAAATCCGCTACACCGACACCTTTGACGATCCGAATCTGCCGGGCGAGATGCAGGTCACGGTGACGTTTCGCCAGGTCGCCTGCGGCACCGAGCTGCACATCGTGCAGGAAGGGATTCCGGCGGTGATCCCGGTGGAGTCTTGCTACCTGGGCTGGCAGGAGTCGCTGGGCATGCTGTCGCAACTGGTGGAGCCCGAGATTCCCGATGGGGCTTAAAAGTTGGGGGGCGTCGGGCGTGGTGGCCGCGTCGGTGCTGCTGGGAGGGTGCAGCTCGGTGGGCGTGGGGGTCAGCGTGCCGCTGTTTCCCGGTGTCAGCATCGGGGTCGGCGGCGGCTCGGGCGGCATGTACCTGGGCCTGGGGACCGGGGTGGGGCCGGTCGGCGTGGGCGTGGGGGTCAACCAGCGCGGCCAGGTGAGCACTGGCGTGGGGGTTGGCACCAGCACCAACGTGGGTGGCGCGCAGGTGGGGGTGGGGGTGGGCCCGGCACGGTGATCTACGACCCGCAGCAGCAGCAACAGCCGCAGCTGCACCAGCAACGGCCAGGCCGGTAACGGATTTTTGCTATGTATAAAGTAGCTGCTTGTGCCGGTGGAATAAGCACAAACGGCCCAAAACTCTCCAATATCCATGCCATCTGAACCATTGCGTCTGGCGGTGTTGACGGGCGGCTCTACCGGCCTGGGCCTGGCGCTGTGCGAGGCTTTGGCCGAATGCGGCTACCGGGTACTGGAGTTATCGCGCAGCGCGCCGCATGCTTATTCGGTGCAGCTAGATCTGGGCTTTGGGACGCGCTACGAGGTGGGCGACTACGCTTAACCGGCCTACACGCGCCGCTTTTGCCAGATCACCAGCCCGATGCCGCCCAGAACGGCTACCGATGCCAGCACCAGGCGCAGGCTGGCCGACTCGCCCAACAATGCGATGCCGCCCAAGGCCGCCAGTACCGGCACGCTGAGTTGCACGCTGGCCGCTGCGGTGGAAGACAGCGTGGGCAAGGCGGTGTACCAGATGGCGTAGCCAATGCCGGATGCCAGTGCGCCCGAGGCCACGGCGTACAGCAGGCCCGCGGTGTCCAGCGACAGGTGGGTGTAGCTGGCCGCCGACACGGCCAGCGCCAGGGGCACGGCACGCACAAAGTTGCCCGCGGTGACGGCCAGCGGGTCGCCCGCGCCCTTGCCCCGCAGGGAGTACACGCCCCAGGCCACGCCCGCGCCCAGCATCAGCAGGGCACTGACCAGCGGCGGCGCGGCCAGGCCGGGCAGCAGCAAGGCCAGCAGCCCGGCCAGGGTGAGCAATACCCCGAGGGACTGCAAGGGCCGCAAACGCTCGCCCGCCCACAGGCCGTGGCCGACCATGGTGGCCTGTACCGCGCCGAACAGCAGCAGCGCGCCGGTCGCCGCCGAAAGGTGCACATAGGCCCAGGAAAACCCCGCCGCATACGCGCACAGGGCCGCGGCGGAAATCCAGTTGCCTTGGCTATTCGCGCCAGCCTGGCCGCTTGGGCGCCATTGCAGCAACAGCCACAGCGTCAGCGCGCCCGCGACCAGCCGCACGCTGGTGAAGCTGGCGGCATCGATGGCAGTGTGGCGCAGCGCCAGGCGGCACAGCAGGGAATTGCCCGCAAAGGCCAGCATGGCACAGGCCGTGAGCAGCAGGGAGCGGGTGCGGGTCATGGGGGTGTCCAAAGTCCGGGGGATGGGCGATCTTACCCACCAGACTTTTGCCAATCCCGGCGTATTTAGGGCTTTTTGACCGCCTGCGCTTATCTGTTGGGCGTAAGCAGCTACTTTTTATGTAGCAACAGGTTCAGCGCTCGGCCATGGCCAGGCGCGCCGCCATGCCCAGAAACACCGTGCCCGCCATGCGGTTCAGCCACAACTGGGCTGCGGGCGAGCGGCGCAGCCGGGTGCTGACGGTGGCGCTGAACCAGGCGATGGCCCCAAAGGTAATCAGCGTGGAGGCGATGAAGATGGCGCCCAGCACACCGATCTGGGTGGCGATGGGGCCGCGCTCGGCGTGCACAAACTGTGGCAGCAGGGCCAGAAAGAAGAACACGATTTTCGGGTTGGTCAGATTCATCACCCAGCCGCGCAAGAAGATGCGGCGCAGGTCGGGTTGCTGCTCCACCGGCGCGGCCAGCGTGCCCGCCGGGGCGCGAAACGCCTGCCAGGCCAGGTACGCCAGGTAGACCGCGCCCACCACCTTCAGCACGGTGAACGCCGTGGCGGATGCTGCAAACACCGCCGCCAGGCCCAGCGCCACCGCCAGGGTGTGCACCGCCAGCCCTGCGCACATGCCCAGCATGGCCACCAGCCCGGCTTTGCGGCCCTGGGTGACCGACTGCATCATCACAAAAATATTGTCCGGCCCCGGTGCAAAACCCAGCATGAAAACCAGGGCGAAGAAGGCGAGGCAGGTGTCGATGGACGGCATAAATAACCTTTTGGTAGTGGCGCAACCGCACGGCAAAGCGTCGGCGCGGGCAAATTATGCGCCGGGCGCGGCACCGATAATTCCCGCATGCCCACCATCCGCAAAACCCAGCTCGACCCCCTCGCCATCGCCCTGTTACTGGCCTGCTGCATGTTCTGGGGTTTCCAGCAGACGCTGGTGAAGGCGACGATGGCCGAGGTGCCGCCGGTGTTCCAGGCCTGCGTGCGCTTTGCGGTGTCCAGCGTGGCGGTGGCGTTGTGGTGCCGCTGGCGCGGTGTGCGGCTGGGCTTTGCCTCGGAACCGGCGGGCGCCTGGCGCTTCGGGCTGCTGGCCGGGCTGCTGTTTGCGGCGGAATTCGCCTGCATCCATGCCGGGCTGGAGTACACGCTGGCTTCGCGGCTGACGGTGTTTTTGTACAGTGCGCCGTTCTGGGTGGCGCTGCTGTTGCCGCGCTTTGTGCCGGGCGAGCGCTTGCGCGGCGGGCAGTGGCTGGGGTTGGGCTGTGCGTTTGCGGGCCTGGCGCTGGCCATGGGCGAGGGCTTGTTCGGCCACCCTGCCGGTAGCGCCTACCCGCTGGGCTGGTTCGGCGACGCGCTGGGCCTGCTGGCCGGGCTGATGTGGGGGCTGACCACGGTGGTGATCCGCACCACGCCGTTTGCCCGGGTGCCGCCCGAGAAGCAACTGCTCTACCAGGTGGGGGTCAGTGCCGCCACGCTGCCGCTGGTGTCGTGGGTGCTGGGCGAGCCGTGGAGTTTCCGTTTCAGCGGGTTTGCCACGGGTTCGCTGCTGTTGCAGGCAGTCGTGGGGGGCTTTGTGAGCTATCTGGCCTGGATGTGGATGCTGGGCCGCTACCCGGCCACGCGGATGTCGGTGTTTGTGTTTCTGACCCCCGTGTTCGCCCTGCTGTTCAGTGCCTGGTGGCTGGGCGAGCCGCTGTCGGCGGGCTTGCTGGGGGCGATGGCGCTGGTGGGCGCGGGGATCGTGTTGGTCAACCGCCCGCCAAGGGCACTGGCCAAGCCCGCTGCGGTTTGATGTGATTTAGGCTGCTTGCGCTTATTCTGTAAGCGCAAGCAGCTACTAATTTAGTAGCAAGAGGCCGGGAATCAACCCTTTTTGCTGCCAAAGGCCAGCAGCAAACCGCCCACCACAATCGCGCCCACGCCGGCCCAGACGGGCACGTTCACGGTTTCCTTTTCTTTCACCGACAGCTCCAGCGGTCCGAGTTTGACGGCGGTGGTGTCCTTGGTGTAGCTGAAGCTGCCATAGACCAGGGCGAGCACGCCTGCGGCGATGAGGGTGATGGCGACGAGTTTGAGGGCGTTCATAGGTGGGGCGGCTTTCAGGGGTTGCGCGCGGCGGGGTGCCGCACTGGGGGGGGATTTTGCGCTACGCCGCGCAGGTCAGACGTCGGCACGTTCGGCCCAGCGCGCGCGCCAGGTTTTGAACGCATCGACCGGCAGCGGTTTGCTCATGTAGTAGCCCTGGGCTTCGTCGCAATGCTGCTCGCGCAGCAGGTGCCAGATTTCGATGTTTTCCACGCCTTCGGCCACCACGCTCAGGCCCATGTTGTGGGCCAGGTCGATGGTGGAGCGCACGATCTTGGCGTCGTCCGGGTCGCGTTCCATGCCCATCACAAAGGATTTGTCGATTTTGAGCTCGTCCACCGGCAGGCGCTTGAGGTAGGCCAGCGACGAATAGCCGGTGCCGAAGTCGTCGATGCTGAGCCGGAAGCCGCGTTCGGACAGGCGCTTGAGCGTGCCTTCGGCGCGCAGCGGGTCGTCCATGATGGCGCTTTCGGTGATTTCCAGGCAGAAGCCTTCGGGGGCTACGCTGTGCTTGGCCAGCAGCACGTCCAACCGGGCCGGGAAGTCCGGGTCCAGCAGATCGCGGGTGGACAAATTGACGGAGATGCGCAGGGGCTGGTCGGCCAGTTGCAGCGCGGCCCACTGGCGCGCGGCCTCGTCGAACATCCACAGGGTGAGTTGGCGCACAAAGCCGGTTTGTTCGGCAAACGGGATGAAGCTGTCGGGCGGCACCAGGCCGCGCACCGGGTGCTGCCAGCGCACCAGGGCTTCGGCGGCGATGACGTTGCCCGTGGAGAGTTCGATTTTGGGTTGCAAGAACAGCCGCAGTTCGTTGTGTTCCACCGCATGGCGCAGCTCGGACAGCAGGGACAGGGTCTGCTTGCTGGTGGAGTCGAGCGCCGGGTCGTACAGCTGCAGCACGGTGGTTTTGCGCTTGGCCACGTACATGGCGACTTCGGCGCGGCCCAGCAGGGTGTCGACATCGGCGGCGTGCTGCGGCCAGCAGACGATGCCCAGGCTGGCGCTCAGGTCCACGGTCTGGTCGTCAAAGCTCAGCGGGGCCTCGAACGCGGTGGCAATGCGCTGCGCGACCTGTATGGCGGTCTCGGCATCGGCGTGGGGCAGCAGCACCGAAAACTCGTCGCCGCCCAGCCGGGCCACCAGGGCCCCTTCGTCCATGCGTGCCAGCAGGCGCTCGGCCACGGCGACCAGCAGGCGGTCACCCAGGGCGTAGCCCAGGATGTCATTGACGTGCTTGAAGCGGTCCAGGTTCAGGGTGATGACAGACAGCGGCATCTGCACGCGGCTGCCCACGGCCTGGTTGCTGGCAATGGCTTCTTTGACCGCATCGCGAAAGCGCACCCGGTTGGGCAGCCGGGTCAGCCGGTCCCAGTAGGCCAGTTGCTGGATCTCGGTCTGCTTGAGGGAGATGTTCTTGCGCATGCGGTCAAACGCATTGGCCAGGTCGCCGATCTCGTCGCGCCGTTCGGTATGTTTGATGGGCTGGTCGTACTCGCCCAGGCCCAGGCGTTCGGCGTTGTAGACCAGTGAGCGCAGCGGTGTGGTGACGCGGCGGGCGGTCCAGGCGCTGCCCAGGCCAAACAGCAGCAGGCCCAGCACGGTGATGCCCAGCAGAATCATTTGTAGGTCTTGGAACGGGGCGGTGGCCTGGTTCAGCGATCGCACCAGCAGCACATCCACGGTGCCGCCAATGGTCTTGGGGGCCAGGTGGCGGATGAGCAGGGTGTCGGCATGGCTGCTGAATTCACGGCTCGACAGACCGGCCCTTTGCAGGTCGGCCAGGGCGTCGGCGGGCAGGTTGGAGATGGGGATGGTGCTGGTTTTGCCGCCATCGGTGCTCACCGCCAGCGCCAGACTGATGTTGGACAGCTTGTACAGGTTTTCTGACAAGGTTTTGTCGGTCGCGAAGCCCATCAGGATCCAGCCGATTTGCAGCGGGGCCTTCAAGGGCACCATCACGAACAGGTAGGGATGGCCCTGCACCACGGCGAGTTGCCCCGCCTGCTTGCCACTTTGCAGCGGGGTGGCGATTTGCTGCAGAAAGTCGGCCTGGATGCCGGTGGTGCCCGCGTTGATGGCTATCGGGCTCAGGCTGTTGTTCACCAGGGCGGTGACGGCGGAGCCGGTGCGTTCGCCGTAGTTTTCCAGGGCCGATCGGATGGTGGCTTCGTCCAGCGAGGTGACGGTTTCCTTGAAACCGGAGTCGGTGGCCAGCACTTCGGCGCCCTGTGTCAGGCGCTGGATTTTCTGCTCCACCAGGCTGCTCCAGACCCGCTCCGCGCCCACCAGGTCGCTGGCCACCTGGCGGCGCGCGTTGCGTTCGATGCTGGCGTGCACCAGCAACAAAACCGCCATTTGCAGCAGCATCAGCAGTACCAGCGACAGCACCACAATCCGGGTGGACAGCCGCCAGCTTCCCATGTTCAGGCGCTGGAACAGGCGCAAGCTCATGGAGCCAGTCCGGCCATCCGCACGGCCACCGTGGCGCCGGTAGCGGGCACCAGAAGGGCCTGGTCCAGCGCGGGCGTGCCTACCGGCAGCCGGGTGTGCCAGGTGCGCAGGCGGTAGGTGCCCGATGGCAGGTTGTCCAGGCTGAGTTTGCCGTCGGGGCCGCTGCGGCCAAAGTATGGCGTGGGCACCACGATGACCCAGGCAACCATGTTGTCGTGGATGTTGCAGCCCAGCACGGCGATGCCGGGTTTGTCGAACAGCACCGGGCTGGCCGTGGTGCCCGCGTAGAGCTTGAGCTCGAAGCGCTTGGTGTCAGAGAACGAATACACCTGGTGGCGCACCGAGTCGTGGTTGGGGAACTGCACCGCCGTGCCCACGGTGACCACGCGCACCTGCGGGTCAAACTGGCGGGCAGCCTGGGCGACCTCGGCCCCTTGCAGGGGTTTGGTGGCCGCGGCCGCATCTTTCGATTCCAGGTACACCACGGCATCGGGCACCGGCTTGCCGGCACCGTCTTGCACTTCCACCTGCACAGTGGCCGCCAACACCGGCAGGGCTGCAACCAGCAGGGTGGTCAGGCAAAAATGAGAGCGCATGGAGAGACAAGAAAGTTACAAAATGTAGGCGGATGGTAATACGGGGACCGGTGGCTGCACGCGGCGCCCGACTTATATATCGGCTTTCAGGTAGTGCGCTCCGGCGATGGGGTTGTGGTAGTAGGGTGGCACCTCGGCAAAGCCCAGGTCTTCGTAGAGGGCGCGGGCGGCTTCCATTTCGACCAGGGTGTCGAGCAGCACGCAGTCGTAACCTTGGGTCCGGGCCACATCCAGCGTGGCTTCGACCAGCTGGCGGCCCAGGCCGAAGCCGCGAAAGGCGCGGCGCACGTACAGGCGCTTCATTTCGCTGGCGTTGGCGTAGTCCACGTTGTCCAGGGGGCGCAGGGCGCAGCAACCGGCCAGCGCGCCATCCACCAGGGCCAGCAGCAGCGCGCCGCGCGGGGCGGCGTACTCGCCGGGCAGGGTGGCCAGTTCGGTGTCAAACGACTGGAAACACAGGTCTACGCCCAGCTGGTCGGCGTATTCCTGAAAAATGGCGCGGGTGGCATCGAGTTCGTCAGGCTGGGTCGGCGTGATCAAAGCAACGGATGCGATCTCTGGGGTGTTCAAGGCGGTACGGTGGCGGGGCTGCGATATGGCCAGTTTAGGACAGTCGCGCGCCTGCGGGGGCAGAATTTGGCGATGCTCTATTTTTAATAGCTGCTTGCGCTTGTCAGATAAGCGCAAGAGGCTAATTTCGCATCAGAAATAAAACGACGCTCCGTTCAGCCACAAGGCCCGCCCGCCAGAAACGCCGCAGAACTGGTTTTGCCAGGCTGTGTCGTATGGGCCCTTCAAGCCAATACGAGGGGGGTGTGCCTGGGCCTAGGCTTCTTTGAGCAGCTTTTCGATGAGTTTGTGCAGCTCGGGAAAGTCGGGCTCGCCCACGAAACGCTTGACGATTTCGCCGCGCTTGTTGACCAGGAAGGTGGTCGGGGTCAGTTGCACCTGGCCCCAGGCGTTGGCGGCGGCACCGGTGTTGTCGATGGCTACGTCAAACGGCAGCTTGCGGGTTTGCGCGTAGTTGATGACATAGCTGGGCGGGTCGTAGGACATGGCTACGGCCAGGGTGTCGAAGCCCTGGGCGTGGTATTTGTCGTAGGTGGCGATGACCTTGGGCATCTCGGCCACACAGGTGACGCAGCTGGTCGCCCAGAAGTTGACCAGCGTGACGCGGCCCCGGAGGTCGGCGGTGGTCTTCTGGCTGCCATCGAGCAGCACATAGGTGGCCATGGGGGCTGCATTGGCGCTGCTGGCAGTCAGATAATAGGCTCCCGAGCCCAGGGCCAGCAGGGCTGCTACGCTGGCGGCAACAAGTGTCTTTTTCATACCAAGGGGTTCCTATGCATCGTCGCCATTTTAATTCTGCCGCGCTGTCTACGCTGGGCCTGTTGGTGGGGGCCACGGCCCAACAGGTACACGCCCTGTCGCTGGCCGACCTGACCGACAAAGAGGCCAACCAGGGCCTGAAAGCTGCGCTGGAAAAGGCTGCCGTGGCTGCCGTTGGCCTGCTGGGTCAGACAGATGGATTCCTGGGCAATGAAAAAGTTCGCATTCCTTTGCCCGGCTACCTCGATTCCGCGGCCAGGATGCTGAAAGACCTGGGCCAGGGCCAGCGCGTGGACGAGCTCATCACCAGCATGAACCGTGCTGCCGAGGCGGCGGTGCCGCTGGCCAAGGATGCGCTGGTGGGGGCGGTCAAGAGCATGAACTTCACCGATGCCAAAAACATCCTCAGCGGCGGCGACAACGCCATGACCACCTTTTTTGCCGACAAGACCCGTGAGCCACTGTTCGCCAAGTTCCTGCCCGTGGTCACCAAATCCACCGAGAAGGTGGGCGCGGCGGAAAAATACAACCAGTTCGCTGGCAAGGCCGCCGCGTTCGGACTGGTGAAAAAAGAAGACGCTTCGATCCAGGACTACATCACCCGTAAAGCCCTGGACGGGCTCTACACCATGATCGGCGAGCAGGAAAAGTCTATCCGCCAAGACCCGGTAGGCACCGGCAGCGCGGTGCTCAAAAAAGTGTTTGGTGCCACGTTTTGACCTTCCATCGCGTGGCCTGGCTGGCCTTGGCGGGGCTGGTGGCCTGCAGCCCGGCCCTGAACTGGCGCACCGCCCGTTCCGATGCACATGCCCTGAAAATGTTGCTACCCTGCAAACCCGACAAAGCCACACGCGACGTGTCCATGGCCGGCGCCATGGTGGCGCTGGACATGCAGGGCTGCGATGCCGCGGGGGCGACGTTCGCTGTCTCCCATGTGCGCCTGGTCGACGCCACCCAGGCCAGCGCGGCGCTGGCGGGCTGGCAGACGGCCACGCTCGCCACCCTGCACGCCGCCAGCCCGCCACTGCAGCCGTTCGAGATCCCTGGCGGCCAGATGGGTGTGCGCTGGGTGGTGCAGGGTCAGCGCACCGACGGTCGCCCGGTGAGTGCCCAGGCCGTGTGGTTTGCCCGTATCCAGCCCGACGGGATAGACCTGTTTAATGCCGTGGTGTTGGCCGATAAAACAGATACCGCCGTCGCGGACACTTTCTTTACCGGTCTGAAATTCGAGTGAACCTGTACGCACCCATAATTAAGCCCGCATGAATAGCATCCTCATCATTGCCCACGCCCCGCTGGCCCACGCCCTGCGTGAATGTGCGCTGCACGTGTTTCCCGACTGCGCCAGCGGCGTGGTGGCGCTGGATGTACAACCCCATACCTCGCCCGAAGAAACCTTTGCCATGGCCCGTATCGCCATGGACCAGCAGGGCTCCGGGCATTTTTTGGTGCTCAGCGATGTGTTTGGTGCCACGCCCTGCAACGTGGCGCAAAAGCTGGTCGATGGGGTCAAATCCAAGCTCATCACCGGAGTCAATCTGCCCATGCTGCTGCGCACTGTCAGCTACCGGCATGAATCGCTGGAGGCCCTGGTGGCCCGCGCGCTGATTGGCGGTACGCAGGGCATCATGCAAGTCGCCATCACCGCACCCCAGAACCAGGCCCGCAAGAAGCATGATCCAAATATCCACGACCATCAACAATAAACTGGGCCTGCATGCCCGCGCGTCCGCCAAGCTCACCAAGCTGGCGGGCAGCTTCCCCTGCGAGATCTGGATCGCCCGGGGCGAGCGCCGTGTCAACGCCAAAAGCATCATGGGTGTGATGATGCTGGCCGCGGGTATCGGCAGCACCGTGGTGCTCGACGCCGACGGCCCCCAGGAGCAGGAAGCCATGGACGCACTGCTCGCATTGATCGCCGACAAGTTCGGCGAAGGCCAATAAGGCCATGACTTTCGCCATCCACGGTTTGCCTGTTGCCCGCGGCATCGCCGTCGGGCGTGCGGTACTGGTCGGCTCCAGCCGCGTGGAGGTGGCGCATTACTTCATCAAGCCCGAGCAGATTCCGGCTGAGATCGACCGCGTGCGTGTGGGCCGCAATGCCGTGGTGGACGAGCTGCAGCGCCTGCAGCATGCCATGCCCAAGGACGCACCGCCCGAGTTGACCGCCCTGCTCGACGTGCACCTGATGCTGCTGGAGGACGAGACCCTGACCACCGGAGTCAAGCACTGGATCACCGACCGCCTGTACAACGCCGAATGGGCGCTGATCACCCAGCTGGAGATCATCGCCCGCCAGTTCGACGAGATGGAGGACGAATACCTGCGCGAGCGCAAGGCCGACCTAGAGCAGGTGGTCGAGCGCATCCTGCGCTACATGAAGGGCGTGGGCTCGCCCATTGCCGTGCCGCCCCACAATACGGCGGTAGAGCGGCGCAAGAGCGGCGCCCACCAGATGTCGCCCGACGAAAGCCTGACGGTGCCGCTGGTGCTGATCGCCCACGACCTGTCGCCCGCCGACATGCTGCACTTCAAGCAAAGCGTTTTTGCCGGGTTCGTGACGGACGTGGGCGGAAAAACCTCGCACACGGCCATTGTCGCGCGCAGCATGGACATTCCGGCCGTGGTGGGCGCGCGCAGCGCCAGCCAGTTGGTTCGCCAGGACGACTGGGTCATCATCGACGGCGACGCCGGGGTGGTGGTGATCGATCCATCCCCCATCATCCTGGCCGAATACGGCTTCAAGCAGCGCCAGGGCGAGCTCGAGCGCGAGCGCCTGACCCGCTTGCGCCACACCCCGGCCATCACCCTGGATGGCCACAAGGTCGAGCTGCTGGCCAACATCGAAATGCCCGAAGATGCGGCAGGCGCGGTCACCGCCGGGGCCGTGGGCGTCGGCCTGTTCCGCAGCGAATTCCTGTTCATGGGCCGCAAAGGCAGCCTACCGGACGAAGAAGAGCAGTACCAGGCCTACCGCCGGGCCGTCGAGGGCATGCAGGGCATGCCGGTGACCATCCGCACGGTGGACATCGGGGCCGACAAGCCGCTGGATAAAGGCCATAAGGAAGACACCCACCTGAACCCGGCCCTGGGCTTGCGCGCCATCCGCTGGAGCCTGGCCGATCCGGCCATGTTCTTGACCCAGTTGCGCGCCATTTTGCGGGCGGCCGTGCACGGCCAGGTGAATCTGCTGGTCCCCATGTTGGCCCACGGCAGCGAAATCCGCCAGACCTTGGCCCTGTTGGACTTTGCCCGCGCCGAGCTGGACAACCGCGGCGTGGTGTACGGCCCGCTCCGGCTGGGGGCCATGATCGAAATCCCGGCCGCTGCGCTGACGCTGCCGCTGTTTTTGAAATATTTCGACTTCTTGTCGGTGGGCACCAACGACCTGATCCAGTACACCCTGGCCATTGACCGCGCCGACGAGTCGGTGGCCCACCTGTACGACCCCCTGCATCCCGCCGTGCTGCGCCTGCTGGCCGACACTATCCGCGCCTGCCAGGCCCAGGGAAAAGGGGTGAGCGTGTGTGGCGAAATGGCGGGTGACGTAGCCATGACCCGGCTGTTGCTGGGCCTGGGGCTGCGCAGCTTCTCCATGCACCCGGCGCAGATTTTGGCCGTCAAGCAAGAGGTGCTGCGCGCCGACACCGCCCGCCTGGGCCCCTGGGCGCAGCGCGTGCTGGAAGCCGAAGACCCGGTCCAGGCCATGGCCGAGCCCCTTACCGCCCGTCCCGATGGTGAACCCTGTCGGGTGGATTCCGGGCTCGGGCCCTTGGCGACTCACTGAGCCGATTTTTCAACACCTGCGTGCTGGTGTGCGGGTTCCGATGGTTGGGCCCGCGCAAACCACCGCGCGATACGGGGCCACACCAATGGGCCGACAAGCTGCCCACCCAAGGTTGGCGGCAGGGTTTGCGCAATGCCGTACTGCGCGGGCCACTGCGACGCGGGCAAATAGTAGGTGCCAAAAAGCCGGTCGATCCAGGGCAGGGTGGCGGCGTAGTTGCGGTTGATCGGGGCGAGCTTGCTGTGGTGCCAATGGTGGAAGGCCGGTGTGGCCACCAGCCACTCGATCGGCCCGAAGCGCCAGCGCACATTGGCATGCAAAAAGAAACCCACGAAGGTGCCGGCCAGGACCACCACCACGGGCAATAGGCTTCCCGTAGTCCCAGCCGAGCCCAGTCCCAGCAAGCTGAGCGGCACCAGGCCGAACAGGCGCACCACCACCAGGTCCACGGGATGGGCGCGCGTGTTGACCAAAAAATCCATGTGCGTGGCACTGTGGTGGACGGCGTGGAAACGCCATAGCCACGGAATGCTGTGGCTGAGCCTGTGGCCCCAGTACGAGCCCATGTCGGCCACGACCAGACCGGCCAGCGCGCGGGCCCACAGTGGCAGGCCTTGCACTGCGGCATGCCACCCGTCGGGCACTACATGGTGGGCCAGCGTGGCCAGCACGGCCAGCGGTGTTGCCAGCAGCGCGGCGGGCAACAGGCTGTTGATGAAATAGTAGGCGACATCGGCCCCGATGTCGCGGCGCAGAAATTTGGCTGGATGCAGCGTGAAAACGCGCTCCAGGGGCACAAAAACCGCCGTGAGCAGCACCAGCCACACGCATAGCCTGGCGACGTCCCATGCGAAGGACATCCATGGCATTTGGGGGCCTGTCAGGTAATGCATGGCGGTTCCTCGAAGGGGTCAGAACGATGCCGGACGGGTTGCCCCCATCCGGCATCTTGGGGTGGGAGCGGTTAAGCCGCCAATTTCGGGGTGTTGCGACGGCGACGCGACGACACCGCCAGCACGCCCAGCCCTGCAAACATCAACGCCAGGCTATCGGGTTCGGGCACGGCGTTCAACTGCACGTTGTCCAGCAGCGAGAACGGCGGGTTGCCCATGGGCGTGCCGGTGGCCAGAAACGACAGAACCTCGGAGGTGCTGGTGGCGGTGAAGCTGAAGATTTGCTGGCGCCAGTCCTGGAAGCCCATGGTGGGGTTGTCCAGCATCGCGGTGGCAAAGGATTGATTGCCCAAACTGACGATCCAGCCCTCGGTGGTGGGGCCGGTATAGGTACTTTGCTGGGCTGCGGCCCAGTCGAAGCTCAGCTGGTAGGTCTGGCCGATCACCAAGTTGTTGATGGTTTGCTGGATCGGCGAAACCTCGAAGGCGCCATCGGCGGCAATCCAGTTGCCACCCGATGGGCTGTCGCGAAAACCGTTGTTCGACCCCACGGCGGGCCCCCAAAGTTTGACGAAGCCACCGCGGGCAGATTCTGAGCCGGTGGTGGTGGCAGTGCCGGGCGTAAACAGGAAGTTGTAGCCATTGCTGGTCCAGTTTACCGCCTGGTCTGTGCCGACCAACTGCTTTGAGCCGGTGAACGTGGTTTGCTCGAAACCACCGTTTTGCACCAGGTTGGCAGAGGCCGCGCCGCCGAATCCGGCAAGCACGGTGAAGACGATGGCATTTAATTTGGTATACATATTTTTCCTTTAAAGACTGAATTAAATCATGTCTACAAAAAAAATGGAATGGTACAAAGTGAATATTATTTTTGTACGTAAAAATTGGTTTCTTTATTGTCTACATATGTGATAAACATCACATATTTGATACATGGCGTGTTTTTTGGGCACGGCGGTGCCGCCCCACCTGAACGGCGGGGTTGGTAGCAAGATGCAAGGGGAAACGGCCACTGGTGCCCCTTCTAGGACACCAGTGGCTTGGGGGGGATGGAGGGGGTGCCGCCGTTGTGCGGGGTTGGGCGGGCGGCAGGCCTGGTTTAAGTTGGCTTTGTGGCCTTGGATGCGGTTCGCAGCAGCGCGAAGCTACAGGCCGCTGCCAGCAGCATGCCCACGACCGGAACCTTAAAGCCGATGCCGGCGATGGTCGCCAGCACCACCGCCACACCCAGCCAGACATAGAGGCTGCGGGACGGCGGTGGCAATGCCCGGGCGTGCAGGGCGATGGCGGTGCCCGGACGGGCCGGGCGGCGGGTAGGTGGTTGCATAGGGTGCTTCCTTAGATGTCTGTGGGGGTGGCGCGCGCGTGGGGCCTTGCCTGGGTGTGTTGGCGCAGTTGGCGCAATGCCCGCCCGGCGCGGGCCAGTGCCTGGTCGACCGCCTGGCGCCACGTGCGGGCGGTGGAGCTCACCACCACCGTGCCGGCCGTCTCGGTTTGCAATGCCAACTGGCAGCGCTTGTCGACACCGCCGCGGGGGCCGTTGACATCCGATAGTAGTACCTTGACGCGCGGCACCAGGCCTTGCAGCCGCCGCGTCACAAAACGCACCCGGCGTTCTACCTGTTCGCGGAATTCCGCGCCTTGGGGGTCTCGGGATTGAAACAGTACTTGCATGGCATATCTCCTGGGGTTGCTGGAACCCCGAAGGTACGCTGCACGATACTTCTGAAAAAGCAGATATTTCCGAAGAGTGGATTCGGATAAACACGTTTCGATGGGCCACAGTGGCCCATCGAAAAATCGCTTCAGGGCTTGGGTATGCGGATGCGGCTGATCATCAGCGAACCGGACAGCGCAAACAACAGCACCAGTGGATGCAGCGTGAACCCCCCCAGCATGACAGAGCCGCCCCACAGGTCTTGCCGCACATGGCCGGTCCAGGCGGCCATGCCCAGCATGAACACCAGCACGATGGACGTGGGGATCGGCGTGCCCTCAAAGTACTTCACCTTGTCCGAGCCCTGCGACAAGGTCTCGGCCGTCACGTTGTAGCGCGCCAGCCGCGACACCCCGCAGGCCACAAAAAACGCCAGCACGATGCGGTCAAACAGCCCCTGCATACCGCAGCCGTAGGCCATGATGGCCGGGGCCACGCCGAACGAGATCACGTCCGCCAGCGAATCCAGCTCACGCCCCAGGATGGAAGTTTTTTGCCGCCAGCGGGCAATCTTGCCGTCGAACACATCGAACACAAACGCGGCCAGCACCAGCCAGCAGGCAAAGTAGATGTGCCGCACATCGCCCACTTCCAGAAAGGTCATGGTCGAAAACAGCGCCCCCACGCCGCACACCGCGTTGGCCAGCGTGAACCAGTCGGCCAGGTGGAATTCGCGGATCATGGAAAAGGGTTTTTGGGCGGGCATGGGTGGGCGCTCCTGTGGATGGGGGACGGGTCAAGGCTACGAGGATACTCGCCCTGCATTTTGGATGAAAAATACGGCCCTCACGCTTATTTGATAAGCGTAAGAAGCTCTTATTTCGATAGCGGTCTCAGCAGCTCCTGCAAATCGTCTTCCGAGAACAGCGGCTCCTTGCGGCCCTGGGCACCGCTGTACATGCTCTCGGCCAGCGCGGCTTTGCGCTCTTGCAGGGCCAGGATGCGTTCTTCGATGGTGCCCTGCGCCACCAGTTTCACCACCCACACGCTCTGCGTCTGGCCGATGCGGTGGGCGCGGTCGGTGGCCTGGGTTTCCACGGCGGGGTTCCACCAGGGGTCGTAATGGATCACGGTGTCGGCCTGCGGCAGGTTCAGGCCCACGCCACCGGCTTTCAGGCTGATGAGAAACAGCGGCACGGCACCGCTGGTGAATCGGTCGATGATTTGGTCGCGCTTTTGCGACTGGCCGGTGAGCTTGACCCAGGGGATGGCGCGGGCCTTGAGCTCGGCCTCGATGCGCTCCAGCATGCTGGTGAACTGCGAAAACAGCAGCACCTTGCGGCCCTCGGCCAGCATCTCGGGCAGGATCTCCATCAGCTGGTCGAGCTTGGCGGAGCGGCTGACTTTTTTGGCCGACTCCAGCTTCAGCAGGCCCGGGTCGCAGCACACCTGGCGCAGCTTGAGTAGCGCGTCCAGGATGGTGATGTGCGACTTGGCCAGGCCCTTGCTGTCCAGCGCCTCGCGCACCGCCTTCTCGGTGGTCAGGCGGATGGCCTCGTACAGGTCGGCCTGCGGGCCTTCCAGCTCGACGCGCATCACGGTTTCCACCTTGGGCGGCAGCTCGTGCGCCACCAGGGCCTTGGTACGGCGCAGCATGAAAGGCGTGATGCGGCTGCGCAGCTGCGCCAGCCGCTCGGTGTCGCCGCGCTTCTCGATGGGGGTGCGGAACAGGCTGCCGAACTTGGCCTGGCTGCCCAGGAAACCGGGCATCAGAAAGTGGAACAGGCTCCAGATCTCGCCCAGGTGGTTTTCCATCGGCGTGCCGCTCAGCGCCAGGCGGTGCTGGGTTTGCAGCTCGGCCACCACCTGTGCGGCCAGGGTGCTGGCGTTCTTGATGTTCTGGGCTTCGTCCAGCACCACGATGTGCCAGGGGGCTTGCAGCCAGCCTTCGCGGTCGCGCTGCAGCAGCGAATAGGGGGCGATGACCACGTCGTGCTCGTGCGTGGTGTCGGCTACCTCGTGGCGGTCCTGGCCGTGCAGCACCAGGGTGCGCAGGCCGGGACAGAAGCGCTGGGCTTCGCGTTGCCAGTTGCCCATCAGGCTGACCGGGGCAATGATGAGGGCCGGGTTGGTCAGGCGGCCCGCGTCTTTTTCCACCTGGATGTGGGCCAGTGTCTGCAGGGTTTTGCCCAGGCCCATGTCGTCGGCCAGGATGCCGTTCAGCCCCGCGCGGCGCAGGAACTGCAGCCAGTTCAGGCCCTGCTGCTGGTAGGGGCGCAGGCTGGCGTGCACGCCCTCGGGCAGCGGCACTTCGGGCAGGGCGCTGCGGCCTGCCAGTTGGGCCACCAGCTCCTGCAGGGCGCTGGCCCCGGTCCACACTGCGCCTTCGCCCAGGGCGGCCCCGGCGCGCAGGGCTTCCATGCGGCTCAGGCGCAGGCTGTCGCCGTCGAGGTCGTGCTGGCGGTCGCCCACCAGCTCCAGCAGGGCGGCCAGCCAGGGGCGCAGGGGCTCGGTGGGCACGCGGATGAAGCTGTCGTCGGGCTTGCGCATGTAGACAAACGGCGGCAGCACGCGTTCGCCGCTGGCCTCGTCCGTCGGGGCGTTGGCCAGCTGGTTCAGCAGGCTGGGCAGCCAGGGCAGGATGTTGTGGCGTTCGCCGTTGATTTCCATGCCCAGGGACAGGTCGAACCAGGGCGATGCGTCCGGGTCGTTGGCATTCTGGGCCTGCATTTGCACGTCGAGGGCATCGGCGCGCTGCAGCCAGTCGGTGAGCGCGTCGTCGCGGGTGACGGTAAAGCCGTCGGCACGGAAGGCGGCAAAGTCGGTGTCGGCCCAGTCCAGCCAGGTTTGTTGGCTCTGCGGACCGGGCAAAAAATAGCCTGCATTGGGCGTGCCCTGCAGACCGTGGGCCGTCAGCCGGGCATCCAAGGCCTGCTCGGTGGGCAGGTCGCGGACCAGCAGGGTGCGCTGGCCCAGGTGCGAGACGATCACGCTGGCGTCCGAATTGTCCCAGCCACCGCGCAGCCCGGCGTAGTCGAATTCCAGCCGGGCCCACAGCAGTCCGTAGGTGGGCTCGTCCTTTTTGCCGACCGGCACCAGGTGCAGGTGGCCCGTAGGCACCACGCCCTGCACGGTGGGTAGCGGTTTGAGGGTGGGTGGCATGGCCACCGCGGCCAGGCGGCGGGTCAGTGGCAACTGCAGCGGCTCGATGGCCGACTGCGGCATGGGCGGGGCGTTCAGCAACAGCGGCAGTTGCTCGGGGGCGATGCCCTGGGTCTGGGCCACGCCGCACAGGCCCTGGGCGGCATCCAGGTACAGGGCTGGGTGGTTGGCGTAGACCTGGGCGTTGTCGGAGCTGTGGGCCAGCCGCGATTGCAGCGTCCACACCGGTTCGCTGGCCAGCGGCTGGGGGGCTTGCTGCCAGCTCCAGTCCAACTCCCGGGGGGTGGACCAGCGCAGCGGCGCGCCCAGAAAGCCGCCGTCGGCCACGGTGAACAAGCGCCCGGTGTCGGAGGCCATTTGCAGCGCCAGCAGCCCGGCAGCGCCCTCCACCACGGCGCAGTGGGTCAGGGCATAGGCGTAGTGGTTGGAGCCGCTGGCCAGGCCCTTGAGCATGCGCAGCAGCTCTTGCTCGGCGGGGCTGGCCGCGTCAAACAGCGGGTGGCCGGGGTAGGGCGGGGTGAGGATGTTCTTGGGCTTGGCCCACTCGCCGTTTTTCTTCAGGTAGGTTTTTTGCAACTGCAATTGCAGCAGCTGGGTTTTTTGCTGCGTGGTGCCGGGGCACAAGGTGTAGACAAAGCTCTCGGCCTGGGCACTGTCCGGGTGGGGGCTGCTGCGCCGGTCCAGCGCGTCAAACTGGGCCAGCCATTGGCGTACCTTGAGCGCGGCGGCATCGCGGGTGCGCTGCTCGGCAGCCAGGCGGGCGGCAGCCAGTTCGGCATCGGTGGGGGGCTTGGGCGGCGTGGCGTTGACCGTGGCCTGGGTGCGGTAGGCGGCCTTGAGCGACAGGGCCACCGCGTGCTTGCAGTCCACGCCCACCGGGCAGCTGCACTCGGCGTCCCAGTGCGTCAGCATGCCGTGCACGTTGATGTGCAGGCGGATGCTTTGTTTGTACGGGGTGCGTTCGCTGCCCTGCACGCTGCCGGTGAGCTGCCAGCGGCCGTTGTCGATGGCCCGGACTTCGATGTCCAGCACCTTCTGGCCCCGGTACAGGGTCAAGCCCCGCTCCAGGACAGCGTCGGTGACGTAGTTGCCGAGATTGCGGGGGTTGAACCAGAGGCCGCCGACCGTCGCCATTTACGCGGCAGGGGCGGCGTTTGCCATCGCGTGTTCGGCCTGCTGGTCGGCGTGGTAGCTGCTGCGCACCATGGCGCCCACGGCGGCGTGGCTGAAGCCCATCTCATAGGCCTTGGTTTCGAACATCTTGAAGGTGTCGGGGTGCACGTAACGCTTGACCGGCAGGTGGCTGTTGCTGGGGGCCAGGTACTGGCCGATGGTCAGCATGTCGATGTCGTGGTCGCGCATGTCCTGCATGATTTGCAGGATTTCTTCGTCGGTTTCGCCCAGGCCAACCATGATGCCGCTCTTGGTGGGCACATTCGGGTGCAGGGCCTTGAACTTCTTGAGCAAGTTCAGGCTGAACAGGTAATCCGAGCCGGGGCGGGCTTCCTTGTACAGGCGGGGCGCGGTTTCCAGATTGTGGTTCATCACATCGGGCGGGGCCAGCTTCAAAATCTCCAGCGCGCGGTCATCGCGGCCCCGGAAGTCGGGCACCAGCACCTCAATTTGCGTGGTGGGCGAGAGTTCGCGGATGTTTTTGATGCAATCCACAAAATGCTGGGCACCGCCGTCGCGCAGGTCGTCGCGGTCCACGCTGGTGATCACCACATACTTGAGCTTAAGCTTGGCGATGGTCTTGGCCAGGTTCAGCGGCTCGTCGGCGTCCAGCGGGTCCGGGCGGCCATGGCCCACGTCGCAGAACGGGCAGCGGCGGGTGCACTTGTCGCCCATGATCATGAAGGTGGCCGTGCCCTTGCCAAAGCATTCGCCGATGTTGGGGCAGCTGGCTTCCTCGCACACGGTGTGCAGGTTGTTCTCGCGCAGGATCTGCTTGATTTCGTTGAAGCGGGTGCTGGGCGAACCGGCCTTGACGCGGATCCACTCGGGCTTTTTCAGCACTTCGCCCTGGACCACCTTGACGGGGATGCGCGACAGCTTGGCACCGGCCTTTTGCTTGGCAAGCGGGTTGTACGACTCTACAGATTGCGCGTCGCGGACGACTTCGGTGGTGCTCATGGGCGGTTTCTTTGGTTGTGGGCCAGGTTGGCGATTATCGCTGTTGCCAAAAATCAACGTGCGAGATTAGAGCTTCCTGTCTTGGCGCGGTCACAGAGTGCGCGTTATAGTTCAGTCCATGTTGCAGTGCAACATAAAACCTTGCACTGATCCTTCACCCTTTTTTTTATTGGAAACACCATGCTGAACTTTGAACAAATCACCGCCAACCAAAAAGCCGCTGTTGCCAGCCTGTTTGATCTGTCCAACTCCCTGTTCGACAGCGCGCAAGCCCTGGTCAAGCTGAACCTGCAAGCCGCCAAGACCACGCTGCAAGAAACCGAAGAAGCCACATTGACCGCTGCTTCGATCAAAGACCCCAAGGAACTGGTCGAGCTGGTCACCAAGGTTGCCAAGGCTGCTCCTGAAAAGGCTGCTTCCTACCTGCGCCACGTGCAAGCCATTGCCACCACCAGCAGCACCGAAGTGCGCACCTATGTGGAAACCGCTACCTCCGGCGCCAAGGCTGAATTGGCTACCCTGGTGGATGCCGCTGTGAAGAACGCACCTGCTGGCAGCGAAAACGCTGTGGCCCTGGTGAAGTCGGCTGTGGCCGCTGCCACCACCGCGTTTGAAACCGCCCAAGCTTCCGCCAAGGAAGCCACCGACAAGGCTGTCGAAGCCGTGGCGGCCCAACTGGAAGCCAAGGCTTAAGCCTCTGCTTTCTGTGTGCAGCCCCTGGGGCTGCACATCGCGGACAATACTGCCCTACGGCCTGGTTTTTACCGGGCCGTTTGTCTTTGTGGAGAACCAATATGAACAACGCCCCCTCATTTTTCGCCCGTCTGTCGCTCGCTTTTGCAGTTTTGGGCGACAGCACGCTGGCGGCCAAGGTGCAGGATGTACGCAATGGTGTCGAGCCCGCCGCTCCGCCTGCCCCTCCCGCACCCCCCCCACCCCCCGTGCTGAAAGTCGCCACCCCCGATGCCGCCCTGCAGCTGCTGGGCCTGCTGCAGCGCGAAGCCCGGTTCGTGGACTTCGTCCAGGAAGACGTGGCCGCGTACTCGGATGCCGACATCGGCGGCGCTGCCCGCCTGGTGCACACCGGCTGCCGCAAGGTCTTGCAAGAACACTTCACCCTGGCCCCGGCGCGCCCCGAGGCCGAAGGCAGCCGCATCGTGCTCGAAGCGGGCTTTGATGCCACCGCTGTGCGCCTGACCGGCAACGTGGTGGGCAACGCCCCGTTCCGCGGCACCCTGCGCCACCCGGGCTGGAAGGTCACCGACGTGCGCTTGCCGCGCACCACCGAAGGCCACGATCCGCGCGTCATCGCCGCCGCCGAGGTGGAACTGTGAGCGGCCCCCGCTACGCCATTGGCATCGACCTGGGCACCACGCACTGCGCGCTGTCGTGGGTCGATTTGTCGAATCCTGAAGCGACGCCGCAGATCCTGCCCATCGCCCAGCAAAGCGCCCCCGGCGCGGTGCAAGACTACCCGCTGCTGCCGTCCTTCATCTATTTGCCGCATGCGAGTGAATTTGCCGATGGCGACCTGGCCCTGCCCTGGCACAGCGACACGCATGCCGTGGTCGGCGAGTGGGCCCGCAGCCACGGCGCGCAAACCCCCATCCGCCTGGTGTCCAGCGCCAAAAGCTGGCTCTGCCACGCCGGTGTGGACCGCCGCGGCGCGATTTTGCCGAACGATGCCCCCGAGGAAGTCGACCGCATCTCCCCGCTGGACGCCAGCACCCGCTACCTGGCGCACCTGCGCGATGCCTGGAACCACACCCACCCCGACGCGCCGTTTGGTGAGCAGGCGCTGACCGTCACCATCCCCGCATCCTTCGACCCCGCTGCGCGCGAGCTGACGGCCGAAGCCGCGCAGGCCGCGGGCTACACCGGCGTGACCCTGCTGGAAGAACCCCAGGCCGCGCTGTACAGCTGGATCGCCCAAAGTGCGGGCGGCTGGCGCAAGCAGGTCAAGGTGGGCGACGTGATTCTGGTCGTCGACGTGGGCGGCGGCACCAGCGACTTCTCGCTGATCGCCGTGGTCGAGCAAGACGGCAACCTGCAACTGCACCGGGTGGCCGTGGGCGAGCACATCCTGCTCGGCGGCGACAACATGGACCTGGCCCTGGCCCACACCGTGGCCCGCCAGCTGGCCGCCGACGGCAAGGCACTGGACCCGTGGCAAATGCGGTCCCTCACCTACGCCTGCCGCCTGGCCAAAGAGAAACTGCTCACCGACGCCGACGTGCACACCGTGCCGCTCGTCATCCCCAGCCGGGGCGCGCGCCTCATCGGCGGCTCGATCAACGCTGAATTGACCCGCGACGCACTCACCGCCACCATCCTGGAGGGCTTCTTCCCCCAGGTGGAGAGCCACGCCCGCCCCGTGAGCCGCGCCCGCGCAGGCCTGACGCAGCTGGGCCTGCCGTACGCGCAGGACGCCGCCGTCACCCGCCACCTGGCCGCGCTGCTGGGCCGCCAGGTGGGTGCCACCGCCGCGCTGGACGGCTTTGCGGCGCAGCAGGACGCGAGCTTCCTGCACCCCACCGCCGTGCTGTTTAACGGCGGGGTGTTCAAGTCCGAGCTGCTGGTGCAGCGCACCATCGACACTCTGAACCAATGGCTGCGGGCCGACGGTGCCCCGGATGCACGCCTGCTCGACGGCGCCGACCTCGACTTCGCCGTGGCCCGCGGGGCCGCCTACTACGGCACCGTGCGCGGCGGCCAGGGCATCCGCATCCGTGGCGGCACGGCCATGGCCTACTACGTGGGCGTGGAATCCGCCATGCCCGCCGTGCCGGGGCTGGAGCCGCCGGTGCAGGCCCTGTGCGTGGCCCCGTTCGGCATGGAAGAGGGCACCGAAGCCGCTCTGCCTCCGCAGGAGTTCGGTTTGGTTGTAGGCGAAGCCGTGCGTTTTCGCTTCTTTGGCTCCAGCGTGCGCCGCGACGACACCGTGGGCCAGATGCTGGACTTCTGGACCCCGGACGAGCTGCAAGAGCTGGCCGAGATCGAAGCCACGCTGCCCGCCGAGGGCCGTGCCGTGGGCGAGGTCGTGCCGGTGAAGCTGCACGCCCGCGTGTCCGAAATCGGCACGCTGGAGCTACTGGCCGTGCCGCGCTCGGGCGGCGAGGGCTGGAAAGTGGAATTCGAGGTGCGTGCCGACTGATGGTGGAATTTCGGAGTCAAATCGGCATCCAGCGCTTATTCCATCGGCGTGAAGAGCTATGAATAAAATAGCAAAACCCGCCTTCACCGTCGGCATCGACCTGGGCACCACCCACACCGTGGTGGCCTACGCCAGCACCGCCGCGCGCGGGGCGGCCCAGATCCAGATCTTCGCCATCCCCCAACTGGTGGCGGCGGGCGAGGTCGCCGCGCTGCCGCTGCTGCCCTCGGTGCGCTTCCACCCCGCGCCGGGCACCTTGCCGCCTGCCGATGTGCAGCTGCCCTGGCCGTCGGCCGAATCCGCCGTGCTGGGCCGTTTCGCCCTGGACCTGGGCGCGCAGGTGCCGGGCCGCCTGGTGGCCAGCGCCAAGAGCTGGCTGTCGCACGCGGCGGTGGACCGCACCGCGCCCATCCTGCCCTGGGGCGCGCCGGACGAGGTGGGCAAGGTCTCGCCCTTGGCCGCCAGCGCCAGCAGCCTGGCCCATGTGCGCGCCGCCTGGAACGCCCAGCGCCCGCAAGCCCAGCTGGAGCAGCAAGACATCGTGCTCACCGTGCCCGCGTCGTTCGACGAAGGCGCGCGTGCGCTGACGCTGCAAGCCGCCGAACTGGCGGGGCTGCCCAGGCTGCGCTTGATCGAAGAACCCCAGGCTGCCTTCTACGACTGGGTTTACCGCCACCGCGCCACCCTGGCCGCCGATTTGCACGCCACCCGCCGCGTGCTGGTGGTGGACGTGGGCGGCGGCACCACCGACCTGACGCTGATCGACGTAGACCTGGTGGACGGCGAACCCAAGCTCACCCGCACCGGCGTGGGCGACCACCTGGTGCTCGGCGGCGACAACATGGACCTGGCGCTGGCCCATCTGGTGGAATCCCGCCTGGGTGGGGCCGAGCGCCTGTCTGCGGCGCAATTGGCCCAGCTGACCCAGCGCTGCCGGGCCGCCAAAGAGCTGTTGTGGAGCCCTGGCGCGCCGGAATCCACGACGGTCACGCTGCTGGGGAGTGGAAGAAAATTGGTCGGTAGCGCGCGTTCAGCCAGCTTGTCTCGCTCTGATTTAGATAGCATTCTGGTGGAGGGCTTCTTTCCTTCTGTTGCCGCCGATGCGGTGCCCCAGCGCGCCCGCAGCGGCCTGGTGGCTTTCGGCCTGCCCTACGCCAGCGATGCGGCCATCACCCGCCATGTCGCCGCCTTCTTGCAGCGCCACCCCGGTGCGCTGCCCGACGCCCTGCTGCTCAACGGCGGGGTATTCCATGCGGAATCTCTGGTCCAGCGCCTGCACCACACGCTCAACGGCTGGGCGGCCGCGCCGCTGCAATTGCTGCACAACCCGCACCTGGATGCCGCCGTGGCGCGCGGTGCCGTGGCCTACGCGCTGGCCCGGGCGGGCAAGGCTCCGCGCATTGGCGGCGGCTCGGCGCGCAGCTACTTTTTGGTGCTGGACGATGGCATCACCAGCCAGCGCGGCATCTGCGTGCTGCCCTTCGGGGCCGAAGAGGGCCGCGCCATCACCCTGGCCGACCGCACCTTCGCCCTGCGCCTGGCCCGCCCGGTGCGCTTTTACCTGGCCAGCAGCGTGACCGACACCCGCTCCCAGCCGGGCGCGCTGGTCGATTTGTCCACGGGCGGATTCGTGCGCCTGCCGCCCATTGCTACCGTGGTACAGACCGACAGCAGCGCCCGCGAAGTGCTGGTGCAGCTCAGCACCGCGCTCACCGAAGTCGGCACGCTAGAGATGCACTGCATTGCCGTGGACGACCCCAGCCAACGCTGGCAACTCGAATTCCAGTTGCGCGGGGACGCCCCGGTGGTGGTGGAAGCCGCACCGCACCCGCGCCTGGCCGATGCCAGTGCCGCGATTGCCCGCGTCTTTGGCGACCGCAGCCAGGGCGTGGAGGCCAAGGAAGTCAAACAGCTCCGCGCCACCTTGGAGCGCCTGCTGGGCAGCCGCGAGGGCTGGGACACGCCGCTCTTGCGCACCCTGTTCGCCCAGCTGCTCATTAGTGCCAAACGCCGCCGCCGCACCGCCCAGCACGAGCGCCAGTGGTTCAACCTCACCGGCTACGCCCTGCGTCCCGGCTTTGGCCACCCGCTGGACGACTGGCGGGTGCAGCAGATGTGGGAGCTGTTCGCGCCCGGCATCGCGCACAGCCACGAGCCCCAGCAGTGGTCCGAATGGTGGACGCTGTGGCGGCGCATTGCCGGGGGCCTCACCGCCGAGCAGCAGGACATGGTGTTCGAGGCCATCGCCTTTTATCTGCAACCTGTGGGTGGGCAAGATATTCCCGCACCCGACGGCCCCCGCATGCAAGGCCTGGACGACATGCTGCGCATGGCCGCGTCGTTCGAGCGCCTGTCGGTGGCCAACAAGGTGCAGCTCGGCACCTGGCTGCTGCAGCGTCTTAATAAGCCTGGCGAAAACGTCCAAACCTGGTGGGCCCTGGGCCGCATCGGTGCCCGCCAACCGCTGTACGCCAGCCTGCACCACGTGGTGCCGCCAGAAGTGGCCGCGCAATGGCTGCAAGCGCTGCTGGCCGCCGACTGGTCCCAGGCCGAACCCGCAGCCTTCGCCGCCACCCAGATCGCCCGCGCCACCGGCGACCGCGCCCGCGACATCCCCGAAGCCCTGCGCCAGCAGGTGCTGGACCGCCTCACCGCCGCCCGCGCGGCCCCCGGTTGGATCGCCATGGTGCGCGAGGTGACGGCGCTGGACGCGGCGGACACCAAACGCGTGTTCGGCGAGTCGCTGCCGGTGGGCTTGAAGCTGGTGGATTGAGGGTGCTATTGTTTACGTAGCTGCTTGTGCTGGTGAGATAGGCGTGAGTGGCCTAAAAACTTGTCAATATCGCTCGACCTTCGGCTGTCCAGTTCGCTACACGTAGCCGCTCTTAAGTTGTCGGCCAGTTACGCCGTGGCACATTTTCGACTTCCGCCACCGTGCCACCCAGCAAGGCCAACTGCCGCGCACTTTCCCGTTCAATCAAGGCTCTGAGCGCTTCGTTGACCAGTGCCGAATGCTCGTTCAAGCCGCTGAGTTTCTGGGCTTGGGCCAACAGGCTTTCGTCCAAAGTCAAATTGGTGCGCATAAGAGCCTTTTGTGGTGGGTTGCAACGAGCACCATATTGCCTCAAAGCGCTATATCCCACTCCTACCGAAACTGCTCCGCCTTGTAAAACCCGCTGTCCACCAGCGTCGCACGCCAGTTCTTCGCATCCACCAGCACCGGTTTCAGCAGAAACGCGGGCACGATTTTCTCGCCGTTGTTGTAGGTCTTCTCGTCGTTGATGACGGGTTTTTTGCCGGTCAGCAGGGCATCGACCATGGTGGCGGTGACCTGGGCCAGGTCGCGGTTGTCTTTGAACACGGTGGAGGTTTGCTCGCCGCGCACGATGGAGCGCACCGAGGGCAGCTCGGCATCTTGCCCGGTGATGACGGGCAGGGCCTGGCCGCCCTGGCCGTACCCGGCTTTTTTCAGCGCCTCGATCAGGTCCATGCTGATGCCGTCGTAGGGCGACAGGATGGCATCCAGGTGCTGTTTGGCGTAGTACTTGTCCAGGATGCCCGCCAGCCGCGCGCGGGCGACCGAGCCGCTCCAGCGCAGGGTGGAGACCTTGTCCATACCGATCTGGCCCGAGCCCACCACCAACTGGCCTTTGTCGAGGTAGGGCTTGAGCACCGACATGGCACCGTTGTAGAAGAAAAACGCGTTGTTGTCGTCGGGCGAGCCGCCAAACAGCTCGATGCGCAACGGCCCTTTGCCCGCCGCCAGGCCCAGGCGGTTGGCAATGTCGCTGCCCTGCAGCACGCCGACCTGGAAGTTGTCGAAGCTGGTGTAGTAGTCCACATGGGGGCTGCCGCGGATCAGCCGGTCGTAGGCGATGACCTTGACCCCTTTGTCGGCGGCGGCTTTGAGCACCGGGGCCAGCTTGGTGCCGTCGATCGCGCTGATGACCAGCACGGTGGCACCCTGGGCCAGCATCTCGGTGAGCTGGGCGGTCTGGGTGGGGATGTCGTCGTTGGCGTACTGCAAAATGGCGCGGTAGCCCAATTTGTCCAGCGAGCGGGTCATGGCCAGGCCTTCGATCACCCAGCGCAGCGAGGTGATGGTGGGCAAGGAGATGCCGATCACCCCTTTTTCGGTTCTGGAGGCGGTTTGGGACCAGGCGCTCAGTGCACACAAGCTGCCCACCAAACCACCCACCAGCCGCCTGCGGTCGGATTGCATGTTGTTGTCCCCGTTGTGTTTTTTTGTTACGGCATCGTAGCAGACCGGTTACCTTGCCATCATCCGTATTGCACCCTTCAAAAAATGAAAAACACCGCCCCCACCAAAGCCCAAACCGCCCTGCTGCCGCCCATGCAGGGCTTGGCGCTGGACCGCATCTTCGTGCCCGCCACGCAGGCCGAATTTGCCGCCGCCACGGCCGAGATACTGGCCGCGGGTGCGGTGGGGTTTGACACCGAGGCCAAGCCCACGTTTGCGCCCGGCGAGGTGAGTGACGGGCCGCACGTGGTCCAGTTTGCGCTGCCCACCAAGGCCTATCTGTTCCAGATGCACCGGCCCGACTGCCGCCCCTGCCTGCTGGAGATACTGCAGTCGGACGCGGTGCGCAAGGTGGGCTTTGGGCTGGAGCAGGACCGGGGGCAGATCCACGCCAAGTTCGGCGTCACCATGCGGGCAGTGCTGGACCTGAACGCGATTTTCCGCAAGGACGGCTACGGCACATCGATGGGCGTGCGCGCCGCCGTGGGCGTGGTGCTGCGCCAGCGCTTCCACAAATCCAAAAAGACCACCACCTCCAACTGGGCCGTGGCGCAGCTTACCCCCACGCAAATGCTGTACGCCGCCAACGATGCCTACGCGGCGCTGAAGGTGTTCCAGGCGCTGTAGCCACCGCCTTACACTGCGGTCATGAAACTGAAAATGGCCAAAAACTCTCTTTTTGCAGTGCTGCTGCGTTCGCCGTGGTGGGTCAGCATGCTGCTGGTGCTGGTATTTGGGCTGCTTTCGTTCGCGCTGCTGCCCAAGGCCTATATCCCGTTTGGCCTGCTGGGAACACTGCCATTTTTGGTGATCGGGGTGATCGCCGCCTCGCGCCAGTGGGACCTGCCCAGCTCGGCCGCGGTGGCCGACACCCTGGCCAAGGCCACGGCCATGCCCTGGCGTGATTTTGCCGATGCGCTAGACGCGGCCTACCGCGCCAAGGGCTATACGGTGGCGCGCTTGAACGGCAAGGCGGCAGATTTGCAGCTTTCCAAAGACGGCCAGACCACCCTGGTGGCGGCCAAGCGCTGGAAAGCTGCCAACCACGGGGTGGAAGCCCTGCGCGAGCTGGCCGCCGCCAAAGAAAACCAGAGTGCTGCGGCTTGCACCTACATCAGCATCGGTGGCGTGACCGACACCGCCCAGCAGTTCGCCAAAACCCAGGGCATCGCCCTGGTGGCCGACGTGGCGCTGGCGCAGCTGCTGCTTCAGGCCGCCAAATAACGCTCCAGCTTCTGGGCAAACACCTGCGCCGCCTCGGCCCAGGCCACGCCCACGCCCAGGCTGGCCATGTCCACCGTTTGCAGGCCGGCGTAGCCGCAGGGGTTGATGCGGCTGTAGGGCTCCAGGTCCATGGCCACGTTCAGCGCCACCCCGTGGTAGGTGCAGTGGCCGCTGACCTTGATGCCTAAAGCGGCGATCTTGCCCAGATACGTGGGGTCGGATTCCAACTGTTGCGCGGTGAAACCCGTCTCCAGGCGGGCGTGGCCAAACGGGTCGTGCAGGCGCACATAGATGCCGGGCGCGCCCGGCACACGCAGGCCGGTGATGCCGAAATGGGCCAGGGTTTGCACCACCGCCTCTTCCAGCCGGAACACATATTCCTTGACGAAATAGCCCGCGCGCTTCAAATCCAGCAGCGGATAGGCCACCACCTGGCCGGGTCCGTGGTAAGTGACCTGGCCACCGCGGTTGGCCTGCACCACCGGGATGTCGCCCGGCAGCAGCAGGTGCTCTGCCTTGCCCGCCAGCCCCTGGGTGAAGACCGGTGGGTGCTCACAAATCCATAGCTGGTCACGCTCATCCGGTGAGCGCTGGAGGGTGAATACCTGCATTTTCTCGACCGTGGGCAGGTAGTCCACGCGGCCGAGAAGGTGGGTCAAGGGCGGCACCTGCAACGCGGTCACAGCGCCATCTTCACCATCGGGTGGGTGCTCAGGGTGCGGTACAGCTCGTCGAGCTGCTCGCGGCTGGTGGCGGTGATGGGCAGGGTGATGCCCAGGTACTTGCCGCCCTTGCTCTCGCGCAGCTCGATGGCGCTGGCATCGAAGCTGGGGTCGAACTGGGCGGCGATGGCGGTCATGGCGTGCACGAAGCCGTCGACCTTTTCGCCCATCACCTTGATGGGGAAGAGCGAGGGGTACTCGATCAGGGATTCTTTGCGGGGGTCGATGGGGTCGGTGGTAGGTGTGGTCATGGTGTGGTGTGTTCAGGCCGCTAGGGTGGCGGCGGTGTAGCCCGCGTAAAGTTGGGCGTAGACGGGGCCGGGCTGGCCGTTGGCGACCGGCTGGCCGTCCAGGGTGGTGATGGCCAGTACCTCTTTGGTGGCGCTGGTGAGCAGCAGCTCGTCGGCGTGCAGCACTTCTTCGCGCGTGATGCGGCGCAGCTGGAAGGGGATACCCTGGGCTCGGCAGATGTCTTCCATCAGCCCGAAGCGGATGCCTTCGAGCACCAGGTTGTCTTTGGGCGGGCCAATGAGGGTACCGTCTTGCACCAGCCAGACGTTGCTGCTGGCGGCTTCGCTCAGATAGCCGTTGCGGAACATGACCGTTTCCACTGCGCCCGCATCCACGCCGATCTGCCGCGCAAACACCGCCCCGAGCAGGCTGGTGCTTTTGATGTGGGCCTTTTCCCAGCGGAAGTCGTCGGCGGTGACGCAGGCCACGCCCTGGCTGCGCTGGGTGGCGCTGGGCAGGTTCATCTGCGTGGCCATGGCGAACACGGTGGGCGTGATGTCTTGCGGCATGGCGTGGTCGCGCAGGGCCACGCCGCGGGTAATCTGGATGTAGACCAGATGGTTGCGATTTAAGCCATTTTGGCCGTTTGCGCTGCTGTGGCGGGCGTGAGAAGCTACCAATGTTGTAGCAATCTCGCGCCACTGGTCCCGGCCCAGCGGGTTGGCGATGCGCAGCTCGGCCAGGCTGTGGTCGAGCCGGGCCATGTGCTCCTCAAACCGGAACAGGCGGCCTGCGTAGACCGGCACCACTTCGTAGATGCCGTCGCCAAAGATGAAGCCGCGGTCCATGACGCTGATTTTTGCGTCGCACAGGGGGGTGTAGGCACCGTTGAGGTAGCAGGGGTAGTCGGGCAGGGTGTGCATGGGGCTATTTTCAACCGTTTACGCGGGCGGGCAGCGCGCGGGTTTCGCCAATTTTCAGCAAGAAGAAGTCGTCCTCGGAGACGCCCTGGGCGGTGCGGGCGGCGGCCAGGTCGGCCGGGGGCTGGTCCAGCGGCTCGTCGGTCAGATTGAAGGTACCCCAGTGCACGCCCACGCTGCGTTTGGCGTGCAGGTCGCGGTGGATTTGCACCGCCTCGGCCGGGTTGATATGCTGGTTTTGCATGAACCAGCGCGGCTCGTAGGCCCCCACCGCGATCAGGGCGATATCGAAGCCGTCGGGGCTGCGCTCCTGGAAACGTGCGCGGGTGTCCTGGAAGTCCTGGCTGTAGCCGGTGTCGCCGCTGAAGTACCAGTGGAAGTCGGCGCCAAACACGGCCCAGCCGCCCCACAGCGTCTGGAACCGGTCGCCCATGGCGCGGGCCGTCCAGTGCTGCACGGGCGTGAGGTGAAATTCCACCCCGCGCACGGTGTGCTGCTGCCACCAATCCAGCTCCACCACGTGGTGGATGCCCTGCCGGATAAACCAGGCCTTGAGACGCAATGGCACTATAAAAAGCGTAGCACCTTGCGCCCGTTTGTTGAGCGCCAGCACCGCATTTGTATCCAAATGGTCGTAGTGGTTGTGGGAAATGACCACCACGTCGATGGGCGGCAGATCGGCCAGGGCCACGCCCGGCGGCTGGGCGCGTTGCGGCCCGGTCCACTGCACCGGCGAGGCGCGCTCGCTGAACACCGGGTCGGTCAGTACATTCAGTCCGCTGGCCTGCACCAACATGGTGGCGTGTCCCACCCAGGTGATGGCCGGCTGCATGGCGGCCCCGGCGTTGGCGTGGATGGCGGCCAGGTTGGGCGCGACCACCGGGGTGGGCGTTTGCGGCGGTGGCGGCAAACTCTTGCGGCGGGCATTCCACTGCCAGCGCAGCAGGTCACGGGTCGAGCCGGGGACGGCATCGGTGTAGTTATTTTTGAAGCCGGTGGCGGTGTGGTGCTGCATGGCAAAAAAAAGAGGGTCAAGGAAGAAATGCCACAATGCAGCGCCCTTGGGGATATCCCTACATAGAGGCAGCCTCACCCGCAGACAGGCATGGCAAAGCGTTACAGTTGTATGCACGCCAAAGCGCTTGCGGGTGTCAAGGGAATATTCGTATAATAGTGGGCTTTACTAAACTTTTCAGTGTGTAAGTCAGGTGTCAATCGGGTGTCATACAGTAGGTCCAACATGTCGCCAAGAATGACCCCGAGCGTGGCTCCAAGAGCACTTGCGAATCTGGAAGACGAGGTAGGAGATGGAGTCGTCGAGGATGATTTCAAGCCCCTGACGGCTGCACAAGCGCAAACCTGGCGCCAGCAAACACCCTTGATGTCCATTTGGGCCATCGTGTGGGGTCAGCTGGCAACGGGGTGCCTGGTAGCAATGGCCGCATGGCTGGTGACCGGCAAGCCCGCGATGGGCTGGTCGGCGGGATATGGAGCCATTGCGGTGGTGGTGCCTGCAGCGCTGTTTGCGCGCGGTGTCACCGGCAAGCTGGCCCGGGCAATTCCCGGCGCGGCGATGGCAGGATTTTTTGTGTGGGAACTGGTCAAGATTGTCGTAACGGTAGCTCTACTGTTTGCGGCACCGCGGCTGGTTCCTGAGTTGAATTGGCTGGCCTTGTTGGTCGGCTTTGTAGTGACCATGAAGGTGGTTTGGGTTGCGCTGATGTTTCGCACCCAACGCCAACGTACGGCTTAACAGGATGGATGGCTTCTAATATGTCGACTGAAAACGCTGCTGAACACGCTGCTACGGAAGGCCCCAAGGCGGGCGAATACATCGTTCACCATTTGCAGCATCTGCAAAAGAACTTTTCGTTCGAGAGCGTCAAGCAATCCCACATTGTGGATTTCAGCCTCTTCAATTTGGATTCCGTTTTGTACTCGGTGATCCTGGGTCTGGTAGGTTGCTTCTTTTTGTGGCGTGCTTCGCGCAAAGCCACGGCGGGCGTGCCCGGGCGCTTCCAGGCCGCAGTCGAAATCCTGACCGAAATGGTGGACAACCAGGCCAAGGGCGTGATCCACAACGCCAAGAGCCGCAAGCTGGTGGCTCCATTGGCATTGACGGTGTTTGTCTGGATTTTCCTGATGAACGGCATGGATATGCTGCCCGTCGATGTCTTGCCCAAGCTGTGGGAGCATCTGTACGCTTCCGCCGGTGGCGATCCGCACCACGCTTACATGCGTGTCGTGCCTACCGCCGATCTGTCCACCACACTCGGTTTGTCGGTCAGTGTTTTGTTTGTGTGCCTGGTCTACAACATCAAGATCAAGGGTTTGGGCGGCTGGTCGCATGAGTTGGTGGCAGCACCGTTTGGCGACCACTGGTTTCTGTACCCCATCAACTTCCTGATGCAGATGATTGAGTACCTTGCCAAGACGGTTTCGCACGGCATGCGGCTGTTTGGCAATATGTTTGCTGGTGAATTGGTTTTCATGTTGATCGCCTTGATGGGCGGCACGTGGGCCTGGCAGTTCAACCCCTTAGAAGGTATGTTCTGGCTAGGTGTTGGGCATGTGATTGCCGGTACGGCGTGGAGCATCTTCCACATTTTGGTGATCACTTTGCAGGCCTTCATCTTCATGATGTTGACGCTGATTTACGTGGGCCAGTCTCACGAAGCACACTAACTGCGAAGGCTTGGGGTGCCCTGCGCCCCAGGTCGGCAAAGATGGTTCTCGCTTCTGTTCGTTTTCGCTTTTCTCTTTCTTTTACCTGTACTTTTTAGGATTAATCATGGAAAACATTCTCGGTCTCGTCGCTCTGGCTTGTGGTTTGATCGTTGGCCTGGGTGCTTTGGGCGCCTCCATCGGTATCGCTTTGATGGGCGGCAAGTTCCTCGAATCGTCGGCACGCCAGCCTGAACTGATGAACGAACTGCAAACCAAGATGTTCATTTTGGCCGGTCTGATCGACGCGGCTTTCCTGATCGGCGTGGCTATTGCCCTGCTGTTCGCATTCGCCAAGCCTTTCGCGATTTAATTTTTGGCCGACCTTTCACGACCGAAAGGAATTAAGCCGTGAACATTAATTCAACCCTGTTTCTGCAGGCCATCGTCTTTGCGATTTTGGTGTGGTTCACGATGAAATTCGTGTGGCCTCCGATCACCAAGGCCCTGGACGAGCGGGTGCAGAAAATCTCTGACGGCCTTGCTGCCGCCGACAAAGCCAAGTCCGAACTGACCAGCGCCAACCAGCGCGTGGAAGCCGAACTGACCAAGTCGCGCACCGAGACCGCGTCGCGTTTGGCCGATGCCGATCGCCGTGCCCAAGTGATCGTGGAAGAGGCCAAGGCCCGTGCCACGGAAGAGGGCAACAAGATCGTCGCCGCAGCCCGTGCCGAAGCCGAGCAGCAAACCGTCAAAGCCCGTGAGGCCCTGCGTGAGCAAGTGGCTGCATTGGCTGTGAAGGGTGCCGAGCAGATTCTCCGCAAGGAAGTCAATGCCGGTGTCCACGCGGACTTGCTGAACCGTCTCCAAACCGAACTCTGAGCGGCAGAACGACCATGGCTGAAATAGCAACCATTGCCCGTCCTTACGCTGAAGCGCTGTTCAAGGCCACTGCGTCTGACCTGGACGGCACCGCCGGATGGGTCGATGAATTGGCCGCAATTGCAGCCAACCCCCAGTTGCTCCAGTTCTCCGACAACCCCAAGGTTGAGGTGAACCAGGTGTTTGAGGTGGTAGCCGGTGTGGCCAAGTCGGCCTTGCCAGATGCTGCAAAAAACTTTTTGCGCATGGTCATCGAGAACGGGCGCCTCGCCGCTCTTCCCGAGATTGCTACCCAGTTCCGTGCATTGAAAAATGCCCGGAGCGGCTCCTCTGACGCGACCGTGTTCAGTGCTTTTGCGATCGACGCAGAAGCCCTGGCCAACGTCTCGTCGGCGCTGGAAAAGCGTTTTGGACGCAAGCTCAATCTCACAGTGGCTTTGCAGCCGGAGTTGATTGGCGGAATTCGCGTCGTGGTGGGTGACGAGGTGTTGGACACTTCGATCAAAGCCCGCCTGGAACATATGAAATTGGCCCTGACCGCTTAACCATCACGTTAAGGTCTGTGCCAGCGTTTTCGGCCAGAGCCCATGGCTCCGGTTGTTTGCTAACTAAAGAAAGAGAAGGAAAGAGTCATGCAACTCAATCCCGCAGAAATTTCTGAGCTGATCAAGAGCCGTATCGAAGGCCTGACGGCCCAAACCGATATCCGCAACCAGGGCACCGTGGTGTCCGTGACCGACGGTATCTGCCGTTTGCACGGCCTGTCCGACGTGATGCAGGGCGAGATGTTGGAGTTCCCCGCCGGTAGCGATGGCCAGCCCACCTACGGCCTGGCACTGAATCTGGAGCGCGACTCGGTCGGCTCCGTGATTTTGGGCGAGTACGAACACATCTCCGAAGGCGACATCGTGAAGTGCACGGGCCGCATTCTGGAAGTGCCAGTCGGTCCCGAGCTGCTCGGTCGCGTGGTGAACGCACTGGGCCAGCCGATCGACGGCAAGGGTCCGATCAACGCCAAGATGACCGACGTGATCGAAAAAGTCGCGCCCGGCGTGATTGCCCGTAAATCGGTGGACCAGCCCATGCAGACCGGCTTGAAGTCGATCGATGCCATGGTGCCCGTCGGCCGTGGCCAGCGCGAGTTGATCATTGGCGACCGCCAGACGGGTAAAACCGCTGTCGCGATCGACGCCATCATCAACCAAAAGGGCCAGAACATGTTCTGCGTGTACGTCGCGATTGGCCAAAAGGCTTCGTCGATCAAAAACGTGGTGCGTGCCCTGGAACAGGCTGGCGCGATGGAATACACCATTGTGGTGGCGGCTTCGGCTTCTGAATCGGCTGCCATGCAGTACGTTTCGGCCTACTCCGGCTGCACCATGGGCGAGTACTTCCGCGACCGCGGCCAAGACGCCCTGATCGTGTACGACGACTTAAGCAAGCAAGCCGTGGCCTACCGCCAGGTGTCCTTGCTGTTGCGCCGCCCACCAGGCCGCGAAGCCTACCCTGGCGACGTGTTCTATCTGCACAGCCGCCTGCTGGAACGCGCCGCCCGCGTGAACGCCGACTACGTCGAAGCCTTCACCAAGGGTGAAGTCAAGGGCAAGACCGGTTCCCTGACGGCTCTGCCGATCATTGAAACGCAAGCTGGCGACGTGTCTGCCTTCGTGCCCACCAACGTGATCTCGATCACCGACGGCCAGATCTTCCTGGAAACCTCGCTGTTCAACGCCGGCATCCGCCCCGCGATCAACGCCGGTATCTCGGTGTCTCGCGTCGGTAGCGCCGCCCAGACCAAGATCATCAAGGGCCAGTCTGGCGGTATCCGTACCGACTTGGCGCAGTACCGTGAATTGGCCGCTTTTGCCCAGTTTGCCTCGGATCTGGATGAATCCACCCGCAAGCAGCTGGACCGCGGTGCCCGCGTGACCGAACTGCTCAAGCAAGCCCAGTACAGCCCCTTGTCCGTGTCCTTGATGGGGGCCAGTTTGTTCGCAGTGAACAAGGGCTTCATGGACGACATCGATGTCAAGAAGATCCTGGCTTTTGAGCACGGCCTGCACGGCTACCTCAAGGACAAGAGCGCGGCTTTGTTGGCCAAGATTGAAGCCTCGAAAGCATTGGACAAGGAAGCGGAAGCTGAGTTGCACGCTGCTGTGACGGCCTTCAAGAAGACCTTCGCTTAACTAGGAGCCAGTCATGGCATCAGGCAAGGAACTACGCACCAAGATCAAATCGGTGGAAAACACCAAGAAGATCACCAAGGCGATGGAAATGATTTCCGTCTCCAAGATGCGTAAAGCACAGGAGCGGATGAAGGCGGCCCGCCCGTACAGTGACAAGATCCGCGACATCGCTGCCAATCTGGGCCAGGCGAATCCCGAGTACGTGCACAACTTCATGAAACCCAACGGCGCCAAGGCCGAGGGTTTTGTGGTGGTGACCACCGACAAGGGTTTGTGTGGCGGTTTGAACACCAACCTGTTCCGCGCGTTGACCCTGAAACTGCGCGCTGCGCAGGCAGCAGGCTTGACCGCAAAAACCGTGGCGGTGGGCGGCAAAGGTCTCGGGTTTTTGAACCGTACCGGTGCCCAGGTGGTAGCGCACGTGACCCATCTGGGTGACAAGCCGCACCTGGACAAGCTGATCGGCCCGCTCAAGGTGCTGCTGGATGCCTACGAAAAGGGTGAAATCAGCGCTGTCTACCTGGTGTACAACAAGTTTGTCAGCACCATGAAGCAAGAAGCGGTGGTGGAGCAGCTGTTGCCTTTGTCGTCGGCCCAGATGCAGGCGGATACCAAGGCATCCGGCAAGGCCAACACCTGGGACTACATCTACGAACCCGATGCGCAGTCGGTGATCGACAATTTGTTGATCCGCTACGTGGAGGCGCTGGCCTACCAGGCGGTTGCGGAAAACATGGCCTCCGAGCATGCCGCGCGCATGGTCGCCATGAAGGCTGCTACCGACAACGCGGGTAGCGTGATTGCCGAGCTCAAGCTGATCTATAACAAGACCCGCCAGGCCGCGATCACCAAAGAATTGTCGGAAATTGTGGCAGGTGCGGCGGCTGTTTAAGCTGCGCCACTGTCCCAGTCCGTCACCGATTTCAAGACTCAATTTATTGGAGCAAAAATGGCTCAAGAAAATGCAGAAGTGAACGCCCGCGTTCAGGGAAAAATTGTCCAGTGTATTGGTGCCGTGGTGGACGTCGAGTTCCCCCGCAACAGCATGCCCCGCATTTACGATGCGCTGAAAATGGAAGGCTCCGTGCTGACCCTGGAAGTGCAGCAGCAGCTGGGCGACGGCATTGTCCGTACCATCGCGCTGGGTTCTTCCGACGGCCTGCGCCGTGGTCTGATGGTCTACAACACCGGCGCGGGCATCACCGTTCCCGTGGGCAAGGCCACCCTGGGCCGCATCATGGACGTGCTGGGTTCGCCCATCGACGAACGTGGTCCCGTCAGCCAGGACCTGACCGCCACCATCCACCGCAAAGCCCCTGCGTACGACGAACTCAGCCCTTCGCAAGAACTGCTGGAAACCGGCATCAAGGTGATTGACCTGATCTGCCCGTTCGCCAAGGGCGGCAAGGTTGGCTTGTTCGGTGGTGCCGGTGTGGGCAAGACCGTGAACATGATGGAGCTGATCAACAACATCGCCAAGGCACACAGCGGCTTGTCCGTGTTTGCCGGTGTGGGTGAGCGTACCCGTGAAGGGAACGACTTCTACCACGAGATGGCCGATTCCGGCGTGGTGAACCTCGAGAACCTCGAAGAGTCCAAAGTGGCCATGGTCTACGGCCAGATGAACGAGCCTCCAGGCAACCGTCTGCGCGTGGCCCTGACCGGTCTGACCATTGCGGAATCCTTCCGTGACGAAGGCCGTGACGTGCTGTTCTTCGTGGACAACATCTACCGCTACACCCTGGCCGGTACCGAAGTGTCCGCACTGCTGGGCCGTATGCCTTCCGCCGTGGGCTACCAGCCTACCCTGGCCGAAGAAATGGGCCGCCTGCAAGAGCGTATTACCTCCACCAAGGTCGGCTCGATCACCTCCATCCAGGCCGTGTACGTGCCAGCGGATGACTTGACCGATCCATCGCCTGCCACCACCTTCGCCCACTTGGACTCCACCGTGGTGCTTTCCCGTGATATCGCTTCGCTGGGTATCTACCCTGCGGTCGATCCACTCGACTCGACCAGCCGCCAGCTGGACCCGCTGGTCGTCGGTGAAGACCACTACAACACGGCCCGCGCCGTGCAGGGCACGTTGCAGCGCTACCGCGAACTGCGCGACATCATCGCGATCATGGGTATGGACGACTTGGCGCCTGACGACAAGCTGGCCGTGGCCCGTGCCCGCAAGATCCAGCGTTTCCTGAGCCAGCCTTTCCACGTGGCCGAAGTGTTTACCGGTTCGCCCGGCAAGTACGTGCCATTGTCGGAAACCATCCGTGGTTTCAAGATGATCGTCAGCGGCGAATGCGACCACATGCCAGAACAAGCGTTCTACATGGTCGGCTCCATCGACGAAGCCATCGAGAAGGCCAAGAAGGTCTAATTCCCTTCGGCGGGGTGCTGCGCAAGCGGCACCCCATCGTCATTACGCTGGACCCAAAGGAAACCTATGACCACCATTCTCGTGAATGTTGTCAGTGCCGAAGAATCCATCTTCTCGGGCGAAGCCAAGTTTGTGGCTTTGCCGGGCGAAGCGGGCGAGCTGGGCATTTATCCGCGCCACACCCCCTTGATCACCCGTATCAAGCCAGGTTCGGTGCGTATCGAAAAGGCCGACGGTACCGAAGAGTTCATCTTCGTGGCCGGTGGCATTCTGGAAGTCCAACCCAACTGCGTCACCGTGTTGTCTGACACGGCCATCCGCGGCAAGGACCTGGACGAAGAAAAAGCCAATGCCGCCAAGGCCCGCGCCGAGGAAGCTTTGCGCAACGCCAAAGGCCAGCTGGACATCGCCAAGGCCCAATCCGAGTTGGCCATCATGGCGGCCCAGATTTCGGCCCTGCGCAAGTTCCGCCGCAACCGCTAGTCTTCACTGACATCGCCAAAAAAGCCGCTCTTGAGCGGCTTTTTTGTGGGCGCAATCCCGAAGTACTTGCTCCTGTTTTTGATGTCAAAAAAAGTAGCTGCTTACGCCTATTCCATAAGCGCTAGAGGCTATTTATATGGTTAAAAAATAGCCGTTATTTTCAGATTTCGGCCTAAACGACCAGCACCGGTGCATTCGGCAGCTCATTGGCCCGCACACCGCCCGGCAGCAGCGGGAAATGCCGCACCAGCACGGCAGACACCTCTTCCAGCGCGGTCGTCAGGCCTTTCTCGTATTGGCCCGCCTGCAAGGCAGTGCCCAGGTGCGCCACCATCGCCTGCCACTCGGCGGGTGACACGCGCTCGTTCAGGCCCCGGTCGGCCACTAGCTCGATGGCGTGGTCGGCCAGCAGCAGGTAGACCAATACGCCATTGTTGTGCGCGGTGTCCCACACGCGCAGCTTGCCAAACAGCATCACGGCCCGCTCGCGCGCTGGGGCCCTGCGCCGCAGGTAGCTCAGCGGCAGGCTGGCCTCAATGCAGATGCGGATCTCGCCGGTGTGGCGCTGCTCGCTGGCGCTGACCCGTTGTGTCAGCCGCTCCAGCGCGTCGGCAGGCACCGCGCGGCGTGCATCCGCCACATCGAGCCAGCAGTGCTTCACCAGCCGTTGAAAATGCGTCCAAAGGCCCATTACCATCCCCCGGAAGCGCCGCCGCCGCCAAAATTGCCACCACCGCCCGAGCGGAACCCGCCGCCCCCACCGCCGCCGCGGCCGCCACCAAAGCCGCCACCGCCACCCAGTCCCCCCAGGCCTCCGCCGAGCGACGAGGCCCCCGCCCGCGACACCAGCGTGAACAGCAGTGCCGCCACGCCTACCACGCCCGCGATCAGCAGGCTGGCCGAGACGAACCAGGCCAGGGCCCCCACGCCTGCGCCCGTCACCAGCGAGCCCAGCTTGGGCCCGAAGATGCTGCGGGCGATGGCGCCCGCAATCGGCACGGCAAACACGGCAAAGATCAGCAGTTCTTGCCAGTCAAAGCCCTCGGCGGGCTGCGCGGCCCGGGCTTTGGGCGCGGGCAGGGCCTCGCCCTTGACCAAGGCCATGATTTGGCCCACACCGGCATCCACGCCCCCGGCGAAGTCGCCCTGCTTGAAGCGCGGCGTGATGGCCTCGTTGATGATGTTGCTGGCCGCCAGGTCGGGAATTGCGCCCTCCAGCGTCTTGGCCACCTCAATGCGCAGCTTGCGGTCATTCTTGGCCACCAGCAGGATCAGGCCGTCGCCCACCTCTTTGCGGCCAATCTTCCAGGTGTTGCCTACGCGGTTGGCGTAGCTGGCAATGTCCTCGGGCTGGGTGGTGGGCACCATCAGCACCACCACCTGCGCGCCGGTGCTGGCTTCAAAGGCGGTCAGCTTGGCCTCCAGCGCCTGCAGTTGCGCCGCGCTGAAGGTCGCCGTGGTGTCGATCACGTGGCCGGTCAGCGCGGGCACCGGCAGCACACTTTGGCCGTGGCTGGCCAGGGCCAGCAGGGCCAACCAGCACGCAACAAACAGGCGCAGCAGCATGGCGGCTTATTTCTTGAAGTCCACCACCGGCGGGGCCGAGATGGTGGCTTCGTTTTGCACCGTGAAGCTGGGCTTGGGCTGGTAGCCCATGACCTTGGCCGTCAGGTTGCTCGGGAAGCTGCGGGCCAGCACGTTGTATTCCTGCACCGTGCCGATGAAGCGGTTGCGCGCCACGGTGATGCGGTTTTCGGTGCCTTCGAGCTGCACCCGCAGGTCGCTGAAGCCCTTGTTGGCCTTCAGGTCGGGGTATTTCTCGACCGTCACCATCAGGCGGCTCAGGGCACTGCCCAGCTCACCCTGGGCGGCCTGGAACTTGGCGAAGGCCTCGGGGTTGTTCAGCGTCTCGGGCGTGACCTGGATGGACGTGGCCTTGGCGCGGGCTTCCACCACCTTGGTCAGCGTGTCCTGCTCAAAGGCGGCCTCGCCCTTGACCGTGGCCACGATGTTGGGCACCAGGTCGGCGCGGCGCTGGTACTGGTTGAGCACCTCGCTCCAGGCGGCCTTGCTCTGCTCGTCCAGGCGTTGAAAGTCGTTGTAGCCGCAACCGGTCAGGGCGGATGCAAGCAGTAGGGCGGGTAACCAGCGTTTCATATGAATTCCTCCAGTGGTGGGCCGCATGCGGGCTCCTATAGCGTTTGACCTTAGCACAGACACCCCGGGCACTGGCCCAAAGCAAGGCAAAATCAGGGCTCTCCCCATCTTGTCCAACCCCCGTGTAAGCCATGCCCAAAGCCAAACTCCAGGCCGCCACCGTGGGTGGCACTGCCGATGACACCGAAGCCGCCTTTTACGAGGCCTTACAAAATGGCGACATCGACAAACTGGTGGCCTGCTGGGCCGACGAGGACGATGTGGTCTGCATCCACCCCGGCGGCGCCCGCGTGGTGGGCATCGCCGCCATCCGCAGCAGCTTCGAGGCCATGTTTGCCCAGGGCCGCATCCGCGCCTGGCCCGAGAACGTGCGCCGCATCGGTGCGCTGGCCAGCGCCGTGCACACCCTGGTGGAGCGCATCGAGGTGATGGCCCCCGACGGCCCGCGCGAGGCCTTTGCCGTCGCCACCAACGTCTACCACAAGACCGCGCAAGGCTGGCGCATGGTGGCCCACCACGCCAGCCCCGGCACGGGGCGCGACCTGCAGGAGTCGGGTGGCGCGCCCGCACTATTGCATTAACGTGAATTCCATAAAAATCGGCCTCTTGTGCCCATTCCATCTGCGTAACAAGCTATGAACTATGTAGCGCCCTGGTGGTTGCCCGGCGGCCATGCGCAAACCATCTGGCCAGCCCTGTACTCCCGCCGCGTGTTTGGACCCCGGCCGCAGTTCCGGCGCGAGCGCTGGATCACGCCCGACCTGGACTTCATCGACGTGGATTTCTGCGATGCCGCCGCCCGCATCGCCGACCCGGCGGCCAGCGAGGCGGGACGGCCCCTGTTGGTGCTGTTCCACGGGCTGGAGGGCTCGTCGGGCAGCCATTACGCCGAGGCCTTTGCCGACTACGCGCGGGCCCACGGCATGGGTTTTGTGGTGCCGCACTTTCGCGGCTGCAGCGGCGAGCTCAACCTTTCTCCGCGCGCCTACCACTCGGGTGACTTTGAAGAAGTCGGCTGGGTGCTCAAGCGCCTCAAGGCCTGGCACCGGGGCAAGGTCATCGCCGTCGGTATTTCGCTGGGCGGCAACGCCTTGCTGCGCTGGGCCGAAGAGATGGGCGACCAGGCCCGCCAAGTGGTGCGGGCCGTGGCGGCGGTGTGCGCGCCCACCGACCTGGCGGCCAGCGGCTGGGCCATCGGGCGCGGCATGAACCGGCACATCTACACCCGCATGTTCTTGCGCAGCATGAAGCCCAAGGCGCTGCGCAAACTCGACCAGCACCCCGGCCTGTTCGACCGCGAGGCGTTGATGGCCGCGCGCGACCTGTACGAGTTTGACAACATCTTCACCGCCCCGCTGCACGGCTTCAACAGCACCGAAGACTACTGGGCCCGCGCCTCGGCCAAGCCGCACCTGGCGCAGATCCGCGTGCCGACGTTGGTGGTGAATGCCCGCAACGACCCCTTTGTGCCCGCCTGGAGCCTGCCGCACCAGGACGAGGTGGGCGCGCACGTCACCCTGTGGCAGCCCAGCCACGGCGGCCACGTCGGCTTTCCCCACGGCCCCATCCCTGGCCACGTGCGCAGCATGCCCGATGCCGTTGGCGGCTGGCTTTTACAGGCAATTCAATAAGCAACTATGGACGATATCGTCAAACAAGCCATTGCCAAATGGCCCAACGTGCCCGACTGCTACGGCTGGCTGGGCCTGGATGCGCGCGGCAACTGGTACATGCGCGACGACGCGGCGCAGGCCGCCGGGCCGTTTGCGGGTGCCGGGGCGACGCCGCTGAGCAAGGGCTCGCGGCTGCTGCATGAAAAGCTGGTCGACTTCATCCAGCGCAACTACGAGAGCGACCGCGAAGGCCGCTGGTTTTTCCAGAATGGCCCGCAGCGTGTCTATGTGGAGCTGGAACTCACGCCCTACGTGTGGCGGGTGCAGCCTGATTTTTCGGTCCAGGCCCATACCGGCCAGGCTGCGCGGGTGCAGCGCTGTGTGCTGGACCAGCAGGGGCACCTGTACCTCGACACCGACCTGGGCTTTGGCCTGGTGCACACCCTGGACATGGGCCATGCCGCCGATGCGGTGGAACAAGGCCTGTGGGTGCCCCAGCCCGAGGAAGCCGCACGCCTGCCCGAGCGCTTCGGCTACGTGCCCAGCCCCCAGTCACTCGCAAAATAGTAGCTGCCTACGCTGATCCTATAAGCACGAGAGGCTGATTTCATGCATAAAAAAAGGCCGGGTGAACCGGCCTTTTTTGGGGGGGTGTTGCGCGCTTACTTGGCGGCAGACGCTGCACCTTCGGCAGCCGCGGCAGCCGCCTTTTGCGGCACGGGGAAGCTGGCCCCACCGGCATTGGCCATGTAGACCACGGCGCGGGCGATTTCGGTGTCGTCAAAGTCGCCACCGCTTTGCGCGCCCATGGCGCCCTTACCCGCCATGGCGGAATGCAGCAGTGTTTCATAACCAGTCTTGATGCGCGGGCCCCAGGCCGCAGCGTCGCCAAACTTGGGCGCGCCCACCAGGCCAGCGGTGTGGCAGTTGGTGCACTGGGCCTTGAACACGTCTTCGCCAGATTTGAGTTCGCGGTTGGCATCGCGGATTTCAACGGAGCCGATCTTCTGGATGCGGGCCGCCAGGGCCTGGCTTTGTGATTGCTCCGTCATGCCACCCAGTGTCATGGTGTCCGCCGTGTTGGTGCCCGCAGGCTTGGCGTCCGAGACCACGTAATACACCAGGCCGATGATGGCAAAAATCGGAATCACGAATGAGAAAAACACCGCCAGCAGCAGCTGCTTGGGATTTTTGATGGGACCGGTGTGGTCATCTGCTGCTGCGTGGTCATGGGGGTTGGCGCTCATGGTGTCCTCAAAACATCGGGGTCAAATCGGGGGCTCTAATCGGGGGTTTCAGTCAGCCCGCGAGTATAACCGTCACCCCTTTACACGCCCCGGGAATCCATGGTTTTTGGCCATTACGGCCAGCGGCTACAATCGCCCACGTTGCGGCTGTAGCTCAGTGGATAGAGTATTGGCCTCCGAAGCCAAGGGTCGTGGGTTCGATCCCCGCCAGCCGCACCAACTTCTCTAGAATGGACTGCTCCAAAACCCTAGAGAACACCCCTCGCATTGACCACACACACTCTCACTTCGCTTCTCGATACGCTGGATGCCGACGCGCCCCTGGCGCGGCGCCACCTGTGGCTGATTGGCCTATTTGACTGGATCCGTGGCGACAACCTGGCGCCAGACGACTCGGTCAGCCGGTTGCAACGGTTTCTGGATGCGGTCGATGCCCGGCCCGAGCTGCAAGTGCGTCTACGCTGCTGGTGGCAGGTGCTGGCCGATACGGTGGACAGCACCATGGTGTTGTCCGACTACGGCTTTTCTCCCCGCACCGCGTTTTTTAGCGAACTGGGGTACCGGCTGCGCTGCAAACTGCTTCCCAGCACGCCTGAGACCACCGACGCGGCCGAGCTTTTCAGTCTGGTGTTGCCCAATACGCTGGACGCGGCCTGGATGGCGGCGCTGGATGCGGCCACCCTGGCACGCATCGGCCATTTGCTGTCATCGCCGTCGCGTACGCCCGGCATCACCCTGTGGCAAGACGAGCTGTTGCAGGCCATCACCTTTTGCAGCAACCAGATCATGGCCACCGGCGTGGCATCTGAGCTGCGCCTGCGCATGAGCGCCGCGGCCCGGCACGACGAACCGTTCAACAGCCTGTCGGCCGAGGTGGATGCGCTGCGCCGGGCTTTCATCGCCACGCCGCGCGAGCAGCCTGAGCTGGAGGCTGCCGCCCAGCGCCTGCGCGAGCGGCTGGAGCTGTGCCGCCAGGCGGCGGCCAGTGTCTACCCGCATCTGAACGACCACGGCATCTCGGTCAACCTGGTGTTCATGTTGCGCCAGTTGCGCGAACGCCTGCTGCGGGTGCGCGATCTGATGGACTGCCTGCTGTCGCCCACGCCCGACGCCAGCGCCAGCCGCCTGGTGGTGCGTCTGGCCTATGCCGGCAAGGAGCGCCGCAGCCTGCGGGCGCTGGTACGCGGCAATGCGTCGATGCTGGCCGCCAAGGTGACCGAGCGCAGCGCCGAAACCGGTGAGCACTACATCACCCGCGACCACAGCGAGTACCGCGACATGCTGGTCAAGGCCGCCGGGGGCGGCGCAGCCACTTCGCTGACCACCTTGCTGAAGTTTCTGATCGGCGCGGTGGGCCTGACGGCCTTCTGGGCGGGCATGTGGTCGGGCGTGATGTACGCCGCCAGCTTTGTGCTGATCCAGCTGCTGCACTGGACCCTGGCCACCAAGCAGCCCGCCATGACCGCCCCCGCCATGGCCGCCAAGCTCAAAGACCTGGGCAACAGCCGGGCGATTGAAGACTTTGTCGACGAAGTCACCCACCTGGTGCGCTCGCAGGTGGCGGCCGTACTGGGCAATGTGGGCATGGTGACGCCCTGCGTGCTGCTCATCAGCTTTGCCATGTTTTGGGCCAGCGGCAAGCACATGGTCAGCCGGGTCGAGGCCGACCACGTGTTCCATACCCTTACGCTGCTCAATCCCAGCACCTTGCTGTTTGCGGCCTTCACCGGCGTGTTGCTGTTCATCTCCAGCCTGATCGCGGGCGCGGTGGAAAACTGGTTTGTACTGCACCAGCTGGACTCTGCCCTGCGCTACAACCCGCGCATCACCCGCGTGCTGGGCGGCGCGCGGGCCGACCGCTGGGCGCGTTTCATGCGCGAGCATATTTCGGGCTTTGCGTCGAACATCTCGCTGGGCTTCATGTTGGGGCTGCTGCCGCCCGTGCTGGCCTTTGTGGGCCTGGGGCTGGAAGCCCGCCATGTCACCCTGTCGACCGGCCAGTTGGCGGCGGCAACGGCGGCCTATGGCCATCTGGTGTGGAAGATGCCGCTGTTCTGGTGGTCCGTGGCGGCGATTCCGCTGATTGGCGTGCTGAACCTGACGGTCAGCTTCTTTCTGGCGCTGCAACTGGCCCTGGGGGCGCACAGCGTGACCGGGCTGGACCGCCAGCGCCTGCGCTACGCCGTGCTGCGCCGCCTGCGCCAAAAACCGCTCAGTTTCCTCTGGCCGCCAAAATCTGAATGAAATAGGCTGCTCACGCTTATTCAATAAGCGTGAGCAGCTATGAATTCAGGAGTCTTCGTCCCCATCTGCCTTGAGTTCCAGCGCGGCGCTGTACAGGCCTTTGCGGGGCTGGCCGGTGATGTCGGCGCAGAGCTGCACGGCGGTTTTCAGCGGCAGCTCGGCCAGCAGCAGCTTGAGCACCCGCAGGTCTTGCGCGGGGGCCTCGGTGGGTGGGGCCGGGTGGATGACCAGCACAAACTCACCCCGCGTGCGCGACGACTGGGCCGCCAGCCAGGCCACCAGGTCCTGCGCGGGCACGGTGGCAATTTCTTCAAACTGCTTGGTGATTTCGCGCGCCACCGTCACCGGCCGTGGGCCCAGGCAGGCCAGGCTGCGGGCCAGGGCCTCGATGCGGTGCGGGGCTTCCAGCAGCACCACGGCGCGCGGCTCGGCCAGCAGCGCCAGAGCGGCGTTGTCGCGCTCGGTGGCCTTGCTGGGCAAGAAGCCGGTAAACACAAAACCCGTGTCCTGCACGATGCCCGCCGCACTCAGCGCCGCCGTGATGCTGCTGGCCCCGGGCAGCGGCACCACCGCAATACCCACGGCCCGCGCGGCCGCCACCACCCGTGCGCCGGGGTCGCTGATGGCCGGGGTGCCCGCGTCGCTGGCATAGGCGATGCGCTCGCCTTGCTGCAGCCGCCGCACCACGTTCTGCGCTGCCTCGGTTTCGTTGTGCTGGTGCACCGCCAGCAGCTGGGCGCTGGACTTGTCGATGCCGTAGGCGCGCAGCAGGGCCTGGGTGTGGCGCGTGTCCTCGCAGGCGATGGCGTCCACCAGGTTCAGCACGTGCAGCGCCCGCAGGCTGATGTCGCACAAATTGCCGATGGGCGTGGCCACGATGTACAGCGTGCCCGCCGGATAATGCTGCGAAGCGGCTGCCTCCTGGGCGGCTTTCAAGGCGGAAGCAAAAGAAGCGCTCAATGGGTTTCCTCAAAAAAATCGGATTGGCCACGCCGGGCACCACCAAACAGACGGGTGATGCGGCCGAAGACCGGGCGCTGGCGCATTTGCAGGCCCAGGGCCTGCGTCTGCTGGAGCGCAATTATCGGACCCCCGGGCGCGGTGGCGGCGAAATCGACCTGGTGATGCGCGCGCCCGACGGCACGGTGGTGTTTGTCGAGGTGCGCCAGCGGGCCACGGCGGCGTTCGGCGGCGCGGCGGCCAGTATCAGCGCCACCAAGCAAAAGCGCATCGTGTTCGCCGCCCGCAGCTACCTGATGCGCCTGCGCACCCCGCCGCCGTGCCGGTTTGACGTGGTGCTGATCGAGTACGCGGGCATCCAGTGGCTGCAGGCCGCCTTCGATGCGAGTTGAACTTCCAATTACAAACACGCTCCTACGGCACAGGTATCATTCCGCACCATGATTGAACAACGCATTCAGCAACATTTCATTGACAGCGCCGATCTGAAGTACCAGTCGGCGCAGCCACTCAGCAAACCCATCGCGGCGGGCATCCAGGCCATGCTGGCGGCCGTGACCAGTGGCGGCAAGGTGCTGGCCTGCGGCAACGGCGGCTCGGCGGCCGATGCGCAGCATTTTGCGGCGGAGTTCGTGGGGCGGTTCGAGCGCGAGCGGCCCGAGCTGGGCGCGATCGCGCTGACCACCGACAGCTCCATCATCACTGCCATCGGCAACGACTACAACTTTGACGTGATCTTCGCCAAGCAGGTGCGCGCTCTGGGCCAGCCCGGCGACGTGCTGCTGGCCATCACCACCAGTGGCAATTCGGCCAACGTACTGCTGGCTATCGAAGCCGCCCACGAGCGCGAGATGACCGTGGTGGCCATGACCGGCAAGGGTGGCGGCAAGATGGGTGCGGCGCTGCGCGAAACCGATGTGCACATCTGCGTGCCGCACGACCGCACCGCGCGCATCCAGGAGGTCCATTTGCTGGTACTGCACTGTCTGTGCGACGGCGTAGATTCCCAGTTGCTGGGCGATATCGAGCCTTCGCTTTAATTTTTTGAAAGACTCCATGCACCGTTTTCTATCCACCGCTGTCGCGGCTGTTGTTCTGGGCTCCAGCCTGTCGGCCTGTGTACCGTTGGTGATTGGCGGCGCGGCCATGGGGGGCGCGTTTGTGGCCACCGACCGGCGTACCTCGGGTGCCCAGCTGGAAGACGAGGGCATTGAGCTGCGCGCCAACAACCGCATCGGCCAAGCCTTGAGCGAAAACGCCCACATCAACGTCACCAGCTACAACCGCCAGGTGCTGCTGACCGGCGAAGTGCCCACCGCTGCCGACCTGCAAAAGCTGCAGGATCTGGTGTTGAAGGTGGAAAACGTGCGCTCGGTGGTCAACGAGGTAGGCGTGCTGGGCGCGTCGTCGCTGTCGCAGCGCTCGTCGGACACGCTGGTCACCGGCAAGGTCAAGGCCACGCTGGTGGACGCCAAGGACGTGCAGTCCAACACCTTCAAGGTCATCACCGAGCGCGGTGTGGTCTACCTGATGGGCCGCGTTTCGCTGCGCGAAGCCGACCGTGCCACCGAGCTGGCCCGCAGCGTCAGCGGCGTGCAAAAGGTGGTGCGGGTGTTTGACATCCTGAGCGAAGAAGAGCTCAAGCAGCTCTCCACCACCAAGTAAGTCCGGGCTACTTCAGCCGTTTGATCAGGCTGGAGGTGTCCCAGCGCTGGCCGCCCATTTGCTGCACGTCGGCGTAAAACTGGTCCACCAGGGCGGTGACCGGTAGGCGTGCACCGTTGCGCTTGGCCTCGTCCAGCACCAGGCCCAGGTCTTTGCGCATCCAGTCCACGGCAAAGCCGAAGTCGAATTGGTCGGCGACCATGGTTTTGCCGCGGTTGTCCATCTGCCAGCTTTGGGCTGCGCCCTTGCCGATGACGTCCAGCACCTGCACCATGTCCAGCCCGGCATGCTGGCCAAAGGCCACGGCCTCGCTGAGGCCCTGTACCAGCCCGGCGATGCAGATCTGGTTCACCATCTTGGCCAACTGGCCCGCACCGCTGTCGCCCACCCGGGTGCAGGCGCGGGAAAACGCCATGGCCGTGGGGGCGATGGCATCAAAAGCCGCCGCGTCGCCGCCGCACATCACCGTCAGCAAGCCGTTCTGGGCCCCGGCCTGGCCGCCAGATACCGGGGCATCGATGAAGCGCAGACCCAGGGTGCGGGCGGCACCAAAGAGCTCGCGGGCCACCTCGGCCGAGGCGGTGGTGTGGTCCACAAAAATCGCGCCGGGCTCCATGCCCGCAAAAGCCCCGTCGGCCCCCAGCGTGACCGAGCGCAGATCCGCATCGTTGCCCACGCAGCAAAACACGATGTCGGCCCCCCGTGCAGCCAGGCGCGGGGTTTCAGCATGTTTTGGGGCTCCAGCGCTTATGTATTCAGCGCAGAAAGCTATTGATTTGGTAGCAGTACGGTTGTAGACCGTTACCGCATGCCCCGCCAGCGCCAGGTGTGCGGCCATCGGGTAGCCCATGACCCCCAGGCCGAGAAAAGCCACTTTTTTAGGAGGAACGGAGGTGTAGGTTTTGGGATTGGTGCTTGGCATAGGAAGGAAAAACGGAAACTAAAAAAACCACCCGACCCGCTCCCGGCGGGGCAGGGCGTGGCGTGAGCGATCACACGATCGCGAAATGCTCGGTCCCGGCCGCTAAATCTTGTGTTTTAGCGCGCTGGCTGTTGAGCTTGATCTGCAAACGCAGGTCGTTGAGCGAGTCGGCGTGGCGCAGGGCATCTTCGTAGCTGATGAGCTGGCTCTCGTAGGCGTCGAACAGGGCCTGGTCGAAGGTCTGCATGCCCAGGTTGCGGCTCTTCTTCATGATCTCCTTGATCTCGGTGACCTCGCCTTTGAAGATCAGGTCGGAGATCAGCGGGGTGTTGAGCAAAATCTCCACCGCTGCGGCACGGCCCTTGCCGTCCTGCCGGGGGATCAGGCGCTGCGACACCACGCCCCGCAGGTTCAGCGACAAATCCATCAGCAACTGGGCGCGGCGGTCTTCGGGGAAAAAGTTCAAGATGCGGTCCAGCGCCTGGTTGGCGTTGTTGGCATGCAGTGTCGCCAGGCACAGGTGGCCGGTTTCGGCAAAGGCGATGGCGTGCTCCATGGTGGTGCGGTCGCGGATTTCACCCATCAGAATGACGTCAGGGGCCTGGCGCAGCGAATTCTTCAGGGCGGAATCCCAGCTGTCGGTGTCCAGGCCCACTTCGCGTTGGGTGACCACGCAGTTTTTGTGCGCATGCACAAACTCCACCGGGTCTTCGATGGTGATGATGTGGCCGTAGGAGTTTTCGTTGCGCCAATCGACCATGGCCGCCAGGGTGGTGGACTTGCCGCAGCCGGTGCCGCCGACCAGGATGCACAGACCCCGCTTGGTCATGGCCACATCTTTCAGGATCTGCGGCATGGCCAGGCCATCGATCGAGGGGATGCTGACCGGAATGACCCGCAGCACCATGCCCACCTTGCCCTGCTGCACAAAGGCATTCACGCGAAAACGGCCTATGCCCGCGGGAGAGATCGCAAAGTTGCATTCCTTGGTGCGCTCAAACTCGGCGGCCTGTTTGTCGTTCATCACCGAACGGGCCAGGGCCAGCGTGTGGGCAGCGTTGAGCGGCTGGGGGGAGACTTTGGTGACCTTGCCATCGACCTTGATGCCGGGCGGAAACTCGGATGTGATGAACAGGTCGCTGCCATTGCGGCTGACCATGAGTTTCAACAGGTCATTGATGAACTTGCTGGCTTGGTCGCGTTCCATCGTACAGGCCTTAGTTGGGGCGGTCGCTGAACCGGGCACTGATGGCGCGCAGCCGCAGCGACAGTTTACGTGCCAGCAGGGCAACCAGGCAGGCCGCCAACCGCGGGTCGGAATTCATCATATCGTCCATCGATTCGGCGCTGAGCGCGGCGATTTCGCAGTCGTCCAGCGTGGTGCAGGCCGAGAAGCGGATGCCGCTGTCCAGCAGAGACATTTCGCCCAGGATGTCACCAGGCTTGGTTTCTGCCAGCCGCAAGTGTTCGCCCCAGGGCTGCAACCGGTCCACTGCAATGGTACCTTTGAGCAGCACCACCATGAAATTGCCGTACTCTCCCTGTCGGATGATGTCGCGCCCGCCGGGCACCATGGCAAACTGGAAAAAGCGCTCCATGCGCTGGATGGAGGCCGCATCAAGCTGTTCCATGTTCTTGTCTTTGCCCCATAGGGCTTGCAGGGTGCGCACGCTGCTGGCCGTGGGCAGGCGCCTGGCCCCCACTTCAATGGCCCGCGCCTCCCAAGGCACCAGTATCGAGGGGTCGATGTTTTGGCCATTGAACGCGGTGGTGAACAGCACCGAGTCGGGCGGAGCGGCCTCGGCTTTGGGCTCCGACTTGTGGAGTAAAAACTCCAGAATACCCTTCATGGGGTGCTCCAATCGTGGTGGTTCATGTTCATCCCGGGAAATTCTCCGGGATTTTGGCTTTGCCCCGGGCTTCGGCCGGGCTGATGATGTTGCGGCGTACCAAATCGGTCAGGTTTTGGTCGAGGGTCTGCATCCCCACACTGTTGCCGGTCTGGATGGTGGAATACATCTGCGCCACCTTGGCCTCACGGATCAGGTTACGGATGGCGCTGGTGCCCAGCATGATTTCGTGCGCAGCCACCCGGCCCTGGCCATCCTTGGTTTTACACAGGGTTTGCGAGATGACGGCCTGTAGCGACTCCGACAGCATGGCGCGGACCATTTCTTTTTCTTCTGCCGGGAACACGTCAATGATCCGGTCAATGGTTTTGGCCGCGCTGGAGGTGTGCAGGGTGCCAAACACCAAATGCCCGGTTTCGGCCGCCGTCATGGCCAGGCGGATGGTTTCCAGGTCGCGCATTTCACCCACCAGGATCGCATCCGGGTCTTCGCGCAGGGCCGAGCGCAGGGCGGCAGCAAAGCTCAGCGTGTGCGGGCCCACTTCGCGCTGGTTAATCAGGCATTTTTTGGATTCGTGGACAAACTCGATCGGGTCTTCCACCGTCAGCACATGGCCGTATTCGGTTTCGTTGAGGTGGTTCACCATGGCCGCCAGGGTGGTGGATTTGCCGGAACCGGTGGGCCCGGTCACCAACACCATGCCCCGCGGTTTGAGGGCCAGGTCGCCAAAGATCTTGGGCGCGTTGAGCTGCTCCAGCGTGAGAATCTTGGAGGGAATGGTCCGCAGCACGGCACCGGCACCGCGTGCGTGGTTGAAGGCGTTGACCCGAAACCGCGCCAGTCCTTCAATTTCGAACGAGAAATCGACCTCTAAAAACTCTTCGTACTGTTTGCGTTGGCTGTCGCTCATGATGTCGTAGACCATGGCATGGACGGTTTTGTGGTCCAGCGGATCGACGTTGATGCGGCGCACATCGCCATGCACCCGGATCATGGGGGGCAACCCCGCCGAGAGGTGCAAATCCGAGGCCTTGTTTTTTACGCTGAATGCGAGAAGTTGGGTGATGTCCACGGAGCCCCTTGATGTTTGGTACGCTGTAGGTTTGATTATGACTACGATTAGTAACAATCTCCAAGGCGTTCGTGAGCGCATCGTTACAGCTTGTACCCGTGCATTGCGGCCGAGCCACAGTGTGGACTTGCTGGCCGTTTCCAAAACCTGGGGGCCGGAGGCGGTGCGCGAGGCTTTTGCTGCGGGCCAGACGCGTTTCGGCGAGAACTACATCCAGGAAGCTGTCGGCAAAATCACGGCTTTGCAGGATTTGCCGCTGGAGTGGCACTGTATCGGCCCCATCCAGAGCAATAAAACGGCCTTGGTTGCAGCGCATTTTGCCTGGGTGCACAGCATCGACAGGCTCAAAATCGCCCAGCGCTTGAGCGACCAGCGCCCGACAGATCTGCCGCCGCTACAGGTTTGTCTGCAGGTCAATGTGGATGGCGGTGTGACCAAATCCGGCGTTCCCCCGGCCCAGGTGCTGGCTTTGGCGGCCCAGGTTGCCGCCTTGCCGCGGCTGTGTTTGCGGGGGCTGATGGTGATTCCGGAGCCAGCGGCAGATTACGCCGCCCAGGTGGCGGTGTTTGCGCAGGCCAAAGCCTTATTTGACAGCGTAGCCGCTGCCGTAGGGCCCATGGCCCCACATTTCGATACCTTGTCGATGGGCATGACTGCGGACCTGGAGGCCGCAGTGGCGGCTGGCAGCACGCTGGTGCGTGTGGGTACGGCCATTTTTGGTGTGCGGTAGCCCGCCTGGTTCAGGTCTGGTTACTGGGCGGGCACGATCACTGCAACCCGGCGGTTTTGCATCCGTCCTGCGGGCGTGTCGTTGGCCACCACCGGGCGGTCCTTGCCCCAGCCGCGGACGGCCATGCCCTCCATTGGCATGCCCTGGGATGCCAGGGTTTGCGCGACGGCCTCTGCCCGGCGCAAGGACAGGGTTTGGTTGAAGGCGGTGGTTCCCACATTGTCGGTATGCCCCTCGACCCGCAAACGGTTGATGCCCAGTTTGACCAAGGCACTGCCGATACGGCCCGCCACGGCCTGGCTTTCAGGATCTAGTGCGTCGGAGGCCGTGTCGAACAGTATTTTTCCGGATATGGGGTACTCCCAACCTTCCTCGGTACGGACAAAGCCCAGGCGCTGCAGTTCGGTCGCGCGGTCGAGCGGCGGGGCCGCGGCGGGCGGCGCCGATTGGCAGGCCCCGAGCAATGCGAATGCAAATACCGCGGCGGATCCGAGGATATGGCGGCGCAGGCGGGAGGCCATGCCGGATGGTGCTGGCAGGGTGGTGGGCGGTGGCATTACAGAACTTCTCTTTTTTCGGGCGGATGCAAGGAGTCACTCCCATCCGTTTGGTGGTTGAAAATGTGGCGCTGGCCGCGGTGCTGGCTCTTGACCCGGTACATCGCCCGGTCGGCGGCACGCAGCAGTTGCTCGGCAGTTTGCCCGTGCATCGGGTAGATCGCAATGCCAATGCTCAATGACGGCACGATGTGGTCTTGCGGCCGGGTCTCCAGCGGCTCGGCCATGCTGGAGATGATTTTGTCGGCAATCCGGGCGGCATCTTCCACGTTGTGCAGAGGTGCCAGCAAGATCGCAAATTCATCGCCACCCAGGCGGGCCACTACATCGTTTTCGCGTACTTGCGCCCGCACCCGGTCGGCCACCTCGACCAGCAAGGCATCCCCCACGGCATGGCCGTACCTGTCGTTGATCGACTTGAAGTGGTCGTTGTCCAGATACAGCACGGCCAAGCCGCCGCCGGTGGTCTGGATGTCTTGCAACGCCCGCGTGAGCCGGCGTCGAAAGTAAGAGCGGTTGGGCAGGCCGGTCAGGCTGTCGTGGTTGGCCAGGTGCGATAGCGACTTGTTCTCTTGGTGCAGCTGGGTCTGGTAGACCTCGATCTCCATCAGCAAGGCGTTGAAGTCTTCGCCCAATTGGTGGAATTCCGCAATGCGGGATGCCGGTGCGCGCGCCGAGGTGGCACGGTCAAACCGGGCTGCGTAGGTCACCGCCGTCAAGGCCTGCACCGGCTGCAGAATGTCGCGCTGGATGCGCCGCGACAGTTGGCGCACCGCGACCGCCCCCAGTGCCAGGCACACCAGCATGCCTGCCAGACCCATAAAGATAAAGCCCACAAAGCCCGCCCCGTCGCCGCGCAGGCGAACCTCGGCGATGCGGCGGCCCTGGTACATCACCGGCGCGACGGTGGGCTGCGGCAAGAGTAGCGCCACGATCCGGTCGCCCACGGCATCGGCCAGGCTGTCGCTGGGCCGGATGTAGCGGCCCAGCAAAATGCCCTGGACGCCCACAATCTGCGCACTGGCCAGCGACTCTTGGCGGGCGATCAGCCCCAGCGATTCCTGGATCGCAATGGTGTCCCGAAACACCACGGCAGCTTCGGTGGTGTAGGCAATGGACCGCGCGACCAACTGCAGGTTTTGGTCGGCGGCGGTGCGCAGGGCCACCAGGGCGGCCAGCGACAAGGCAAACCCTACCGCCAACATCATGAGTGTGGCCACCCGGAAATGGGCTTGTTGCAGGGTCGCCAGCAGGCTGATGCGGTGAGAGGCTGGCTTGTCGGGGCTGGGCCGGTTCATGGAGCGATCTTTCCAGACGGCCGCCCAAGCCGCAGGACCTGGGGATTTACCCGCACGCCGCTGCGGGCGACTGCATCCAGATTGACTTCAAACTGAACGCCGCTGGGGTTGTTGGCATCCAGGCACACCATTGCTCCCGCCGCACAGGGAGGCACCCGTTCACTGACGGTGAGTACCGGGTATCCGACCACGGTGGAGAATATGCGGCGCGAAGTCGCATCGTCCAGCGATCCTATATACAAGGCATCGCACTGGGCGGCGATAGGCGCATCGCTGTTGGGTGCCAGTGCTTGCACCACGATAGGCCGTTGGGCCAGCGCCGCCAACCCGTTCTTCAACCACGGGTCGGCATGTGTGCTGCGCCCTGCGATACACACGCGAAGCGGCGAGGACTCGTTTGGCCAGCGTGCATAACTCAAGATGCCCAGCAGCGTCTCAGTCACGCCGACCCGTTCCACCGCCACCGGTGGGGCCGCACCACCTTGCTGCGCCAACGCCAGGCCGCCCATGGCGAACATGGCGCAGCCCAGCAGTGTGCGCAGCATGGTGGAAAAAACGATGGCGCGCTTCATGGCAACCGCAGCCGGGTAGAGTTCTTGACTTCTTCCATCACAGCATAGGTTCGGGTTTCGCGCACACCAGGCAACTGCCACAGCACCGTACCGGCAAATTCACGGTAGGCCAGCATATCGGCCATGCGGGTCTTCAGCAGGTAGTCAAAGCCGCCAGCCACCATGTGGCACTCCATGATCTCGGGGCGCACCTGCACGGCCGCCTTGAAGGCATCAAACACATTGGGCGTGGTACGGTCCAAAAGCACCTCTACAAAAACCATCATCGACGCGCCCAGCTGCAACGGGTTCAGCCGCGCCTCGTAACCCAGAATGTAGTTGTCTTTGGTGAGTCGCTGTACACGCGCCAATACCGCGGTGGGCGAAAGCGCCACCTTTTCTGCCAGCTTGAGGTTGGAAATGCGGCCATCCTCCTGCAGAAATCCCAGGATCTTCATGTCGATGCGGTCTAGGTCGGCTATGGGCGTTGTCACAGAGGTATTGTCACTAAGTGGTCACGACAGGCGGTAAGTTGCCAGGTGGATGCTGGTTTCGGTACTGCTGATGCCGCGCACCAGCCGGATGCGCTCCAGCACCTGGGAGAGTTCGGCCAGATGGGCGGCACGCAGTTCGGCCAGCAAATCCCACTGGCCGTTGGTGTCGTGCAGGGTGGCCACACCCGGTTCCCCCAGCAGGCTGTCGATCACTGCACGGGTCGCGTTGCCTGCTACCGCTATCGACATCCAGGCGGTAATGCCATGGGGTTCGGCATCCGGTCGCAACCGCACGGTGTAGCCAACAATCACCCCTGCGTCTTCCAGTTTGGTGATGCGGTTGGTCACCGTGCCGCGCGATACCCCCAACTTGTGCGCCAAGGTTGCCACCGTGGTTCGGGCATCTTTACGTAAATAAGAAATCAGCTGTTGGTCGGTCACATCCATGCCTGCATTTTGCGGCCAATCATTGGGGAAAAATAGTTATGACGCGACAAAGTCAATGCAGTGGAAGTGAAAGAAAGAGGCCGTTGGGTGTGTTTTAAAAGCAACAAAATACAGCCGTTTTTATAGGGTAATCGCTAGTAGCTTTGAGTTTTGGTGCACACTTGCCTACGTTATTTCTTTTTAACCCGATAGGAACATTGATATGAAAAAGAGTCTGATTGCTCTGGCCGTTTTGGCTTCCACTGGCGCTATGGCCCAGTCTTCCGTGACTTTGTACGGTATCGTTGACGTTGCTCTGCAAACTTCCAAAGTGACCAACAGCCCCCGTCAGAACACCATGGAGAGCGGTGGCGTGAACGGCAGCCGTTTCGGCCTGAAGGGTTCTGAAGATCTGGGCGGCGGCCTGAAGGCCCTGTTCGTGCTGGAAAACGGCTTCAAGGCTGACACCGGTGCAATCGGTGGTGGCGCTGGCCTGAATGGCATCACCAACACCAAGCCTGCTACCGCCATGTTCGGCCGTAAAGCCTACGTGGGTCTGGCTGGTGGTTTCGGTGAGTTCCGCCTGGGTAACGTGCCAACCGCGTACGACGACACTGCTATCAACGCGAATTCGATTTTTGACTCCAACTACGCTCCTGCCTACTCGGTGTGGGCTGGTGGTCACAACTACAACGGTACCCCAGGCAACTCGGTGTACTACGCATCGCCTTCGTTCGGTGGCGTGACGCTGGCTGCCAGCTACGCTCTGGGCGAAAACAAGACCACCACGATGAACGCCAAGGGCTTGGGTGCCATCAACGTTCAGTACGCTGGCGGCCCGATCTACGCTAGCTTGGCTTACCAAGAAGACAAGACTTCGGCTCCTGGCGTCGGTACCGTTGCTACCAATGCCTACAAAGATACGTTGGCTAACTTCTCGTACGACCTGGGTGTTGTCAAGCTGCTGACCAGCTACAACCGCCAAGTTGCTACCGACAACACCAAGTCGGACCAGTTCCAACTGGGTGCTGATGTACCCGTCGGTGCAGCTCTGACCCTGTCGGGTGGCTATGCTTACTCCAAGGACAAGCTGAACGGCTCGACCACCGAAAAGCGTCAAGGCTTCGGCCTGGGCGCCAAGTACGCCTTGTCCAAGCGTACCTTTGTGTACACCGCTGCGACTTTTGCTGAGCAAAAGCCCACCGGTGGCACCAAGGTCAAGGGTGATGTCTACGCAGTGGGCGTTCAGCACTCCTTCTAAATCCACGCTGGCGTAAGCCAGTTTGCATTTAAAAGCTAAAAAGCCACCCGGTTCGCCGGGTGGCTTTTTTCATGGGTGATTGGTTATTGTGGCAATAGATGCTGCCGAAACGACAGTTTTCATGCATAAAGATAGCAAAACTGGCGATTTACATTGACACGCCGGGTGGCGACACTAGATGCATTCCCTACCACAGGCCTGCACCATGACCACCACCTCCCTCGTCTCCACCCCGTTCCTCAGCGCCCATGACGTGGCCACCATCGTCCAACGCAAGGGGCTGGATGCCTGCCTGCGCGGCATGGCAGATGCCATCCAGGCCGACTTTCTGCGCTGGGAAGCGTTTGACAAGTGCGCCCGCGTAGCTAGCCACTCTACCGACGGCGTGATCGAGCTGATGCCGATTGCCGACGACCTGAGCTACGCCTTCAAGTACGTCAACGGCCACCCCAAGAACAACGCCCTGCACGGCCTGCCCACGGTGATGGCGTTTGGCGTGCTGGCCAGCGTGGCCACCGGCGTGCCCGAACTGCTGAGCGAGCTGACCCTGACCACCGCCATCCGCACCGCCGCCACCTCGGTAGTGGCTGCCCGCGCCCTGGCCCGTCCCAACAGCCGCAGCATGGCGCTGATCGGCAATGGCGCGCAAAGCGAGTTCCAGGCCCTGGCCTTCCACCACCTGATGGGCATTGAGGAAGTGCGCCTGTTCGACACCGACCCACTGGCCACCGCCAAGCTGGCCGACAACCTGCGCACCACCGGTTTGCGCGTGGTGATTTGCACCAGCACCGCCCAGGCCGTGCGCGGTGCGGACATCGTCACCACCGTCACCGCCGACAAAACCAACGCCACCATCCTCACACCTGAAATGATCGAGCCCGGCATGCACATCAATGGCGTAGGCGGCGACTGCCCCGGCAAGACCGAGCTGCACCCCGACGTACTGCGCGCCGCCAGCGTGTTCGTGGAATACGAGCCGCAAACCCGCATCGAAGGCGACCTGCAGCAACTGCCCGCCGACTTTGCCGTCACCGAACTCTGGCAAGTACTCAGCGGCACCGCCGTGGGCCGCAGCAGCGCAGCGCAAATTACCGTGTTCGATTCCGTCGGCTTTGCCATGGAAGATTATTCGGCCCTGCGTTTCATGCGCGACACCGCCCTGGAGTTGGGCCTGGGCCAGCGTTTGGCGCTGATTCCCGACCTCGCCGACCCGAAAGATTTGTATAGTCTGGTACGACCCACGGCCTCGCGCTTTGTGGCACCTGTTTCCCTACCCGACACACAAGCAGCATGAGCAATTCCACCCTGGGCGTGAGCCTGATTGGCGTCCCCACCGACATTGGCGCGGGCGTACGCGGCGCGCGCATGGGCCCCGAGGCCCTGCGGGTCGCGGGCCTGGCCCATGCGCTGGAGCAGTCCGGGCTGGACGTGCGCGACTGCGGCAACATCCGCGGCCCGGCCAACCCCTGGCTGCCCCCGGTGAACGGCTACCGCCACCTGCCCGAAGTGGCCCAGTGGAACGAGCTGACGCACAACGTGGTCTACAAAGAACTCAGCGCAGGCCGCCTGCCCATCATGCTCGGTGGTGACCATTGCCTAGGCATCGGCTCCATCAGCGCCGTGGCCCGCCACTGCCGCGAGCAAGGCAAAAAACTCCGCGTGCTGTGGCTGGACGCGCATGCCGACTTCAACACCGCGGCGCTCACCCCCAGCGGCAACATCCACGGCATGCCGGTGGCCTGCCTGTGTGGCCATGGCCCCCAGGAGCTGGTGGAAATTGGCGGCCATGTACCCGCCATCAGCGCCCGCGAGATCGTGCAGATCGGCATCCGCAGCGTCGATGCCGGTGAAAAGCGCTTTGTGCACGAGGAAGGCATCGAAGTCTTCGACATGCGTTTCATCGACGAAATGGGCATCCGCCACACCATGGAGATGGCGCTGGACGGGCTGGATGCCAACACCCACCTGCACATCAGCCTGGACGTGGACTTTCTCGACCCCGACATCGCCCCCGGTGTGGGCACCACCGTGCGCGGCGGCCCCAACTACCGTGAAGCGCAGTTGTGCATGGAAATGATTGCCGACACCGGCCTGTTGGCCTCGCTGGACATCGTGGAGCTCAACCCCGCACTGGACGTGCGCAACCAGACCGCCGAACTGGCCGTGGACCTGGTGGAAAGCCTGTTTGGCAAAAGCACCCTGATGCGCCAGGTGACGGATGCAACATGACTTCCTGTCGGCCCTGATGGTCTTGCTGATCGTCACCGACCCGCTGGGCAACGTGCCCATCGTGCTCAGCTTGCTGCGCAACACCCCCAAAGAGCGGCGCTTCTGGGTCATTACCCGGGAGTGCCTGTTTGCGTTAGGAATTCTGCTGGTCTTCATGCTGGTGGGCGACCGCCTGCTGCACGTCATGCACCTCACCGATGCCTCGCTGGAAATTGCGGGCGGCGTGATTTTGTTTTTGATCGCCATGGGCATGGCCTTCCCGAACATGGGCGTGGGTTTCTCCGGCCCCGAGCAAGAGGCCGAGCCCATGCTGGTGCCGCTGGCCATCCCGATGATCGCCGGGCCGTCGTCCCTGGCCACCGTGCTGCTGCTGGCCTCGCGCCAGCCCGAGCGCATGCTGAGCTGGGCCGGGGCCATCACCCTGAGCATGGTGGTGGTGTGGGTGGTGCTGCTGTCGGCCAGCGGGTTGGCGCGGCGCATCGGCAAATCCGGCCTGATTGCGCTGGAGCGCCTGATGGGCTTGCTGCTGGCGGCCATGGCGGTGCAAATGCTGATTTCCGGCCTGCGCAACGCATTTCCAATCATTTCAGGATAGTCCAGAAATTCGAAATTAATCACTAGTTGGTTGGATTTATTTGGTGAGATTGTTTTGTTTTAACCCGGCAAACTAGCGGTTATTGCAGTTACCCACCAGGAAATCCACCATGCGTTTGCCCAGCCCTTACCGCTCCGAGTCCGAAACCGTTGCCCACCGTCTCGCCGCCCTGTCGGGCGCGCTGGATTGGGGTGTGGCCAGCGCCCCCGCGCGGCCTTGGGTGCAGGCTGTGCGCGACAACCCGCCGCCGTTCTGGGCCATGGAAAGCCTGCTGCGCGAATACCCCATCTCCAGCGCCGAGGGCCTGGCCCTGATGCGCCTGGCCGAAGCCCTGCTGCGCGTGCCCGATGCCGAAACGGCGATTGCCCTCACCGCCGACCAACTGGGCCGTGCCGACTTTGACGGCATGGACGAAACCGGTGCCGCATCGGTCCTGGGCCGGTCCACCCTGGCCAAGCTGTCCAGCAGCGCCATCGCCCTGTCGAAGAAATTTCTGCCCGAAGCCGAAGCCCCCCAGGGCCTGCTCACCAAGCTGGGTGCCAAGACCGTAGTGGCCGCCACCGTGCGTGCCGTGCAGCTCCTGGGCCGCCAGTTCGTGCTGGGCCAGACGATTGGCGACGCCATGGACGAGGCTGCGTCTGCCCGCAAAAAACAACCCCAGCTCACCTACAGCTACGACATGCTGGGCGAGGGCGCCCGCACCGACGCCGACGCGCTGAACTACCTGCAAAGCTACAAGAATGCTATTGAAGCGATAGCTACCCGTGCCGATAAGACGGGCGCTACCGAGAAAAACGATGGTATTTCCATCAAGCTCAGTGCGCTGCACCCGCGCTACGAATGGACCCAGCGCGAGCGCGTGCTGGCCGAGCTGGTGCCGCGTGTGTGGAGCCTGTGCGAGCAGGCCGCCCGCGCCAACATCAACCTCACCATCGATGCCGAAGAAGTCGACCGCCTGGAGCTGTCGCTGGACGTGTTCGAAGCCCTGGCCGCCTTGGTGTCCCAGCACCAGCCCCAGTGGCGCGGCTTTGGCCTGGCCATGCAGGCCTACCAGACCCGGGCGCTGGAACTCATCGAGCACATCGCCAGCATTGGCCGCAAATACAAGCTGCGCCTGATGTGCCGCCTGGTGAAGGGCGCGTACTGGGATTCGGAAATCAAGCGCGCCCAGGAACTGGGCCTGCAGCACTACCCCGTGTTCACCCACAAGCACCACACCGACGTGTCGTATCTCGCCTGCGCCAAGGCCCTGCTGGATGCGCCCGATGCCATCTACCCCCAGTTCGCCACGCACAACGCGGCCACCATCGCCGCCATCCTGCACCTGGCCGCCAAGAGCGGCAACCCGTTCGAACTGCAGCGCCTGCACGGCATGGGCGAGGGTGTGTACCGCGAGGTGCTGAAGAACCCGCTGATCGGCTGCCGCGTCTACGCCCCGGTAGGCAAGCACCGCGACCTGTTGGCCTACCTGGTGCGCCGCCTGCTGGAAAACGGCGCCAATTCTTCCTTCGTGCACCAGCTGGCCGACGAGTCGGTGGGCATGGAAGAAATTTTGGTCTCCCCCCTGCGCCTGGAGCCGCAATCGGCCTTTGTGCTGCCGCCCGTGCTGTTTGGCAATGGCCGCAAAAACAGCGCCGGGCTCGACCTGGAAGTCGCCACCCAGCGCGCCGCACTGCAAACCGCTTTGGATGCCCTGGTGGTGCCTGTGGTGCCAGAGTTTGATGCAAAATTGGCATCCAGCGCTTATTCCACCAGCGCAAGTAGCTATAAAATTTGGAGCAAAACGCCCACCGCCCAGCGTGCCGCCCTGCTGCGCCAGAGCGCCGACTTGCTGGAACACCAGATGCCCCGCTTCTGCGCTATCCTGGTCAAGGAAGCCTTCAAGACCTGGGGCGATGCGGTGTCCGAAGTGCGCGAAGCCGTGGACTTTTTGCGCTTCTACGCCGATGAAGCCGAGCGCATCATGGCCCCTGTCGCGCTGCCCGGTCCCACAGGCGAAACCAACGAACTGCGCCTGACCGCCCGCGGCGTGTGGGTCTGCATCAGCCCCTGGAATTTCCCGCTGGCCATCTTCATGGGCCAGGTCGCCGCCGCCCTGGCCACCGGCAACACGGTGCTGGCCAAGCCCGCCGAGCAAACCCCGTTTGTCGCCCTGGAAGCCGTGCGCCTGCTGCACGCCGCCGGTGTTCCCGAGGGCGCGGTGCAGCTGCTGCACGGCCCCGGCGAAACCGTGGGTGCATCCCTGGTGGCGCTGCCCGGCATTGCCGGCGTGGTGTTCACCGGCTCCACCCCGGTGGCGCGCATCATCAACCGCACCCTGGCCGCCAAAGACGGCCCCATCATCCCGCTGATCGCTGAAACCGGCGGCATCAACGCCATGCTGGTCGACAGCACCGCCTTGCCCGAGCAGGTGGTGGATGCCGTGGTGCAAAGCGCCTTCCGTAGCGCGGGCCAGCGTTGTTCCGCCCTGCGCCTGCTGTGCGTGCACGAAGCCATTGCCGACCACGTCATCGAGATGGTGCAGGGCGCGGCCCAGGAACTGGTGCTGGGCAACACCGCAGAGTGGGCCACCGACGTCGGCCCCGTCATCGACAAGGAGGCCTTTGACGGCATCCAGAAACACATCCAGCGCCTGCATTCCACATCAAAAGCGCTGCTCTCGCTTATTCCACCAGCACAAGCGGCTACTAACTTGATAGCGCCGCAAGCCTTCGAGCTGAAGCAGGTGTCCGACGTGGCGCAGGAAATCTTCGGCCCCGTGCTGCACATCGTGCGCTGGTCGGGCGACCCGCAGGCGGTGATCGAGCAGATCAACGCCCTGGGCTACGGCCTCACGCTGGGCATCCAGACCCGCATCGACAGCCGCGCCCACGCCCTGGCCGCCGCCGCCCACATCGGCAACGTCTACATCAACCGCAACATCATCGGCGCGGTGGTCGGTGTGCAGCCCTTCGGCGGCGAAGGCCTGAGCGGCACGGGCCCCAAGGCCGGTGGCCCGAACTACCTAGTGCGCTTCTGCGCCGAGCAGACGCTGACGGTAAACACCACGGCCGCGGGTGGCAACGCGGCGCTGCTGGCGGCCATGCCTTGAGTGCTGCTATCTAAAAAATAGCTGCTTGTGCTTTCTGGATCATCGCTAGCGACCTAAAAGGCACCAGTCCTTTAGCGCAGCCCGAACGACGCGGGCAGCGTCACCGCCACGATGCCGTAGCGGTGGGTATCGGCAGTGGTGGTGGGGTTGCCTGCCGCGCCCCCGTCCAGGCCCTGGGTGCCGGTGATCTCGCGCAGCGCGTCCAGGATGAACGGGGCCAGGTAGCGGTCGCCGTCGAACAGCAGTTCGCTGTAGGCGGCGTGGGCCAGTTTTTCGGCCAGTTTTTGTACCACCTGCTCTTTTTGTCGGGTGAGGGCATCGGCGAATTTCTCGGATTCGGTACTGCCAATCAGCAGCTCTATGGCGGGGATGGACAGCCGATGGCGGCTGCTTTCGGCCGCCGGGTCGGTGCCGAGGAGGACCACGTTCAGGTCGGCGGCCAGCAAGGCCATGCGCTGCAGGGCAGGGGCCACGGCGGGCTGGGCCGCGGCGGTGGTGTCGGGGGTGTCGCTGCGGGCCGGGCCTGTGGGCCGTTGCGGCACGGCCAGCACCGCCGGTGGTGGCGGCGACTTGTGCCCCGACAGCACCAGCATTAAGCCGCCCGAGGCCAGAATCACCGCCGCCAGCAGCCACAAATACCAGTTGGACGCCGCCGCTGTGGGCACGGCATGGGCACGGCGGATGGGCGGGGCATAGCCCGCCGGTACAGGCGGCTGTCGCCATTGCTGCAGGCGCGCGTCGTAAGCCGCCCGCTGGGCCGCATCCGACAGCACGGCGTAGGCCTGCGCGATGGCGCTGGTGCGGCTGGCGGCATCGCTGTGGGCCGGGTGCCGGTCCGGGTGGTGGCGCTGCATCAGGCTTTTGTAGGCGGCGCGGATGACTTCCGGGCTGGCGTGGGGGACGACTTCCAGGATTTCGTAGTAATTGGGGCTGTCCATGGCCGGTTTCAGCGCCGCAGCACTTCGCGCCATTCGGCCTTTTGCCGTTCAATGCGGTTGCGCTCCATCTGCTCCTTGGCGCGTGCGTCTTCTTTTTGCTGCCACTCCCGGCGCTCGTCGTCGCGCCGGGCCTGCTCCTTGGCCTGGAGCTCGGCCATGCGCAGATCTGCCGATACCTGCTCGCCCCGGCGGCGGGATTCTTCTTCGAACCGGCGGGCCTCTTGTTCCACCCGGGTCTTCTCGCGCTCCACGGCACGGCTGGCGTTGTCCTTGCGGCGTTCTTCGGCCAGTAGCGCATCCAGTTCGGCCTGGTTGGCGGGGCGCACCCCGTGGGTTTGGTAGTACTCCTGGAGCGCGGTGGCCTCGCTGGCTTTGGCCGCGGCAGCTGCGGCCAGGCTGGCTTGTCGGTTGCCCGCCACCAGGGCCACGACCTGGGCCACGCAGGCGACCGCAAACAAGGTGCCCAGCACCAGCAGAATCTTGCGCAGGATCGGGGCCAGGCTGGATACGCCCGGCGCGCTGTCTGCTGCAGTGAAGTTGCGGCTGTCCCTGAACGGCGCGGCACCCGAGCGCATCACCATGGCATCGGCCCGCAGCGTCATCGCGTCGGCCCGCAAGGCCATGGCCTCCGCCCGCAGCGACAGCGCTTCGGCCTCGGGCTGCAGGGGCACGAGTGCCAGGGCCGGAGCCGGGGCGGGTGGTGCCGACGCGGCCAGTTTGGCATCGTAGGCGGCCCGGCTGGCGGGCGCGGACAGGGTTTTGAACGCCACATTCAGCACCTTGACCTTGAAGTCATAGTCGTCGGCGCTGATCCGGTCTTTTTGCAGCTGGAGCCGGGTGGTGGCCTGCTCGTAGGCCACCTGGATCTCGGCATCCGATGCGTCCGCTGCCACGGCCAGCAGGTGGTACAGGGTTTTGGAGGGAGGGGTCACGGTGAACTCTGGGGCGGGTCTTAATCAAGCCAAGGCCATGGGGAGGCCAGGCCACCTGGAGCGCAATTGTTACCAAAAACGGGGCACGTTAGGGAGTGGCGCACGGAAATGTTGAAAATCAGGGTGTTTTGTCCCTCCGTGCCCATGCCCAAGATCATCCTGTTCAACAAACCCTTCAACGTGCTGACCCAGTTCCGCCCCGACGGCGACCGGCCCACGTTGGCACAGTTCATCACCGACCCGAGTCTGCGGGTGGCCGGGCGGCTGGACCGGGATTCGGAAGGCCTGCTGCTGCTGACCGACGACGGGGTGCTCAACGCCCGCATCACCCAGCCGCAGGAAAAGCAGTTCAAAACCTACCAGGTGCAGGTGGACGGCACGCCCACCGAGGCGGCGTTGCAGGCATTGCGCCAGGGCGTGCTGCTGAACGACGGCATGACCCTGCCCGCCGAGGCGCGGCAGATCGACGCGCCGCCCGGCCTGTGGCCGCGCACACCGCCGGTACGCTTTCGCGCCCACCTGCCCACTGCGTGGCTGGAGATCCGTATCTGCGAGGGGCGCAACCGCCAGGTGCGGCGCATGACGGCGGCCGTGGGGCTGCCCACGCTGCGGCTGGTGCGGGTGCAGATAGGCGCCTACCGTCTGGGCGACCTGCAGCCGGGGGCGTGGACGGAATGGGGGTAACCCCGTGCGGTTTGGCGATTTATAAGAAATCGGCTGCCTGCGCTTGTTCCATCAGCGTAAGTAGCTATAAATTGTGTAGTGATTTGGGCGCTGCATGTCTTTGCCGGACGGACATCCATCCGGCCAGACAGCCCCCTATACTGCACTGCAACATGGCTTTGTCTGAAAGGTTTTACCGTGGCTTCTTCTGCATCTACTGCGTCCAAAAAGGCCTTGCCCGGCCCGCACCACGAGCAATGCACGCTGGTGCTGCAAGGTGGCGGCGCCTTGGGGGCCTACCAGGCGGGGGTGTATGAGGCGCTGCAAGAAAACGGCATTTGCCCCGAGTGGGTGGCGGGTGTGTCGATTGGGGCCATCAACGCGGCCATCATCGCGGGCAACCCACCGGCGCTGCGGGTGCCTCGGCTGAAGGAGTTTTGGGAGGGTGTGTCGTCCCAGCTGGTGGCCCCGGCACCGCCTTCCGAGTGGGGCGTCCAGGCGCGCGAGTTTTTCAACGAGTCCAGCGCGGCCATGGTGTCGATGCTGGGTGTGCCGGGCTTCTTCAAGCCCCGGGTACCGGCGGCGCAGTACCAGCCGCAGGGCACGCTGGCGGCTTTGGGCATTTACGACACCGAGCCGCTGCGCGCCACCTTGCACAAGCTGGTGGACTTTGACCGCATCAACCGCAACTGCCCGGACGGCAATGTGCGGCTGTCGGTAGGCGCGGTCAACGTGACCACCGGCAACTTTGCCTACTTTGATTCGGCCGACCGCATGCACACCAAGCCGCTGGGCCCGCAGCACATCATGGCCAGTGGCGCGCTGCCACCGGGTTTTTCGCCGGTGGAGGTGGACGGCGAGTTTTATTGGGACGGCGGGCTGGTGTCCAACACCCCGCTGCAGTACGTGATCGACCAGCCTGCCGCCGAAGACATGCTGGTGTTCCAGGTGGATTTGTTCAGCGCCCGGGGCCATATGCCACGCAACCTGAGCGAGGTGGCCGAGCGGGGCAAGGACATCCAGTTTGCCAGCCGCACCCGCTTCAACACCGACCAGGTGGCGATACAGCAAAAGCTCTCCAGCGCCGCCCAAAAGCTGGCCGCCAAGCTGCCGCCCGAGTTTGCCAACGACCCGGATCTGAAAAAGCTGCTGAACGCCGGATCGGCTGCCGCCGTGACCATCGTGCACCTGATCCACCGCAGCAAGCACTTTGAAACCCAGTCCAAAGACTACGAGTTCTCGCGCGCTACGGTGCGCGAGCACTGGGCTGCTGGCCGCGCCGACGTGGAGCGCAGCCTGGCCGACCCGCGCTGGCTCCACCGCCACCGCCCTCCGGCGGGCGTGAATGTGCTGGACTTGACCAAGCCCGAGGGGCTCTAGCCGCCTAACCTGCCCGCATTTCGACCGAGTCGCGCACCACCAGCGTGGGCTCCAGCAGGCGCTGGGGTTCGGTCAAAACCTCCCCGGCGGCCAGCCGCAAGGCCAGTTGGGCGGCGGTGCGGGCCAGCGCGGCCACGGGGTGGTGCACCGTGGTCAGGCGCGGGTGGATCAGGTCGGCGTATTCCACGTCGTCAAAGCCGATCAGCGATAGCTCGGTGGGCACCGCGATACCGGCGGCCCGACAAAAATTCAGTGCGCCAAAAGCCATCTGGTCGTTCAGGCAGAAGACTGCACTCAAGGCCGGTTGGCGGGCCCGCAGAGCGGCCATGCAGGTGCTGCCCGAGGCGAAGTGGAAGTCGCCTTCGCACACGCGTTTCAACGGAAGCGTTAAACCGGCGGCTTTCAGGGTGCTGCGAAAGGCGTCCAGGCGCTGCATGCTTTCCGGGTTGGAGCGCGGCCCGGCAATCACCCCGATGTCGCGGTGGCCGCAGCGCAGCAGGTACTCGGCCGCCAGGCGACCACCGGTGTGGTTGTCGAGTTGCACGCAGCGGGCTTCAAAGCCCGGCACGGTGCGGTGGATGACCACCATGTGCGGGTTGTGGCGCAGCATCTCGGCCAGCGCCTGGTCGGACAACTGGCCGGGGTACAGGATGATGGCATCGCAGCGCCGCTGCCGCAGAAATTGCAGGCCGTTGGCCACCTCGTCCACGCTGTTCTTGCCGCAGGTGACGATGAGGTAGCTGCCCACGGCGCTGACGGCTTCTTCGATGGCATTGACCAGCGGGGCAAAAAAGGCCCCGGACAAATGCGGCACCACCAGCCCCACACATTCCGAGCGTCGGCTCGCCAGCGAGGCGGCGAAGCTGTTGCGCGAAAAGTCCAGCTCGCGCATGGCGGCTTCCACCTTCAGGCGGGTGGCTTCGCGCACTTTGTGCGGGTCGTTCATGACCCGGGAGACGGTGGCGCTGGAGACACCGGCCCGGGCGGCAACGGTGTGGATGGTGGACATGGGGTGGACGCTTCAGGTGGCTGGGGGTTCAAATACCCCTGTCACCTGATCTTACCGCCCACCCCAGGCGGCTCAGCGCATCCGTCGCCGTGTGGCCCACAGCCCGAAGGCCCCCACGCCCAGCAAGGCCAGCGAGCCGGGTTCGGGG